>JADLCS010000034.1 GCA_020847075.1 Gammaproteobacteria bacterium
CCAGATAGCGCAGCTTGGTGATGCCGATGCCGTGTTCGCCCGAGATCACCCCGCCGAGATCGGCGGCCAGCGCCATGACGCGGTCCACGATGCGATCGGCCTCCTGCAGCATGGCGTAATCGTTGGAATTGACCGGGATGTTGGTGTGGATATTGCCGTCGCCGGCGTGCATGTGCAGCGCCACGAACAACCGCCCCGAACGGATCCCCGCGTGGATCTCGTCGATGCGCTTGTGCACCGGCTCGAAGCCGCGCCCGCCGAAGATCTCCTTGAGCGGGCACTCGACCTCGGAGCGGAAGGAGATGCGCAGGTCGCGCCGCAGCATCAGGTCGAGGATGCGGTCGCCCGGCCGCAGGCGCGCCAGCGTCGTCTCGTCGAGCCGTCCGGCATGATCGGCGGCGGCCGCGTCGAGCCGCCCGAGCAGATCGGACCAGCGCCGCTCCACCTGCTCCAGCAGCGCGCGGGCGGCGGAACGCTTGGACTCGACGATGGCGTCGTCCTCGCGGCTGCGCTCCGCCTCCTCGCCCAGGCGCAACGCGGGAAAGTCCTCCGCGAGAAAGCGCGCGAGCGCCTGGACGATGCGCAGCTTGTTGCCGACGGACTGCTCGATGTTGATGCGCTCCACCCCGACCGTGTACTCGGCGAGGCGGTCGAGCGGGATCACCACGTCCTCGTTGATCTTGAAGGCGTTGGTGTGCGCGGCGATGGCGGCGGTGCGGGAGCGGTCCTCCCAGAAACGCCGGCGCGCCTCCGGGCTGACGGCGATGAAACCCTCGCCGTCGCGCTGGTTGGCCAGCCTCACGATGCCCGAGGCGGCCGCGGCGACGGCGTCTTCCCCGTCGCCCGCCAGATCGATGAGCAGGATCATCTTGGGCAGCTCGCGCCGCGGCGCCTTGGTGCTGTACTTGACCGCGCGCAGATAGCGCTCGTCGAGGTGTTCGAGCCCGGACAGCAGCACGCCGCCCAGGCCCTCGACATGGGCCTTGATGTCGACGATGGCGCGCACGGCCGGACCGATGTCGCTGCCGAAGAATTCCAGGCACACCGTGCGCAGGTGTTTCGGCATGCGATGCAGGATGAACACGGCCGAGGTGATGAGGCCGTCGCAACCCTCCTTCTGCACGCCGGGCAGGCCGCCGAGGAATTTGTTGGTGACGTCCTTGCCCAGGCCCTGCTTGCGGAACAGCCGCCCCGGCATGCGCAGGGTCTCAGACTCGCCGTACGGCGTCGCGCCGTCGGCCTCGAAGCGGCGCAGGCGGAACTCCACCGTCTCCTGGTCGTGGATCTTGCCGAGGTTGTGGTTGAGGCGCTCGACCTCGAGCCAGCGCGCGTCGGGCGTCACCATGCGCCAGGACACCAGGTTGTCCACCGCCGTTCCCCACAGCACCGCCTTCTTGCCGCCGGCGTTCATGGCGATGTTGCCGCCGATGGTGGAGGCATCCTGCGAGGTGGGGTCGACGGCGAACACCAGGCCCGCGGCGTCCGCGCGCTCCATCACGCGCTTGGTGACGACCCCGGCCTCGGCGCGCACCGTCGGCACCTGGCCGGAGACGCCGGCCAGCGTACGGTACTCGACCCCGCCCAGCCCCTCGAGCTTCTCGGTGTTGATGACCGCGGTGTCCTCGTGCAGCGGCACGGCGCTGCCGGTGTAGCCGGTGCCGCCGCCGCGCGGGATCAGGGTCAGTCCGAGCTCGATGCAGGCCGCGACCACGCCCTGGATCTCCTCCTCGGTGTCCGGCGAGATCACCACGAAGGGAAACTCGACGCGCCAGTCGGTGGCGTCGGTGACGTGGGCGATGCGGGCATAGCCGCTGAAATCGATGTTGTCGCGGCGCGTCACCCGACCCAGGCGCCGGAGCGCCTTCCGGCGCAGTTCGCGCTGCCGCGCGAGGCCGCCGGCGAAGCGGTCGACCGCGCCGCGCGCCGAGGCGCACAGGGTCGCGGCGAGTTCGTTCCCCTCGGCACGCCGCTCGACCTGGTCCAGGCGCTGGTAGAGCGCCCGCACGAGCGAATCGCGCCGCTTGGGGTTCTCCAGCAGGTCGTCCTGGATATAGGGATTGCGGCTCACCACCCACATGTCGCCCAGCACCTCGAACAACATGCGGGCGGAGTGGCCGGTGCGGCGGGAGGCGCGCAGGCGGTTGATTACCTCCCACATCTCGCCCCCCAGGAAGCGCGCGACGATCTCCTGGTCCGAAAACGAGGTGTAGTTATAGGGGATTTCGCGTAGGCGCGCCGACATGTCTGGGGGTCTCGAACCCCGGCTTTGTGAAGAATTCCGGATGAATGCCGATGATAATGCCAAACCGGGGACCAGGAGCGCAGTCTAACACGGCCGCCTCGGCGGCGGCACCCGGCCGCGATGCCCGCCCCGGGGGGATCCGGGCCGGAATCCCGCCCGCGGCGCGCGCCGGGCCCGGCACGCGACGGAATGAAACAGAACGAGACGACATCATGAGCGCAGTGAAAAAGACCACGGACATCGAGCGCCTCGGGCGGCTTGAACCGATCTCGTCACTGCCCGCGGACCAGATCCGCGAGCTGCTGGAAGGCGCGCGTCTGGAATACCTCGAGCCCGGGCAGACCCTGTTCGCGGCGGGCGACGACGACGGCCAGGCCGTCTATCTGCTGGAAGGGAGCGTGGAACTGCGCCCGCACGGCTCCGGCGCGACGCATCCGGTCAGCGCCGGCAGCGACGAGGCCCGCCACCCCATCGCCGACGAATACCCGCGGCGGGCGACGGCAGTCGCCGTCACCCGCGCCGAAATCGCGCGCATCGACAAGGAGCTGCTCGACACCCTGCTGACCTGGGGCCAGATCTCGGCGCCGGAAGAGGACGTGGTGATGAGCGAGGACGGCATCATCACCATCAACAAGGCGGACTGGCTCAGGACCATGATCAAATCGCCGACCTTCCGCCGGCTCCCGCCCTCCAACGTCGAACAGCTGCTGCACCAGCTGGAGCCCGTCATCGTGCACGCGGGCGAGGTGATCATCCGCCAGGGCGACGCGGGCGACTATTTCTACATGATCGATCAGGGCATCGCGCTGGTCATGCGCAATCCCGACAACGACGAGGACAGCATCGAGATGGCGGAGCTCGACTCGGGCGCCTCCTTCGGCGAGGCGGCGCTGATCTCCGACAATCCGCGCAACGCCACCGTCTCGATGATGAGCGACGGCATCCTGCTACGGCTCTCCAAGGAGGATTTCAATACGCTGCTGCGGCAGCCCACCCTCGAGGCCGTGGACTATATACGCGCCGCGGCGGAGGTGGCCGCCGGCGCCGCGGCCTGGATCGACGTCCGCCTGCCGAGCGAATTCGCCCATTCGCACCTGCCGCGGGCGCACAACATCCCGATGCGGGCGCTGCACAAGGAGGCGCGCGGGCTCGACCGGTCGATCAGCTACATCTGCTATTGCCAGACCGGCAGCCGCAGCTCGGCGGCGGTCTTTGTGCTGAAGAATTACGGGATCGAGGCGCGCGTGCTGCGCAACGGCCTGCAGGGCGTGCCGCCGGAGGCGCTGCGACCGGAATGACGCGGGGCCACGGACCGTCCGTCGTCACCAAAAAAAATGCGGCCGGCAGCCGCAAATCTGAAGTAACGCATCTACTTGTTGTTATCTCTGCGGGAGACAAGGATGCGTCCCTCTCCACGTGGGCCTAAATCTAATTGACGCCCCGGCGCAAGTCAAGCGAACCTGTCGGCGCGACGGGCGTTGTCAACCTGCGCCGTCCGCCAGTATAGTGGGCCGTCCTTTCATCGAGCGAAGCGGAATACGCGCATGCCGTGGCTCAAGGCCCTGCATCTCATCTCCATGGTGACCTGGTTCGCCGGCCTGTTCTATCTGCCGCGGCTGTACGTCTATCATGCCCAGTGCGAGGACACTCCGGGACGGGAACGCTTCAAGATCATGGAACGCAAGCTCTTCTACGGCATCATGACCCCGGGCGCGGTGCTCACGCTGGTGTTCGGGCTGTGGATGGTGTTCGCCTATGCCTGGGAGATGTACTCCTCCATGGCCTGGCTGCACCTCAAACTGACGCTGGTCCTGCTGCTGATCGTCTACCACGTCTATTGCGGCAAGCTGCTCCTCGATTTCAGGCGCGACCGCAATCGCCACGGCCACGTGTTCTACCGCTGGCTGAACGAGGTGCCGGTGCTGTTCCTGATCGCGATCGTCCTGCTGGCGACGCTGAAGCCCTTCTGAAGACCGGCGGCCCGTCCCGTCCGCCCGCCTCCCCTTGCCTTTTCCGCGGCCCCTGCACCATCTTTATACACAGTCCGGAAGGGGGCACAGCCAGGGCGCGTATCCGGCGGGCGGACTTCGCCCGCACCCGGGGCCGTTTGATCAATTATTTGTTTTTCAAGTGGAATTTTTTCAGGCTATTTTCTCGCCACCGAGACAAAATGCTAATGGCGATGGCCATTAATCTAACGATGACCCACACCGTCCACAGAGTTATCCACAGGTTTTGTGGACAAGCCCCCGATTCCCCTGCTCGACAAGGAGTTAGGGTTTATACATCACTCTCCACCTCAAACGAGGCGCGCGGAGGGCCGAAAAAACCGCGTCTTTCACCCCCCGCCGCCGCCGTGAAGCCGTCCCGATGACCGCCGACACACGGATCTGGCACGTCGCGGTGCCCTCTCCCCTCTATCAGGAATTCGATTACCTGCCGCCCCAGGGCGTCGCGCCGGATACCGCGGTGGCGGCGGGCATGCGGGTACGGGTGCCGTTCGGCCGCGGGACCCGCGTAGGGATCGTCACGGCCACCGCCACGGCGAGCCGCGTCGCCGAGCACCGTCTGAAACGGGCGCATGCGCTGATCGACGCGCGACCGATCTTCTCCGCGGACGTGCTCCGCCTGCTGCTGTGGGCGGCGGACTATTACCACTATCCCCGGGGAGAGGCGCTGCTCGGCGCACTGCCCGCCCCGTTGCGGCGCGGAGAAGACGCGGACGCGCGCGCGGAACGGCGCTGGCGTTTGAGCGCGGCGGGCCGCGCCGCGGCAACGGGGACGTTGCGCCGCGCGCCGCGGCAGGAGGCGCTGATGCAACGGCTGGCCGCGGCGACGGAAGGCCTCTCCGCGCAGGAACTGGGCGCCGTCCCCGGGGCGCGCGAGGCCCTGCGCGCGCTGCGCGCGAAGGGCTGGATCGAAAGCCATGAACCCGCGGCAGAAGAATCCGCCCCGCCATCGCCCGCCGTCGCGGCCATCGAGACAGGGCCCGCGCTCAACGATTCACAGCGCGCGGCCGCCGCGGCGATCGAGGCCGCGTTCGGCCGCTTCCAGCCCTTTCTGCTCGACGGCGTCACCGGCGGCGGCAAGACGGAGGTCTATTTCCACGCCATCGAAACCGCGCTGCGCGCGGGCCGCCAGGCGCTGCTGCTGGTGCCCGAGATCGGCCTCACGCCGCAGATGGTGGAGCGCGTCCGGCGCCGCTTCGCCGCGCCGCTCGCGGTGCTGCACTCGGGACTGTCCGACGGCGAACGCCTCGCCGCCTGGCGCGCGGCCGCGGACGGGCGCGCGCCGATCGTCATCGGCACGCGTTCCGCGGTATTCGTCCCGCTCGCGCGCCCCGGCGTCGTCATCGTCGACGAGGAGCACGACGCCTCGTACAAACAGCAGGACGGGTTCCGCTATCATGCGCGTGACCTCGCCGTCGTGCGCGCGCAGTATCTCGAGGTGCCGGTGGTGCTCGGCTCCGCCACCCCCGCGCTGGAAAGCCTGCACAACTGCCGGCAGGATCGTTACCGGCATCTGATCCTGGGGACGCGCGCGGGCGCGGCGGCGCCGCCCGAGATCCGCCTGGTCAGCCTGCGCGACCACAAGGCGGAGCGCGGCCTCTCCCCCCTGCTCGCCCGCGCGATCGAGCGCCATCTGGCGAGCGACCACCAGGTGCTGCTGTTCCTGAACCGGCGCGGCTACGCGCCGACGCTGCTGTGCCACGACTGCGGCTGGATCGCCGCCTGCACGCGCTGCGACGCGCATCTGATCTATCACCGGGCGCGCCACCTGCTGCGCTGCCACCACTGCGACGCCGAGCGCCCCGTGCCCGCCGGGTGCCCCTCCTGCGGCAGCCCGGATCTGCGGCCGCTCGGCCAGGGGACGGAACGCGCGGAGGAAACCCTGGCCGAACGCTTCCCCGAGGCCGAGATCGTACGCATCGACCGCGACAGCACGCGCCGCAAGGGCAGCCTCGACGCGCTGTTCGAGCGCGTGCGGGAAGGACGCCGCCAGATCCTGCTCGGTACGCAGATGCTGACCAAGGGACATCATCTCCCGCACGTCACGCTGGTCGGCATCCTCGACGCCGACCAGGGCCTGTTCGGCGCCGATTTCCGCGCCGGGGAACGCATGGGACAGCTCATCGTCCAGGTCGCGGGCCGGGCCGGGCGCGCCGACAAGCCGGGCGAGGTGCTGATCCAGACCCAGCATCCCGATCATCCCCAGCTCGCCGCACTGCTGCGGCACGATTACCGCGCCTTCGCCCACGGCCTGCTCGACGAACGCCGCCACGCCGGCCTGCCGCCCTACGGCTGTCTGGCGCTGTTGCGGGCGGAATCGGTCCACCCGCGCGCGGCCGCGGACTTTCTCGCCGCCCTGCGCGCGGCGCTGGCGCAGGGCGCGCCCGCGGGGGTGGAGATCCTCGGCCCGGCACCGCCGCCGATGGAGCGCCGCGCCGGCCGCCACCGCGCGCAACTGCTCTTTCACTCCGAACGCCGCGCGCCGCTGCATCGCGCGCTCGCCGCAGCGGTGCAGCGACTGCAAACGCTGCCCAAGGCCGGCCAGGTGCGCTGGTCGCTCGACGTCGACCCGATCGACGAGTACTAGCGCGACGTCTCGAAAATAATTTCATAGATCCATGTGGCCCTGAGGGAGGCGCGCGGCGCCGCACTCCGGGAGGATTTACCTGGATTCCGCCGCGCTCCATCCAGGCTACGCGGGAAGGTTATTTCAGGGGGCCATACCCGTGTAGGGTGGGCACATTGTGTGTGCCCACGCCTCACCTCGGTGCCGGTATGAAAACTCGCCGTGGCAGTTTCCGCGTGGGCACGAAAGACGTGCCCACCCTACAAACGGGGGCAGTCCCGTGGAATCCGCCCATGATCGACGTCGAGACGGGCTACGGCCACTAGGCAAAAATTACCGCAGCGGGGATAATAAGCGCCGGCGCGCCCGGCGCCGGGCGCTGACCGAATCCGACCCAAGGCCATGAAAAACCATCTGCGTGAACTCCTCACCCAGGCCGTGCTCGCCCTGCAGAACGATGGCGCGATCCCCCCGGACGCGCCGGTCGATATCCAGCTCGAGCGCACCCGCGACAAACAGCACGGCGATTTCGCCTGCAACGTCGCGCTGACGCTGGCCAAGCCGCTGCGCACGAATCCGCGCCGGCTGGCCGAACAGATCGCCGCCGCCGTGCCCGCCTCGGACCGGGTCGAGCGTATCGAGATCGCCGGCCCCGGCTTCATCAACTTCTTCCTCGCCGCGGACGCCTTCCGCCGCATCGTCCCGCAGATCCTCGAGGCGGGCGACGCCTTCGGACACAGCACCCTCGGCCGGGGGCGCTCCGTCCAGGTGGAATTCGTCTCCGCCAACCCGACCGGGCCGCTGCACGTCGGCCACGGGCGCGGCGCCGCCTACGGCGCGGCCGTGGCCGATCTGCTGGCCGCCGCCGGCTTCAGGGTGCACCGCGAATACTACATCAACGACGCCGGCCGCCAGATGGACATCCTCGCCACGAGCGTGTGGCTGCGCTACCTGGAGCTGTGCGGCGAGCGCCTGCCCTTCCCGAGCAACGGCTATCGCGGGGAGTACGTGAACGACATCGCCGCCGCCCTGCGCGCACGCCACGGCGACGAACTGCATGCCGCCGCGGCGGTGGTGCTGGCGAATCTGCCGCCCGACCTCGCCGCCGACGGCAGCGGCGACAAGGAGGCGCACATCGACGGGCTCATCGCGCGCGCGAAGGAGATACTCGGCGGCGCGCGTTACCGGCTCGTGTTCGACGCCGGGCTGGATTCCATCCTGGGCGACATCCGCGAGGATCTGGAGGAGTTCGGCGTGGTCTACGCCGAATGGTTCTCCGAGCGCTCCCTGATCGAGAGCGGCGCGGTCGACCGCGTCATCGACCGTCTGCGCGCGGGTGGCCACCTGTACCAGCAGGACGGCGCCTGGTGGTTCCGCTCCACCGCCTACGGCGACGAGAAGGACCGCGTGCTGGTGCGCGAGAACGGCCAGGCCACCTATTTCGCGCACGACATCGCCTATCACGCCGGCAAGTTCGAACGTGGCTTCGAGCGCATCATCGACATCTGGGGCGCGGACCACCACGGCTACGTGCCGCGCGTCAGGGCCGCGCTCGGCGCGCTGGGCTACGACGCCTCCCGCCTCGACGTGCTGCTGGTGCAGTTCGCCATCCTCTACCGCGGCGAGACCCGGGTGCAGATGTCGACCCGCAGCGGCCAGTTCGTCACCCTGCGCGAGCTGCGGGCGGAGGTCGGCAACGACGCGGCGCGCTTCTTCTACGTGCTGCGCAAGTGCGAGCAGCACATGGATTTCGACCTCGATCTCGCCAAATCCGAATCGAGCGACAACCCCGTCTATTACATCCAGTACGCCCACGCGCGCATCTGCAGCGTACTGCGCCAGCTCGCGGAAAAGGGCCTGAACGAGGATACCGCGCGGGGGCTGGGCGGCCTGCACCGCCTCACCGAAGAGCACGAACAGCGCCTCATCGGCCGGCTCGGCCAGTACCCCGAAACGATCGAGAACGCGGCCCTGGCGCACGAACCGCATCAGCTCGCCTATTACCTGCGCGAGCTGGCGAACGACTTCCACACCTATTACAACGCGCACCAGTTTCTCGTCGAGGACGCCGAGTTGCGCGACGCGCGCCTGGTACTGATCCGGGCGGTGCGTCAGGTATTGAAGAACGGCCTGCAGTTGCTCGGCGTCGGCGCGCCGGATCACATGTAACATGCCGCGCGACTACAAACCCGCCGCCCGCCGGCGCCGGCGGAACGCCCGCTCGAAAGCGTCGCCCCGCTGGTGGTGGCTGCTCGGCGGCCTGATCGCCGGCTTCCTGGGCGGATACACGGTCTACTTCATCGGCACGCAGGCCGCGCCGGAGGAACCGGCGCAGGTGGCGCAGAAACCCGCCGCCCCCGCGCCCAAGACTGCCCCCAGCAAACCGGCGGTCACGGAGGACAAGGACGCCAGGGAGAAGGCCCGCTTCGATTTCTACACGCTGCTGCCCGAGATGGAAGTCAAGATCAGCAAGGACGCACTCGACGCCGCGCGCGGCGGCAACCCCCGCAAGGCGGAATCCGCCGGCCCCTATGTCCTCCAGGTCGGCTCCTTCCGCAGCTACGGCGAGGCCGACAACCTCAAGGCGCGACTGGCGCTGATCGGCGTACAGGCCTCCATCCAGACCGTCATCATCAGCGACGACGATACCTGGTACCGCGTGCGCGTCGGCCCCTACAAGGGCCTGAAGGACCTGGAGCAGGCGCGCACCAACCTGCAGCGCAATAACATCGAGTACATGCTGCTGCAGTTGGGGGCGTGAGGATGAAACCCAGGACTAAGGGCTTGGGACTAAGGACTAAGTGAAGGTCAAGACACTCAACCGGTCGTTGTAGGTCGGGCTGAGCCACGTGAAGCCCAACGATATCTCCGGACAGCGTTGGGCTTCATTTCATTCAGCCCAACCTACGGGCTGATCGGCGTGCAGGCCACCACCCAGATCGTCATCGTCAGCGACGACAACCTAGTACGGTGCGGTGTCCGGGTCGGCCCCTACAAGGGCCTGAAGGACCTGGAGCAGGCCCGCATCGCCCTGCAGCGCAATGACATCGAGTACATGCGGCTGGGGCAACCCAGGACTAAGGACTTAGGACTAAGTTAAACCCAAAAACATGTCCTGGCTGAGTGTTTTGACCTTCACTTAGTCCTTAGTCCCCAGCATTTAGTCCTTCGCACTTAGTCCTAATCCCTTCAATCCTCCAGATACGTATACCCGGTGATCCCGTCCTGCAGGGTCTCGTGGCACAGGGCCTGCTGCTGTTTGCCGAGCCGGCTTTCCGCCACCGCGCGGCGCAGGCGTTCGAGCAGCGCCTCGGGGCTGAAGCGTACGTAGCGCAGCACCGAATCCACCGTGTCGCCCGGCTGCGGCTGGCTGAGGCGGTAGCCGCCGTGGCCGTCGAGTTCCACGTTGATCGCGTTGGTATCCCCGAACAGGTTGTGCATGTCGCCCAGGATCTCCTGGTAGGCCCCGATCATGAAGATCCCCAGCAGATAGGGTTCGTCCGCGCGCGGCGCGTGCAGCGGCAGCGTGGTCTCGACGCCCTCGCGATCCACGTAGTAATCGACGCGGCCGTCCGAATCGCAGGTGATGTCGAGGATCACGGCGCGGCGGTCGGGCCGCTCGTCGAGGCGGTGCAGCGGTATGACCGGGAAGATCTGGTCGATCGCCCACACGTCGGGGATGGACTGGAACACGGAGAAATTGCAGAAGAACTTGTCCGCCAGCTTCTCGTTCAGCTCGTCGAGCACCTCGCGATGGGCGCGCGAGGCCCCCTGCAGCAGCGGATGGATGCGGTGGCAGGTCGCATAGTAGATCTGCTCCGCGCGCGCGCGCTGCGGGAGCGTGAGCAGGCCGTGGATGTACATGTCCTGCGCCGTGCCCAGCCAGTGCACGGCGTCGTGGTAGACCTCCACCGGGGGCCGCGTCGTCGCCTCGTCGTACGCGGCCTGGAGGTTCTTCAGCACCGGCGCCTCCGCGGCCGCGGCGTCGGCGGCGGGGATCCCGTCCCCGGGCACCTGTTCCACGTCGATGACGTTGGTGATCAGGACGGCGTGATGCGCGGTCATGCCGCGGCCGGACTCCGTGATGATGGAGGGGTGCGGCAGCCCGTGCTCGGCGCAGATCTCCCACAGCGTGTGCACCACGTTATGGGCGTATTCCTCCACGCTGTAGTTCATCGAGCAGGCGCTGCGCGA
>JADLCS010000035.1 GCA_020847075.1 Gammaproteobacteria bacterium
AACGATATGAGAATCGTATTGTTGGGGGCGCCAGGATCGGGGAAGGGGACGCAGGCCAAGCTGCTGACGGATCAATACCGGGTGCCCCAGATCTCGACCGGAGACCTGCTGCGCGCCGCCGTCAAGTCGGGTACGCCGCTCGGTCTGCAGGCCAGGGCGGCGATGGACGCCGGCCGCCTGGTGTCGGACGACCTGGTGCTGGCGATGATCCGGGAGCGCCTCTCCCAGTCCGACGCCCGCCACGGATTCATTCTCGACGGATTTCCCCGCAATCTGGCCCAGGCGCAGATCCTGGACGCCATGCTGGAGCGCATGGGGCAGCCGCTCGACCTCGCCCTGCTGATCGACGTCGACCTCGACATCCTGATGCAGCGCATGACCGGCCGGCGGACCTGCGAGTCCTGCGGCCAGACTTACAACATCTACAGTTCGCCCTCCAAGCTGGAGGACCGCTGCGACAAGTGCGGCGGGAATCTCCGTCACCGGGCGGACGACAACGAAGAGACCATCGGCAACCGTCTGCGGGTCTACGAGGCGCAGACCTCCCCCCTGATCGAATACTATCGCGCGCAGGGACGGCTCAGGACCGTACAGGGCGTGGGTGAGATCCCGCATATCTTCGCCGCGATCAAGCAGGTGGTGCAGGAGGCGCAGCGCGCCGCCCAGGCCGGCAAGGTCGCCGCCGCGCGCCCGGCGCCCGCGGCCCTGTCCGCCGTGTCGTCCGCGGCGCCGGCGGGGGTCAGGAAGGCCCCGGGCGGCGCCAGTCCGGCGGCGAAGAAGACGGAAACGACCAAAAAGAAGCCCGCCGCGAGTGCCGGGAAAACCACGGTGAAAAAGAAACCGGCTTCGAAGAAGCCGGCGGCCGCCAGCAAGAAACCCGCGGTCAAGAAAAAGCCCGCGGTCAAAAAGAAACCCGTCGCGAAGAAGAAGCCGTCCGCCGGCAAGAAGCCCGCAATCAAGAAAAAACCGGTTGCCCGCAGGAAGCCCGCGTTGAAGAAGAAGGCGGCGGTCAAGAAGAAGCCCGTCGCGAAGAAGCGGCCCGTCGCGAAGAAGAAACCGGCGCCGAAGAAGAAGGCCGTGCTCAAGAAGAAGGCCAGGGGTCCGGCACGCGGCAAGTAACCGCCCGGGCCGCCCCGCCGCTGAACCATGAACCCGTCGTCCAAGGATTTCCCGGGCCGTTATCCGGGCCGGCGCCCGCGCCGCATGCGGCGCGACGGCTTCAGCCGGCGGCTGATGCGCGAGACCCGGCTGAGCGCGGACGACCTCATCTACCCGGTCTTTGTCCTGGAAGGCGAGCGTCGCCGCGAGGCGGTGCCGTCCATGCCCGGGGTGGAACGCCTCAGTATCGACGAACTGCTGCGCGAGGCCGAGGCGATCGCGGCGCTCGGCATCCCGGCGCTCGCGCTGTTTCCGGTCACCCCGCCCGAACGCAAGACGCTCGATGCGCGCGAGGCCTATAATCCCGAAGGGCTGGCACAGCGCGCCGTGCGCGCGCTAAAGCAGGCGCGGCCGGCGCTCGGCGTCATCACCGATGTCGCGCTCGATCCGTTCACCACCCATGGCCAGGATGGATTGATCGACGAGGCCGGATACGTCGTGAACGACGAGACCGTCGCGGTGCTGGTGCGCCAGGCCCTGTCGCACGCCGAGGCCGGCGCCGACATCGTCGCGCCCTCGGACATGATGGACGGCCGCATCGGCGCCATCCGTCGCGCGCTGGAGGAGGCTGGTCACGCCAACACGCGCATCCTCGCCTACGCAGCGAAGTATGCCTCCAGTTTCTACGGCCCCTTCCGCGACGCCGTCGGCTCGGCGGCCAATCTCGGCGGTGGCGACAAATACACCTACCAGATGGACCCGGCCAATTCCGACGAGGCCCTGTGGGAAGTGGCGCTCGATCTGGAGGAGGGTGCCGACATGGTGATGGTCAAGCCGGGCCTGCCCTATCTCGACATCGTGCGCCGTATCAAGGATCAGTTCGGCGCGCCCACCTTCGTCTATCAGGTGAGCGGCGAATACGCCATGCTGAAGGCGGCGGCGGAACGCGGCTGGCTCAACGAGCGCGCCACGGTGATGGAAAGCCTGCTGGCCATGAAACGCGCGGGGGCGGATGCCATCCTGACCTATTTCGCCCGTGACGTGGCCGCCTGGTTGCGGGATAAATAGCTCGTAGGGTGGGCGCGTCTTTCGTGCCCACCGAAAGATTGCTCACCCCGCGTCCCTTTACTCTTTACCCTTATACTCTTTACCCTTTTTTCATGTCTTCCCTCTTCGACTTCGACGCCCCGCCGGACCGTTACGCGGTGATGGGCAATCCTGTCGCGCACAGCCTCTCGCCCGCCATCCATACCGAGTTCGCGCGTCAGACCCGGCAGCGCATGGTGTATACTGCGATCCAGGTCGATGAAGGCGGTTTCGAGCAGGCGGCGGGAAACTTCCGCGCCGCTGGCGGCAGGGGACTCAACGTCACCGTACCGTTCAAGCGCGTCGCCTGGGGCTGGGTGGACGAACGCAGCGCGCGCGCCGAACGCGCCGGCGCGGTCAACACCATCCGCTTCGGCGACGACGGGGTCTACGGCGACAACACCGACGGCCTCGGCCTGGTGCGCGACATCACGGTCAATCTGGGCGTGCCGATCGCCGGCCGGCGCGTGCTGATCGCGGGCGCCGGCGGCGCGGTACGTGGCGTGCTGGAACCCGTGCTGGAACAGAGGCCAAGCGAGGTCGTCATCGTCAACCGCACCGTGGACAGCGCGATCGAATTGGCCGCGCTGTTCTCGACATCGGCGTTTCCAGTGAGCGGCTGTTCATTCGAGGCGCTGACGGGTCGTGTATTCGATCTGGTGATCAACGGCACTGCGGCCAGCCTGCACGGTGCGGATCTACCACTACCACCGTCGCTGCTGGCGCCCGATAGCCTGTGTTACGACATGATGTACGCGGCGGAACCGACGCCGTTCCTGCGCTGGGCGCAGACGCACGGCGCGGCGCGCGCGGTGGACGGCCTCGGCATGCTGGTCGAACAAGCCGCGGAGGCCTTTCTGCTGTGGCGCGGTGTGCGGCCGGAGACCGCGGCGGTAATTCCGCAGATGCGCACACATCTGTCGTCCAGACACCGGGCTGGATAAAACACCACCCGAATCGTATATGGGTGCCTGGAGTCGTAGGTTGGGCTGAGCAAAGCGAAGCCCAACATCCCGGAGAGTCCGCATATCGTTTCGTTGGGCTTCACTCCGTTCAGCCCAACCTACAACCCTGTTACACCGACAGTATCTCTGAGCATCCCCCGGCCCGCATTACGGCGGCCTCCCCTGAACACGGCACGACACCTGCCGGCGGGCGCACCCCTCGCCGGCCATCTGTGACGGACGTCTAAAGTTTATTCACACCTCATCCGAAACACTGAACAATGCCCGGTCCCGCGGGTGAGGGAATCTTCATGGATGTGAGTGCCGCCGGTAGTCCGGGTATAGGGCATTACGGCCGGTCGATATCGACGAACGTCCCCGCACCTGCCGCGGGTGCCCATCCCTCTTCGCGCTGTGGCCCATCTTCCGCGTCCGCCGGATCGTCCGAGGCCGTCTTCTCGGAGCGCGTCCTCACATTGGCGGCAAACCGATCCCGGAGCCTGCAACTCGAGGTTATGACGCAGGAAGGGGATCGGGTGACGCTCACCCTGGCCAGCGCCGACGCGCTGCAACTGTCGAGCTACCAGGCCGCGAGCCCCACGACCATGGCGGCAGGCGTCGGCGCCAGCTTCTCCGCGAGCGGAAGTTTCAGCTACACCGTCGAAGGCGAATTGAGCGTCGAGGAGTCCGCCGACATTCAGGACCTGCTCGGCCAGGTGGGCGAGTTCGCCGAGCGCTTCTTCGCAGGCGACATCGATGGCCTGCTCAGTCGGGTAAACGAATCCGGTTTCGACATGAAAGAGCTGGCGTCGTTCTCGCTGCAGATGGACATGACCCGCAGCGTCCAGGCCACCGCTTACCAGTCGGTGCAGGCGATGGCGGAAGACGCGGCCTCGTCCTCCAGCCTGCCCGCCTTTACCTATGATCTGTCCGCCGCCCGCTCGGCGAGCGCCGGTTACAAGGACCTGTTCGACGCGCTGCTGAAGTCGGCGGTGCAATTGCTGCAGGCCACACACTCGCCAGTGTCTCCAGCTATTGATTCCACTGCTACGGATACGTCTATCCTGCTCGATCAACTGCTGTCTACAATCGATGCGGCGGCGCCCGACATTTCGGGCCTTGAAGATGGCATATAAGAACACGAAGCTGGAGTCTGAAGGAGCTGAGTTCCTGGTGCTTGGGTATCTTCTGATCAATGGTGTCGCGTCATACAAGACATACACGAACATGCCAGGATATGACTTGGTTGCCACAAGCCCGGATCACAATACATCTGCTAGGCTTCAGGTCAAGAGCAGGTGGACACGGAAAGCCACAGGTTTTCTGATAAGTCGATTTGATTGCGATTTTGTGGTGTTCGTAAGATTGAATCTGGATGGGGTGGTGCGCAATAACAAGGCATCCGATCCAGATTACTTTGTCTTTCCTGTTTCTATCATTGAGGAAGCTCACAGGCTGGGCAAGATGCCGAAGGTCATACTCAAGGACATTCCAGACTATCAGAAATACTCAAACAATTGGGCGCTAGTTTCATCATTTTTAGCAGACGCCCCTAACACAGCACTTCAGTCGATGTCGGCGCTAACGCGCCGCCGCGTCTGAGCTTAGCGTTTGGCAGAAAGCCATGCGCATTCTTTTCATACTTTTTCTCCCATTCATGTTGCAAGTCATCGCACTTCTCTCGAGAGAGGCGCTCCGCCGACGGGCCGGCTCCGCGCCCCTCAATTTCAACATTAGCCATTAAAGAACATGCGATTCCAGGGAAAGCTGACTAACTGGAACGATGCAAAGGGCATCGGCACTATTACATGGAACGGAAGCAGTGATAGGGTCTTTGTTCACATAAGTGCGTTCACCACCCGCCGCAAAAGGCCTGCTGAGGGTGATATTGTTACTTATGAAGTAGAGAAAGGTAAAAACGGAAAATTCAAAGCGGTAAACGTCTCTTTCCCGCAAAGCCGACTGCCATCAGCGCGAGAGCGCTCAAGGTCTGGCGGTAGCGTATTTATAGGTTCAGTGCTTTTAATATTCTTGGTTTATTTATTGTTTGCTGTATTCACGGGCAGAGTGCGGCTATTTGTTTTGGGCATCTATGCAGTAGCAAGTATTGTTGCATTCCTCGCATATTGCATAGACAAAGATGCGGCAGGGCAAGGCGAGTGGCGCATACAAGAAAGCACACTACATATGTTTGCACTTTTCTATGGCTGGCCTGGAGCTTTTTTGGCTCAGAGAATCGTCCGGCATAAAACGAAAAAAGAGGAGTTTCAAAGAGTTTTTATTGCAACTGTCTTGATCAACGTGGTCGGTTTTTGTGTTTACTCATCCCCGTTCGCGTCAAAGACGCTGCTTACATTTTTGAGCTGACCACATGGCTCACAAGGCGCTCCAGCCGACGAATATCAGGGGCGAATACGCCCTTGCCAGTAGCCGGGCTTACGGGAATGATGAGCAATGGCAATGACGATTGCGTCCTCACCGCGTTCGATGACGACGATGTCATAAGGGAAGCGCCTAAGAATAAGACGCTTGGCTCCTTTGTTGCCGGATTGTCCCGGCATTGGCAGGAGCGGAAGAAAGCCGTCTTCTATGACGTCAATGGCGGCATCGACAGCATCGGAAAATTCAGAACCTAAACCCGCCCGCTCTCCTTCATACCAGGCGGCTGCGGCTTCAGCTTCTTCGGCGGCTTGCTGGAGAATCTGTACCTTGCGCACTACCGGGCCTCGAGTTTCGCCCGCATTCTCCGTCGAAATTCTGCCCGATTCAACAGCTTGGCCTGGCCGTCGTCGACTTCCGCGATACGCCGCAGGATTTCCTGATCCCAGGCTTCTGAGACCCCAGTATCCCGCGGCGCGTCGAGGCTCTTTATCAGCTCGTGTGCGAGTTCCGCCCGTTCTGTCTCGGAAAGGGCCAGGATCTCGGAGCGCAGGCGCTCCAGGGGTTTGGTAGCCATAAGGCCTCCCAGGGTAAGTGGCTCGTGTATTTTATCGCCCGATTCGTCCCTGTAACAATGGGCTTGGCTGGATGCCGGTCGTTACCTTTCCTCCCGGACAGCTTCCTGTAAATGGAGATTCTTGAGCTCGACATAATGCTTTGCCGAGAACTCCAGATACTCCAGCTCCTTTTCCGTCAACGGGCGCGCCTGTTTCGCCGGGCTGCCTAGATACAGATACCCGCTCTCCAGCACCTTGTTCGGCGACACGAGGCTGCCGGCGCCGATCATGACGCGGCTCTGGATGACCGCGCCGTCGAGCACGGTGGAGCCCATGCCGACCAGCACGAGGTCTTCCACCGTACAGGCGTGCAGGATGACGCCGTGGCCGACGGTGACGTCGTCGCCGATGATGAGTGCGCGGCCGCCGGGGTTGAAGCGGTTGTCCTGGGTGACGTGCAGGACGGAGCCGTCCTGGATGTTGGTGCGCGCGCCGATGCGGATCGCCTGCACGTCGCCGCGCGCGACCGCCATCGGCCACAGCGAGGCGTCGTCGCCGAGGGTGACGTCGCCCAGCGCCAGTGCCATCGCATCGACGTAGGCGCGCGCGCCCAGCCGCGGGGTCCTGCCTGCGAAGCCTCGTATCGCCATGGTGTCACCTCAGTAGGTTCGATGGTTCGGGCCGTCCCGCCCGCTGCGGACCGCTGTCCCCATGGTACATTAGCTGGACGGGCCGGTGAACGGCGGCAAGAAGGGTGTGAGGCATGAATACGAAGACAGGGGCACGGGAGGACAATCCACTGCTGACGGACGACGCGCTGCCGCGTTTCCACGCGATCCGGGCCGAAGATGTTGTGCCGGCCATGGAGTGGGTGCTGGCGGACAATCGCGCGCGCATCGGGGAGTTACTTGCGAAGGGCGTGGATCCAGACTGGGACACGCTGGTGCGGCCGCTGGAGGCGCTCGCCTACCGTTTGAACCGGACCTGGTCTCCGGTCGGTCACCTGAATGCGGTGGCCAATACGCCCGAGCTGCGCGAGGCCTACAATACCTGCCTGCCGCTGTTGAGCGCGTACGCCAGCGAACTGGGCCAGAACGAGGGGCTTTATCGCGCCTACCAGGCGGTCGCGCGGCGCCCGGACTTCGCGCGCCTCCGGCCCGCGCAGCGGAAGATCGTCGAGAACGCGCTGCGCGACTTCCGCCTGTCCGGTGTCGCCCTCGACGCGCAGGGCAAGGCGCGTTACCGCGAGCTGATGCAGGAGCTCGCCCTGCTGACCGCCCGCTTCGAACAGAACCTTCTGGACGCCACCCAGGCCTGGAGCCGGCACGTCGAGGACGAGGCCCGGCTCGGCGGCCTGCCGGAGACGGCGCTCGCCACGGCGGCGCAGACCGCCCGGCAGCGCGGACTGACGGGCTGGCTGTTCACGCTGGACTATCCCTCCTACAGCGCGCTGATGACCTACGCCGACGACCGCGACCTGCGGCGCGAGGTGTACGAGGCCTACGTCACGCGCGCCTCCGACCAGGGGCCGTACGCCGGGCGCTGGGACAACGGCCCGGTGATGGAGCGGATCCTCGCGCTGCGCCACGAAGAGGCGCGTCTGCTCGGCTTCGCCAATTATGCCGAGCGTTCGCTGGCGACCAAGATGGCACGCGACACGCGCCAGGTGGTCGAGTTCCTGCGTGATCTCGCCGCCCGCTCCCTGCCCGGGGCGCGGCGCGAACTGGAGGAGCTGCGTGACTTCGCCCGCGATCATTTGGGTATCGAAGTGCTCGAGGCCTGGGACGTGATGTATTGCTCGGAGCGCCTGCGCCAGCGCACCTATGCGGTCTCGCAGGAGGAACTGAGGGCGTATTTCCCCGCGCCGCGCGTGCTCGCCGGCCTGTTCGAGGTCGCGCGCCGGCTCTACGGGCTGTCCATCACCGAACGCCCCGGCGTCGAGACCTGGCATCCCGACGTGCGTTTCTACGAGATCCGCGACGCGCGGGACGAGCTGCGCGGACAGTTCTATCTCGATCTCTACGCGCGCCCCCACAAACGCGGCGGCGCCTGGATGGACGAATGCCAGGGGCGCCGGCGCCTGGACGGGGAGGCCCGGACCCCGGTCGCCTATCTGGTGTGCAACTTTACCCCGCCGGTCGGCGCCGAGCCCGCCTGTTTCACCCACGATGAGGTGCTGACCCTGTTTCACGAATTCGGGCACGGCCTGCATCACATGCTGACGCAGGTGGACTATCCCAGCGTGGCCGGGATCCAGGGCGTGGCCTGGGACGCGGTGGAGTTGCCGAGCCAGTTCATGGAGAACTGGTGCTGGCAGCCGGAGGCGCTGGCCCTGATCTCCGGCCATCGCCGCACCGGCGAGCCGCTGCCGGAGGCCTTGTTCGCCCGGCTGCTGGCGGCGCGAAACTTCCAGTCGGGCATGAAGATGCTGCGCCAGCTCGAGTTTGCGCTGTTCGATTTCCGCCTCCACCTCGACTACGACCCCGCCCGCGGTGGCCGCGTCTATGAGATCCTGCGGGAGGTGCGCGACGAGGTGGCGGTGCTCGAACCGCCCGCGTTCAACCGCTTCCCGCACAGCTTCGCCCACATCTTCGCCGGCGGTTACGCGGCCGGTTATTACAGCTACAAATGGGCGGAGGTGCTGTCCAGCGACGCCTTCTCGCTGTTCGAGGAGCAGGGGGTATTCGATCGGGATACCGGTATGCGTTTCCTCGCCACCGTGCTGGAACAGGGCGGGTCGCGCGATCCGCTGGAGCTGTTCGTGGAATTCCGCGGCCGCGAACCGCGGATCGACGCCCTGTTGCGGCATCATGGCCTGGCGGCGTGAAGGACTAAGGGCTCGGGACTAAGTAAAAAAACGGGGCGTGATGGGTAATCAGTGATGAGTGATGGGTTGTGTAGATCTGTCTTGCCGGTTATCACTCCATGCGGACCTGTACGGCAAGCCATGTAGCCCGGATGCCGCGTAGCGGAATCCGGGGAGGCATCGTTCCGAACTCCCGGACTCCAGCATTGCGCGCCTGCATCCCGGCGACAGGATCGCCGGTGTTGGGCTTCGCGTTGCTCAGCCCAACCTACGGATAGGTAGGCATGGCTTCATAACCGACAAGACGGTATCCGTAAACCGATCACCCATCACCGATCACGCCCTGGTTTCCCTGTGTAGTCCTATGTTCTTCACGCGGCATCGGCCGGGCGGGCGGGGGCCGTGAGCGGCGGGGGCTTGCGCCAGGCCGTGGTGCGGTTGCGGCCGCCGTTTTTGCTCTGGTAGAGGGCGGCGTCGGCCTTGTCCATCAGCTCCTGGGGGTTGATGGCGTCGTCGGGACAGGTGGCGATGCCGATGCTGACGGTGGTCGAGACGCGGGCGCCCCGTTCGTCGAACGAGCCGTTTTCCACCGCCGTGCGGATGCGCTCCGCGACCTCGAGTACCTGGGTGGTGGAGGTCTCCGGCAGCAGCAGCACGAATTCGTCGCCGCCGTAGCGGGCGAGGGTGTCCGCGTCGCGCATGCGCTCGCGGATGGTGTCGGCCACCATGACGATCAGGCGGTTGCCGGCCTCGTGCCCGTAGCGGTCGTTGATCTCCTTCAGGCCGTCGGTGTCGATCATCATCAGGGAGAAGGCGTGGCCGTAACGCCCGTAGCGCCTCATCTCCCGCTCGTGCAGGGCCTTGAACGCCCGCATATTGGGCAATCCCGTCAGCTCGTCGGTTTCGGAGATGGACACGATGCGGCGTTTGGCGTGGTGGATGTCGGCCGACAGCATGGTGGTCAGGTAGGCGACGAGCAGGAATGGGCTGAAGGTCGACATCAGGTCGCTGAAGGTCTGCAGGGAAAACACCTCCATGCCGTAGACCGAGTACCCCATGAACAGATACCAGCAGGAGATCAGCGCCACCTCCATGAAGGTGGCCAGTTTCCCCAGGGTCAGCGCGCAGGCGATGATGACGAGCAGATAGAGATTGAACAGTGGGCTGTCCATCCTGCCGGTATGCCACAGCAGTACGCTGATGAACGCCAGCATGGCCCAGGTCTCGAGCGCCAGTTTCCAGCGCGTCTCGGAGCGGTAGAAATTGATATAGCGGAAGGCGACGACGAAGGCGGCGAAGCCTACCATGGCGCCGATGACGTGGCTGCGGTCCGTGACGACCGCGGCGGGTACGAAGAGGTAGAGCAGCCCGAGGATCAGCAGCAGCCATTCGATCTCGGCGATGCTGCGCGAGAATCCGCGCAGTTCTTCCTGTTCGACGTCGGGCTGGCGCGCGGCCGTGTTCGTTTTTTTCATGGTGCGTCGATCCGTCTTCCCGGTCCCTCAGTGGCCGGACCGGCGACAGGCGCGGGGATGCCGCGGCGCGACCGGCTTGCGAAGCATAACGGCGAACGGCGAAATATCTTGAACCGAGTGGGAGACGGCCTCCGGCGCCGGATACGCTCCGGCACCGGAGTAGTGCGTCGATCCGGCGGGCGGGATCAGACCTGCTTGTACAGCAGCGCGCCTTCGCGGGCGAATTCCGCGGCCTTTTCCGACAGGCCCTCGTTCAGGGCGGCGTCGTCGCCGATGCCCCGTTCGCGGGCGTAATCGCGGACTTCCTGGGTGATCTTCATGGAGCAGAACTGCGGGCCGCACATGGAGCAGAAGTGTGCGACCTTGTGACCGTCCTTGGGGAGGGTCTCGTCATGGAAATCGCGCGCGCGTTCGGGATCCAGTCCGAGATTGAACTGATCCTCCCAGCGGAACTCGAAGCGCGCCTTGGACAGGGCGTTGTCGCGGATCTGCGCGCCGGGATGGCCCTTGGCCAGGTCCGCCGCGTGGGCGGCGATCTTGTAGGTGATGATGCCCGCGCGCACGTCCTCGCGGTCGGGCAGGCCGAGGTGTTCCTTCGGCGTCACGTAGCACAGCATGGCGGTGCCGTACCAGCCGATCATGGCCGCGCCGATGGCGGAGGTGATGTGGTCGTAGCCGGGTGCGATGTCGGTGGTGAGCGGCCCCAGGGTGTAGAAGGGCGCCTCGCCGCACTCGCGCAACTGCTTGTCCATGTTTTCCTTGATCAGGTGCATCGGGACGTGTCCCGGGCCCTCGATCATGGTCTGCACCTCGTGTTCCCACGCGATGCGCGTCAGCTCGCCCAGTGTCTCCAACTCGCCGAACTGCGCGGCGTCGTTGGCGTCGGCCACCGCGCCGGGCCGCAGGCCGTCGCCCAGCGAGAACGAGACGTCGTAGGCCTGCATGATCTCGCAGATTTCCTCAAAGTGGGTATAGAGGAAATTCTCCTTGTGGTGCGCCAGGCACCACTTGGCCAGGATCGAGCCGCCGCGCGAGACGATACCGGTCAGACGACGGGCGGTGAGCGGTATGTAGGCCAGGCGCACGCCGGCGTGGATGGTGAAATAATCCACGCCCTGTTCGGCCTGCTCGATCAGGGTGTCGCGGAAGATTTCCCAGTTCAGCTCCTCGGCGCGGCCGCCGACCTTTTCCAGCGCCTGATAGATCGGCACCGTCCCGACCGGCACCGGCGAGTTGCGGATGATCCACTCGCGCGTCTCGTGGATGTTCTTGCCGGTCGACAGGTCCATCGCCGTGTCGGCGCCCCAGCGGATGCCCCACACCAGTTTCTCGACCTCCTCGGCGATGGAGGAGGTGACGGCGGAGTTGCCGATGTTGGCATTGATCTTCACCAGGAAGTTGCGCCCGATGATCATCGGCTCGACCTCCGGGTGATTGATGTTGGCCGGGATGATGGCGCGGCCGCGCGCCACCTCGGCGCGCACGAACTCGGGGGTGATCTCGCCCGGGATGGCAGCGCCGAAGGACTCGCCCGCGTGCTGCTGCGTCAGCACCCGTTCGCGCAGCTCGGCGCGCCGCAGGTTCTCGCGAATGGCGACGAATTCCATCTCGGGGGTCACGATGCCGCGCCGCGCGTAGTGCATCTGTGAGACGTTGCGGCCGGCGCGCGCGCGCCGGGCCGGACGGATATGGGCGAAACGCAGCGGCGCGAGGGTGGCGTCCCCGGCGCGCGTCCGGCCGTAGGCCGAGCTGGGCGCCGCGAGCTGCTCGGTATCGGCGCGCGCCTCGATCCAGGGTGCGCGGATGGCGGGCAGACCCTGGCGCAGGTCGATCTCGACGGCGGGATCGGTGTAGGGGCCGGAGGTGTCGTAGACGGTGATCGCCGGATTCGGTTCGCCGCCGGCATGCGTGCGCGTCTCGGCCTGGCGGATGCGCCGCATCGGGACTCGCAGGTCGTCGCGGCTGCCGCTCACGTAGATCTTCTCCGAATTCGGATACGGCCGGATCACCGTCTCGTTGAGACGGACGGCGTCGTCGAGGATGGTCTCAGGGATCGCGCTCATAGTATCTACCTCCGGCATATTGCGCCGCCTCCGGATCGGCGAGGATTGGTGGCGGAGCGGCGGCGCGTGACCGCGTGTGAATTCGTGGCAAGCCTTCGCGGGGGCATCCGGCGCGGCGCCGGGACGCGCAGGGCTTAAGGGTTCAAGGCTTCGCTATTCCTTAATAAATAACCTGTACCGGGCCAGGGCCCGGTGGGCGCGCCGGACCGTCCGTTCACATCCCCGCCCGCACGGCGCGGGGATGCGCGGCGCGCGCCCGGTTGAATCTAGCCGATATGGGTATCCGATGCAAGCAAGCCCCGGGTAAAAAACCGGCTAAAATCCTTGTGCATCAGGCGGTAATATCACCGGTGCGAGTCTGGGGGGCGGCGGCGATTCTTGCGCGTCCGTGGTAAAACGAATACCCTTGACGGACGCCCGGCGCACCATGGGCAACGATATAGAAATCAGCGACGGGGGATGGGCCGATGGAATTGAAAGCGGCGCGGTTCAATATGATCGAACAGCAGATCCGCCCGTGGGACGTCCTCGATCAGGGCGTGCTGGACCTGATCGGAGAGATACCGCGCGAGGATTTCGTCCCCGAGCCCTACCGCGGCCTCGCCTATGCCGACACCGCCATCCCGCTGGGCCACGGCCAGGTGATGATGCATCCCAGGATCGAGGGGCGCCTGCTGCAGGCGCTGGATCTCCACGCCACGGACACCGTGCTCGAGATCGGCACCGGCAGCGGCTATCTGACCGCCCTGCTCGCCCGTTCGGCGTATCACGTATACAGCGTCGATATCATCCCGCACTTCAAGGAGCAGGCCGAGGAGCGGCTCGCCGTGCACGGCATCGGCAACGTCACCCTCGAGGTGGGGGACGCCGCGCGTGGCTGGCCCCGGCACGGCCTGTACGACGCGATCGCCATCACCGGTTCGCTGCCGGAGCTGCCCTGTGCCTTTCTGCAGTCGCTGAATCGCGGCGGCCGTCTGTTCGCCGTGGTGGGAGCGGCCCCGATCATGGAGGCGGTGCTGATCCGTCGGGTCGGCGATGCTGAATGGAGCCGCGAGAGCCTGTTCGAGACCGATCTGCCGATGCTGATCAACGCCCAGGCCACGGCCCGTTTCGTTTTTTGACCATCCATCGCGTCGAGCCCGGGCGGTCGCGCGGTGGCCCTAACGAGGAATCCCATGCGTCACACATTGCAGTCCTGCGCGGCCGCCGTCGTCCTTTCGCTCGGCTGTCTCACCGCGGTCGCCGCGGATCTGGAGGAGGTCTACCGGCTCGCCCTGCAGAACGACCCCGTGTTGAGGGCCGCCGCCGCGGCGCGTGACGCCGCGCTGGAGGCCAAGCCGCAGAGCCGTGCCCTGCTCTACCCGGCCCTGTCGTTCAATGCCAGTTATGATCGGACGCGCGAAGACGTCAAGGAAACCTCCTTCGGGACACCGGGTGTCTCGACCTTCGACAGCACGGCCTATGTGCTGGCCCTGAATCAGCCGCTGTTCAACCGCGACTATTTCGTCCGTCTGCGCCAGGCGGACGCCGTGGTGGCGCAGGCGGACGCCATCTACCGTTTTTCCGAGCAGTCCCTGGTCCTGCGCGTCGCCGAGGCCTATTTCGGCCTGCTCGCCGCCTACGACAATCTCGAGTTCGCCCGCGCGGAGAAGAACGCCATCGAGCAGCAGCTCGAGCAGGCGAAACAGCGCTTCGACGTCGGCCTGATCGCGATCACCGATGTGCACGAGGCGCAGGCCGCGTTCGACCTCGCCAAGGCGCGCGAGATCGTGGCCACCAACCAGCTCGCGAGCAGCCGCGAGGCGCTCTACGAGATCACCGCCCAGGCGATCGACGCGGTGGCGCCGCTCGGCGTCAGGATCCCGCTCGCGAGCCCGGACCCGGCCGATATCGAACACTGGGGCCAGGTGGCGCTGGAACAGAATTTCGCCCTGCTCGCCGCGCAGTTCGCCGAGGAATCGGCACGCCAGGAGGTCAGCCGGCAGCGCGCGGGCCATTATCCGACCCTGGACCTCACGGCGAGCCTCAGCCGCGCGAACGACGACGGCGGGGTGAGCGGGGAGACCGACGTGGAGGACCGCGTCGTCGGTCTGCAGTTCACGCTTCCCCTGTATCTCGGCGGCGCGGTGAATTCGCGTACGCGCGAGGCCGCCTATCGGCTGACCCAGGCGCGCGAGGAGGTGGAGACCCAGCGCCGCGCCACCCTGCGCCAGGCGCGCGACGCCTATCTCGCGGTGGTCGCCGGCATCAACGGCGTGAACGCCTTCGAACAGGCCAGGGTTTCCGCGCAGAGCGCCCTGGATGCCACCCAGGCCGGCTTCGACGTCGGCACCCGTACCACGGTCGACGTGCTGGCCGCGCAGCGCGACCTGTTCGCGGCGCAGCGCGAATACGCCCAGTCGCGTTACGACTACATCCTCAACCTGCTGCGCCTGAAACAGGCCTCCGGCCTGCTGGCGCCGACGGATCTCCAGGAGATCAACCGCTGGTTGAAATAAAGGATCGGGGCTGAGTCCTAAGGACTAAGGACTAAGGACTGAGGACTGAGGACTGAGGAAATAGCCCGGATGCAGGCGCGTGCGCCGGAATTCGGAGGGTGTCGCCGGACTCACTCCTGGACTCCGTGGCGCTGCGTTCGGACTACGATCCTCGATCGTTGAATGAAGGGGTGTCGGTGCGTGCCGCTTTCCCGGGGACAGATTTCAAAATCTGTCCCCTCTCGTCACTGTCTCCTCGTGCGGCGGTCTCGATACGCTCCAGCCCGTAGGTTGGGCTGAGCAACGCGAAGCCCAACATTCCGCGACACCGTCCCTGTTGGGCTTCACTCTGTTCAGCCCGACCTACGGTTGAGATACACATAGAGCAGGCACGACTGAGCGTGCCGTTTCTACGAGTGATGTGGCGCGCGGCGCCGGAGTCCGGGGAGCGTCGCCCGACTCACTCCCGGATCCCGCTGCGCTTCATCCGGGCTACCTCCGTGAGGATTTGTCCTGGCTTGGTCCCGTATTCATCAAATCCTCGATGATTCGGGGCTTGTAGGGGGGCACGGTGTGCCCACGCGGACATAGGTGTGATGCGGTGGGCACGAAAGACGTGCCCACCCTGCGAGTTCTGCATGCCCCCTCACATCCTGGTCTTTTTTACTCAGTCCTCAGTTCTGTCTTTATCAGATCATCGATGATCTGCAGCAGGCGCTCCAGCGCCCCGCGGTTTTGCAGGACGACGGAACGCGCCTGTTCTCCCATGGCAACGGAGCATCCGGATTGCGCGAGCAGTTCTTCCAGCGCGAGGGCGAGTTCAGCGGCGTCCGCGACCTCGCGCGACCCGCCGGCTTCGCGAAGCAGCCGGCCGATCTCTTCGAAGTTGAACATGTGCGGGCCGTGCAGCACCGGTCGCGCCAGCGCCGCGGGTTCGAGCGGATTGTGGCCGCCGGTGGGCACCAGGCTGCCGCCGACGAAGGCGACGTCGGCGGCGGCGTAGAACAGCATCAGCTCGCCCATGCTGTCGCCGAGAAAGACGTCCGTGTCCGCGTCGCAGGGCCGTTGTTCGCTGCGGCGGACGACCGTGTAGCCGCGCGCCGCGCACAGTGCGGCGACGCGGTCGAAGCGTTCCGGGTGCCGCGGCACGAGTACGAGCAGCAGTCGCGGCACCCGCGCGCGGGCCGCCGTGTAGGCGTCGAGGACCTGTTCCTCCTCGCCCTCGTGCGTGCTCGCGGCGATCCAGACCGGGCGCGTCTCCCCGAGGGCGCGGCGCAGGGCCGCGCCGCGTTCCACGAGGTCCGTGGGCGGCGTGAGGTCGAACTTGAGATTACCGATCGCCCGCACGCGTCCGGCCGGCGCGCCCAGCGCGAGGAAGCGGGCGGCGTCCGCATCGCCCTGGGCGGCGACGAGGGTGATCCGCTCCAGCGTGGCGCGCGTGAGCCGCGCCACGCGCCGGTAACCCGCGGCGGAGCGTTCCGACAGGCGCGCATTTGCGACGATGAGCGGGATACGGCGCGCGGCGCAGGCGGCGTACATGTTCGGCCACAGCTCGGTCTCGAGGACGACGGCGAGCGCCGGGCGGGCGCGCGCGAGGAAGCGCGCGACGGCGCCCGGCAGGTCGTAGGGCAGATAGCCATGCAGGACGCCGGCACCGAATTCCCGCAGGACGCGTTCCGACCCGGTCGGCGTCGTGGTGGTGAATACGATCGGCCTTTGCGGATAGCGCCGCCGCAGGGCATGTACCAGCGGGAAGGCGGCGATAGCCTCGCCCACGGAGACCGCGTGGATCCATAGGGCGCCTGCGGCCGGCGCGTGCGGGAAGAACCCGAAGCGCTCGGACCAGCGGCGGCGGTAGGCGGGATTGCGCGCGCCGCGCCGCCACAGCCGCAGCAGCACGACCGGCAGCGCCGCGTACAGCAGCAGGGTATAGAGGAATCTCATGCGGTTGTGCCGCCTGCCCGGCCGGTGGTCGATGCAGGGGTATGGCCGTTGGGCTTCATTTCATGCGGCCCAACCCACGGGGTGATCTCGCCTGCGTAGGTTGGGCTGAGCATAGCGAAGCCCAACGTTTCACGTTCAGGATTCTCCGCGCGGCTTGGAGACGCCGTGGCGGATCGCCTCGATGATACGGCTGGTGGAGCAGTCCCCGACGTAGTCCAGGATGACGACGCGGCCGCCGCGGGCGCGCACGCAGTCGCCGCCGGCGACCTGCGCGGCCTCGTAGTCTCCGCCCTTGACCAGCACGTCGGGCTGCAGGCGGCAGATCAGCCGCTCCGGCGTATCCTCGGAGAACGGCACCACCCAGTCCACGCTCTGCAGGGCGGCGAGCACGGCGGCGCGCTGTGCCAGCGCGTTGACCGGGCGGTCGGCCCCCTTCAGGCGTTTCACCGAGGCGTCGTCGTTGACCGCCACGATCAACCGGTCGCCGAGGCGGCGCGCCTGTTCGAGATAGGTGACGTGGCCGGCATGCAGCAGATCGAAGCAGCCGTTCGTCATGACGATGGTCTCGCCGCGCGCGCGCGCGCGTTCGATGCGCCGCAGGAGCTCGTCCTCGTCGGTCACGCCGGATTCGATCTTGTCGTAATCGTGCAGGGCGCGGTCGAGTTCCTGCAGGGAGACGCTCGCGGTCCCGAGCTTGCCGACCACCACGCCCGCCGCGACGTTGGCGAGCGCGGTCGCCTCGGCGAGATCGGCGCCGACGGCGTGGGCGGCGGCGAGCACCGCGATCGCGGTGTCGCCCGCGCCGGTGACGTCATAGACCTCGCGCGCGCGCGCGGGCAGGTGCAGCGGCGGCAGACCCTGCCGCAGCAGCGTCATGCCGCGTTTGCTGCGCGTGATCAGGAGCGCCTCCAGCCCCAGCTCGCGGCGCAGCGCCTCGCCCTTGGCGACCAGATCCTCGTCGCCGGCGCAGGGGCCGACGACGGCCTCGAATTCGGTCAGATTGGGCGTGATGACGGTCGCCCCGCGATAGCGGGAGAAATCGCTGCCCTTGGGGTCGACCAGCACCGGTTTTCCCAGCGCGCGCGCCGCGCCGATCAGGGTCTGCACCTCGTGCAGGGTACCCTTGCCGTAGTCGGACAGCAGGACGACGTCGGCCTCCCGCGCCAGCGCGGGAAAGGATTCGCGCACCTCGGCCAGATCCCCGTGCGCGAAGTTGTCCTCGAAATCCAGGCGGATGAGCTGCTGGTGCCGGCTCAGCACCCGCAGCTTGGTGACGGTGGCGAATTCCGGGCGGCGGATCAGGCGGCAGCGCACGCCGGCCTGGTCGAGCCGCTGTGCGAGGACGTCGGCCGCCTCGTCGGCGCCGGTCAGGCCCATGACGGTGACCCGCGCGCGCAGGGCGGCGATGTTGAGCGCGACGTTGCCGGCGCCGCCCGGGCGCTCCTCCGCTTCCCGCACCGCCACCACCGGGACCGGCGCCTCGGGCGAGATGCGCGAGGTCTCTCCGTGCCAGTAGCGGTCGAGCATCAGGTCGCCGACCACGAGCACGCGCCCCTGCTCGAAGGGGGGAATCCCGATCTTCATAGTCGCCATCTCCGCCGGCAGGTCGAAAAAGCTGCCGGAATGATACCACACGGACCCGGGCGGGGCGTTTGCCGGGGCGGGACTGGCGTACT
The DNA here is from genome assembly GCA_020847075.1 of Gammaproteobacteria bacterium. Taxonomy (GTDB): domain Bacteria; phylum Pseudomonadota; class Gammaproteobacteria; order SZUA-140; family SZUA-140; genus JADJWH01. Next base: position 18,506 of record JADLCS010000035.1, read on the forward strand.
AGAATGCGCGGACGAATTTTTTCCCGCGCGTGCGCCGATGACCGCCCCGCCGTTTCCGCCCCGACTGCTCTCGCCCCGCCACTGGCCGACCTGGCTGCTGCTCGGTCTGGGCTGGCTCACGGTGCGGTTGCCGTATCCCGTCGTGCTGGCCGCGGGCGGTCTGCTGGGGGCGCTGTTCCGGCGCCTCTCGGCGCGCCGCCGCCGGGTCGCCGACGTCAATCTGCGGCTGTGCTTCCCCGCGCTCGACGCGCAGGCGCGCGCGCGCCTGCTGCGCGATCACTTCCGGGCGCTCGGCATCGGCGTGCTCGAGACCGCCATGGCCTGGTGGCTGCCCGAGGCGCGCCTGCGGCCTCTGATCGCCGGGGTGGAGGGGCTGGCGTATCTGCGCGATACCCTCGACGGCGGGCGCGGGGTGATCCTGCTGAGCAGTCACTTCACCGCGACCGAGCTGGGGGTGCGCCTGCTCAACCTGCTGGCGCCGATCAATCCGATGTATCGCCGTCATGAGAACGCCGTCGTCGACGACGTCATGCACCGCAGCTTCGGCGCCTACTTCGAGACCGTCCTCCCCCGCGACGACGTGCGCGGCATGCTGCGCTGCCTGCGTCAGGGCCGCGCGGTGTGGTACGCGCCGGACCAGAACTACGGGCGGCGCGGCCATGTCTTCGCGCCGTTCTTCGGCGTCCCGGCCGCGACCAACCCGGCCACCGGCCGCTTCGCGCAGATGGGCAACGCGGTGGTGATCCCTTATTACATACGCCGGCTGCCGGGCGCGCGCGGCTATTACCTGACCCTGTTGCCGCCGCTGGACGGATTCCCGGGCGGCGACGAGGTCGCGGACGCCGCGCGCGTCAACGCCGTCGTCGAGGCCGGCGTGCGCCCGGCCCCCGAGCAGTATCTGTGGGTGCATCGCCGCTTCAGGACGCGCCCGCCGGGCGAGCCGGGCGTCTACGATGACGCGCGCGCGCCGTGAGCCGCGCGCCGGCCGCGCGGCCGCCGTGGTTCGATCCCGCGCCGGCAAATGCGGTACACTCGTGCGCACCAGCCCGTCACCGCCCGAGTCCATTACCGGTTGAGGCATGAACAGCCGAGCCCTTTATTTCCGATTGCTGGGATACGTGCGGCCCTACCGGCGCTGGTTCGCGCTCGCGCTGCTGGCCATGATCGTCGGGGCGATCACCGAGCCGGCGATGCCGGCGCTGATGAAGCCCCTGCTCGACCAGACCTTCGTCACCCGGGATCCGGCGGCGATCCGCTTCATGCCGCTGCTGCTGATCGGCCTGTTCATCCTGCGCGGGCTGGCCTCCTACGTCAGCACGGTCGCGCTCGCCTGGGTCTCCGGCAAGGTGATCCTGGACCTGCGCGAGCGCATGTTCGCCCGGATGATCGAGCTGCCCGAGACCTATCACGCCGCGCACACCACCGGCGAGATGGTTTCCAAGGTGACCTACAACGTGAACCAGGTGGCGACCGTGGCCACCACCGCGCTGGTGGTGCTGGTGCGCGACGGTCTGGCGGTGATCGGCCTGTTCGGCTGGATGCTCTACCTGAACTGGAAGCTTTCCCTGCTGTTCGTGCTGGTCGCGCCGGCCATCGCCGTGGTGGTGAAGGTCATCAGCTTCCGGTTGCGCCGCTTGAGCCGCGCGCAGCAGCAGACCATGGGCGGTCTGACGCACGTGCTGGAGGAGGCCGTGAAGGGCAGCCGCGTGATCAAGGTCTACGGCGGGCAGCGGCACGAGGCCGCGCGTTTTCACGGCGTCGCCAACTGGGCGCGCCGCTACGGCATGAAGATCACCACCGCCGCCTCGGCCAGCGTCCCCGTGGTGCAGCTCATCACCGTGAGCGCGCTGGCCCTGGTGGTGTACCTGACGGCGTTGAACCCGGCGATGACCGTGGGCGGTTTCGTGTCCTTCATCGGCGCGGCCGCCCTGCTGCTGCCGCCGATCAAGCGCCTGACGGGTCTCAACGAACAGTTGCAGCGCGGCCTCGCCGCCGCGGAGAGCGTGTTCCAACTGTTCGACGAGCCGCCGGAGATCGACACCGGTACCCGCGCGCTGGGGCGCGTCGCCGGCCACATCGAGTTCGAGGGCGTCGGCCTGAGTTATGAATCCACCGCCGGCGAGGCGCTGCGGGATATTACGTTGACCATCGAGCCCGGCGAGACGGTCGCGCTGGTCGGCTCTTCGGGCGCGGGCAAGTCCTCCCTCGTCAACCTGGTGCCGCGGTTCTATGCCCCGACCGCGGGCCGCATCCTGATCGACGGCATCGATATCCGCGAGATCCGGCTCGCCGACCTGCGCGCGCATATCTCGCTGGTGACCCAGGATGTGATGCTGTTCAACGATTCGGTGGCGGCGAACATCGCCTACGGGGCCGGCCGGGAGGCCTCGCGCGAGGCGATCGTCGCGGCCGCCGAGGCGGCGCATGTCATGGAATTCGTCGCCGGCCTTCCGGACGGGCTCGATACGCCGGTCGGTGAGAACGGTCTGCGCCTGTCGGGCGGCCAGCGCCAGCGTCTGGCGATCGCGCGCGCGCTGCTGAAGAACGCGCCGATCCTGATCATGGACGAGGCGACCTCCGCGCTCGATTCGCGCACCGAACGCCAGGTGCAATCGGCGCTCGACAACCTGCGCCGCGGACGCACCACCATCATCATCGCGCACCGCCTCTCCACGGTGGAGAATGCCGACCGTATCGTGGTGCTGGAGCGCGGACGCATCATCGAGACGGGCCCGCACCGGCAGTTGCTGGGGGCGGACGGCGTCTATGCCCGTCTGTATCGGGCGCAGTTCGCCGAGGAAGGCGCGGCGGCCGCGGAGTGACCCGGGCGCGCCCTCAGGCGCGCAACAGCCCCCGGTAGAGATCGATATAGGCGGCGACGATCGCCGCCTCGCTGAAGTGCGCGCCGACCTTGGCGTGTCCCGCCCGCGCGAGCCCGGCGCGCAGTGCGTCGTCCTCCAGCAGGGACGCGATGGCGCGCGCCAGAGGCGCCACCTCGTCACGGGGCACGAGCAGACCGTCGACGCCATCGGCGATCAGTTCGAGCGCGCCCTCATTGGCGCTCGACAGCACGGCCGTCGCATGCGACCAGCTCTCCAGGATCACGTTGCCGAGCGGCTCGTGGCGCGAGGGACAGACGAACAGATCGGCGAGCGCGTAATAGGGCCCGGGATCCGTCTGCCAGCCCGGCCAGCGCAGCCGCCGGTCCAGGCCGAGCTGCGTGGCCTGCCGTTGCAGGGCGGTGCGCTGCGACCCGTCGCCGAGCAGCACGGCGAACACGGGCCGGCCGGCGATCCGCTCCGGCAACTGCGCCAGCGCCGCGAGCAGCAGGTCGAAGCCCTTCTTGGTCTTGTGGCGTCCGACGGCCAGCACCACCCAGGCGTCGTCGGGCAGCGCGAGCTGTCGCCGCAGGGCCTCGCGCGCGCCCTCCGGCAACGGTGCCGGGGCGCCGACGAAGTTGCCGATGTAGTGAACCCGCTCCGCCGGCAGGCCGCCGCGGATCAGGTAGTCGCACAACCCGCGGGTGTTGCCGATCCAGGCGTGGGCGTGACGGAAGTAGTCGATCTTGTAATAGCCCCCGAGGCGCGCGACGTGGACCGGCCGGCCGCCGGCCGGGAGCCGGGTCAGCACCGTGGCCCGCGTCATATAGGTCTGCACGATATCCGGCTGGCGGCGCCGGATCGCCCGCCCGAGCAGCCAGCGGGAGATGGGATCGCGCGGATTGAGCATCGGCACACGCGCCTGCGGGATCCGCCCGCTCAGTTCGGCGTCGACCCGGCTGCCGGGCCGGCCGACGGCGATGATGTCCTCGCCCGCCGCCCCGAGCCCGAGCACGAGGCGCATGAAAAAACTCTCCGCGCCGCCCAGCTCGCGACTGCCGATGATATGCATGGAACGCATGAATCGAGGCCCCCCTCAAGGTCTCCGTTCGTTCAGCACCGCCGTGTAGACGCGCAGATTGCCTTCCACCATCCGGTCGATGGAGAAATCCCGTCGAACCAGCTCCCGGCCGCGACGGCCGAGTTCGATCGCTTGCGCCGGATCGGCCAGCAGGCGTTCCAGCGCGCGGGCGAGCGCGTCCGCGTCCGCCGGCGGCACCAGCAGGCCGTTGACGCCGTCGCGCACCGCCTCCGGGATGCCGCCGGCGCGGCTCGCCACGATCGGCACGCCGGCGGCGGAGGTCTGCAGCAGGGACACGCCGAGCCCTTCCATCTCTGCCGGATGCGCCACGGCGTACAGACACGGCAGGAGGCGGGCGAGATCGGCGCGGAAACCCGTCAGTCGCACGCGTCCGCGCCACCCGTTCGCCGCGATGGCGGCGTCCAGTTCGTCGTGCAGCGGTCCCTGGCCGAAGCACAGCACGTACAGATCGGGATGGCGCTCCAGCAGCGGCGGCAGCGCGGCGAACAGGTGGCGATGGCCCTTGCGCGGGATCAGTTGCGCGATCACGCCCAGCACCCGCGCCCCGGGCGGCAGTCCGAATTCCGTCTCGAACCAGTCCCGTTCGCAGGCGTGGGCGTAGGGCGCGGCGTCGACCGCGCTGGGGACGCAGACCACGCGCCCCGGCGTCACGCCCTCGGCGAGCAGCACGCGGCGAATGCCGTCGGAGATGGTGATCACGCGGTCGTACAAACGGTATTTGATCCGCGCCCAGGCGGCGGATTCGGGATTATCCACCCGCCGCGACAGCACGCAGGGGGTTCCCGCGAGGCGCGCGGCGATGCCGCCCAGCAGATCGGCGCCGCGCCGGCTGTGCAGGTGCACGAGGTCGGGGCGCTCGCGGCGCAGCAGGCGGCGCAGGCGCGACGCGAAGCCGAGGTCCGCGTCGCCGCGCAGCGGCAGCTCCCGCACCGCGAGCCCGCGTTCGGCCGCGGCCCGCGCGATCGCGCTCCCCGGCGGACAGACCAGCAGGTTGTCCCCGCCGCGGTCGCGCAGGCCCTTTGTCAGGTACAGCACCTGCTGCGCGCCGCCATAGAGATGCATGCCGGCCTCGACGTGCACGATCTTCACGCGCGCGCCTCCGCGTTCATCAGGCGGGCCAGCATATCCGCCACCTCGTCCACCTCGATCAGGCGCATGCAGGTATAGGCGCCGCCGCAGGTCGGGTGGCGGCGGCAGGGCGAGCAGTCGAGCCGGTGGTAGATCACGCGGGCATTCGGGCGCGTGGTGTCCAGATAGGGGCGGGTCGATCCGAACAGCGCCACCGTCGGGATGCCGAAGGCGATGCCCATGTGGGTGAGGCCGGTGTCTACGCCGACCAGTCCCGCCGCGTGTTTGATGAGCGCGGCGCTCTGGGTCAGCGTGGTGAGTCCGACCTGGCTGCGCAGGCGCGGATCGGCCTGCTGCAGGCGCGCGGCCGCGGCCGTGTCGCCGGGGCCGCCGAGCAGCATCGGGGTCAGGCCGAGGCGCGTGCGCACCGCCTCCGCCAGCGGCGGCCAGCGTTCCTCGAACCAGTGTTTCTGCGGGCGCGTGGTGAAGGGGCAAAAGACGACGTAGGGACCGGTCGCGGCGGCATGGTCGCGCGCGTAGCGCTCGTCCTCTTCGTTGAGCGCGATGTCCATGCGGAAGTCGCCGACGGCGAGGCCGAGCGTCTCGGCCAGATGGCGGTATTCGGAGCCGATGCGCGCGTCGTCGCGCGGCCGCGCGACGACGCGCGGCATGAGCCGCGCGCCGCCCTCGCGCGATCCCAGGCCGATGCGCTCGGGCGCCCCGCTCAGGCGCGCCCACAGGGCGCTCTTCAGCAGGCCCTGGAGATCCAGCGCCAGATCGAAATGCCGCCGGCGCAACGCACGGATGAAGGCGCGTACGGCTATTCCCCACGCGCGATAGCGGCGTGCCCGCCACAGCGCGCGCCATTCCGCGCGCGGCCACACGATGACCTCGTCGAGATCGGGGTTGTCGCGCAGCAGGCCGGCGGCGGCGGGTTCGACCAGCCAGGCGAGGCGGGCGTCCGGATGGCGGCGGCGCAGGGCCTTGATCAGGGGCGAGGCCATGACGACGTCGCCGATGGCGCTCAGGCGTATGATCAGGATGCGGCGCGGCGGGTCGGGCGGTGTCATGCGAGATAGGTGAGCGGGTCCTGTAACGCGGGGCGCGAACCGTCCCCTTCGACGAAGATGCGGTGCCAGAGGGCGAATTGTAACAGGGCGCCGAGGTTCCGGGTGACGTTGCGGCCGCGCCGCTGTTTCTCCGCCAGGAGATGCACCGCCCGCGGCCGGAACCATTCCCGGATGGCGGGCGAGGCGGACAGGATCCTTTCCAGCCGGTCCAGGGTCTCGCCCTTGAGCCAGGCGTCCATCGGCACGGTGAAGCCGCGCTTGGGCGCGCGCAGGTGTTCCGCCGGCAGATAGCGCTGCGCCCAGCGGCGCAGGAACTCTTTGCCGTGCCGCGGCGCGATCTTGAGCGTATCGGGCAGGGCGAGGCCGAACTCGACCACGCGGTGATCGAGCAGGGGTACGCGGCCCTCGACCCCGAAGGCCATCAGTAGGCGGTCGGCCTTGACCAGCAGGTTGTCGGGCAGCGCCGTGGCGATATCCACCAGTTGCATGCGCTGCAGCTCGCTCCACCCGCGCGGCGCCGATTGCCAGGCGGCGATGAACTCCTGGCGCCAGCCGCGGGCGGCCTCCCGCAGCGCGGCGCCGAACACGCCGCGCTCGAGGCCGCGGAAGTTGCCGGTGGTGCGGAAGCCGCCGCTGCCCGGCTGGAGCAGGTTCTTGAGCCAGCGCTCCAGCCGGGCGCCGCGGTAGCGGCGATAGCCGCCGAACACCTCGTCGCCGCCCTCGCCGCTGAACACCACCTTGAGCTCCGCGCCCGCCGTCTCCGCCAGCATGAGGGTGGGCAGGTTTGCGAAGTCGCGCATCAGCTCGTCCGCGGCCCAGACGCTGAGCGCGAGCCGGTCGAGCATGTCGCGGCCGGTCGGGCGCAGCACCGTGTGCCGGCTGCCATGGTCGCGCGCCAGGCGTTCCGCCAGATCGAGCTCGGTGCCGCGCGGCGAGTCGGCGAAGCCGACCGAGAAGGTGCGGATCGGCTCTCCCTTGAGCCGGCTCAGCAACGCCAGCAGCAGCGAGGAATCGAGCCCACCCGAGAGGAACAGGCCGAAGGGGACGTCGGAGCGCATGTGCTCGACCATGACGGTGCGCATGAGTTCGTCGAAGCGCGCCGCCGCGTCGTCGAAGCCGGTCGCGGCGGGCCGGATGTCCTGCGGCGACCAGTAGCGGCGGCGCGTTACGCCGCCCCCGGCGTCCAGCGTCAGTGCTTCGCCGGGCAGCAGGCGCTCGATCCCGGACCAGAGGGTCCGGCGTCCGGTACTGAACTGGCATTGCAGATACTGGGCGAGCGCGTGCGGGTCCACCGTCGGCTTGCCGACGAGCGGCGCCAGGGCCTTCGGTTCCGAGGCGAAGGCCCAACCGTGCGCGAGGCGGGCGAGGAACAGGGGTTTGATGCCGAGACGGTCGCGCGCCAGGATCAGGCGGCGGCGCGCGCGGTCGTGCAGCGCGAAGGCGAACATCCCGTGCAGGCGATCGAGAAAGGCGTCGCCGTATTCCGCGTAGGCATGCAGGATGGTCTCGCAGTCCGAGCCGGTCGCGAAGCGGCGCCCGCGCCGCTCCAGTTCGGCGCGCAGCTCCACGTAGTTGTAGATCTCGCCGTTCGCGATCAGGCTCAGGCGGCCGTCGTCGGCGTGCAGGGGCTGATCGCCGCCGCCGAGGTCGATGATGGACAGCCGGGTGTGGGCGAGGCCGGCGTCGTCATCGATCTCGATCCCCTGGTGGTCCGGGCCGCGGTGCGCGAGCCGCTGCGCCATGTCGCGCAGCACGCGGGGATCGGTCGCGGCGGTCCCGTAGATTCCGGCGATGCCGCACATGGTCTACGGGGGCGGGCAACGGCGGCCCGGACGCCTAGACCCGCCCGGGGTTTCCATCGCTCTGTCCGTCGGTGAGCCGCATGCGGTAACTGTAGATCGTCCCGGCGAGCATCGCAAAGTAAAAGTTCCAGGTGACCTGATTGATCCCGAAGCTGGCCAGGCACCAGATGAGCTGCAGCCCGAGCGCGCCGGACAGGAAGAGTGCGTAGTCGGTGGCGAGACGGCCGCTCCGCCAGGCGCGGACGAGGGTCGCGCACAGGCCGCCCATGAGGCCGAGGAAGAACAGCGCCCCGGCCAGGCCGAAGGTCAGCAGCGTCTCGACATAGGCATTGTGCAGATGCGGCAGTTTGCGCAGCTCGGCGTCGTCGGCCTGCTCGATCAGCGTTCGGTAACTGTGCGGACCCCAGCCGAACAGCGGGCGCTGCATCCATTTCTGCAGGCCGAACTCGATCAACTGGACCCGGTACCCTATCGAGCCGTCCGGCACGTTCTCGAAATCGCCGGCGAGCAGCGCCCGCCAGGAGGAATGCTCGGCCTGGATCCGCTCGGTGATGGTGTCGAGGTTGCGTATCGTAACGGTGCCAATCAGGACGGCGGCCAGCCCCAGCGAGGCGCCCAGGCGCAGCCAGGGGGCCCCGGGGTTCCGGCGCAGCGAGGCGGCCAGCCCCAGCGCGAATACCGGCGGGAAGACGATCAGTGTCGCGATCCAGGCGTCGCGCGACTGCACGGTGATGAACGCCTGCAGGACCAGGATGAGCGCGCAGCCCCAGGCGATGAAGCGGACGATCGCGCCGCGCCTTCCCCGCTGGCCGGACGACCTCCAGGCGCGCGGCGCCAGTACGAGCAGGCCGAGCAGGGCCGTCGCGCAGAACAGGCCGACCGAGTTGACGGGCAGGCCGAAGCCGATGCGTGCGCCGGACCACAGGGCGGACGGGCCGGCGGCCTGGATTCCGAGCAGGATCTTCACGAGCAGACCCGCGAGGGAGAGCAGGAGCACGGCGCCGACGCGGCGATCGTCGCCCGTCAGCCACCAGGCCACCAGGATGAAGAACAGGAACAGGCGCAGCCACTTCCAGGTGTCGTCCCACAGCATGGCGTGGCTTTCACTGGTGGTATGCGCCGCCCAGAGCGCATAAAGCAGCGTGAAGCCGGCGAAGGCCGCGGCGAGCAGCACCATGGGATCGCGGCGCAGGCCATCGCGGAAGCCGCGACTCGCGATACCGGCGCAAAGCATGAGGCCGAGGCCGACATAGGCCCCGGCGGTGCTGAGCCACACCGAGAGGGCGAACAGATAGAGTCCGGTCCGGCCGATGACGGTGGCGGCCCGAGTGTCCGCTAGGCGGGGCATGGCGAGGTGGAGTGCGTTGGCGGTGCGGTGCGGCGGCGGACCTCTGCCGGCGGGTGCGGGGACATCCATGGGTCGCCGCGTCGCTTCCATGGGCCGCTGGCTGCCGGTATTGCCGCGTAGTCCGGGGACAGAGGGTCGATCCTTAAAATTTTAGAGGGGTCCCGTATCGGTATGCGTCGGATGACCGCCGGCCGGCTCGATCGGGCGACGCGTCGATCATAACACAGTCTCGGCGCGGAACACGGGCCGCCCCGCCACGGGTCGACGCCGCGGTTCCGGTTCAGGTGAGGTTTCCGCTAGGCCACACCGGGGGACCCGGTCCTGCCGATACGGCGCTTCGACCAGCGGTCCATCAGACTCCCCAGGTAGGCCTCCGGGGCGATGAGGAGGAGCCGCCGCTTGTCGGGTACCTCCCGGTATTGCCGCCGCAGGCCGATGCCGGCGTTGAACGAGGAGCGGGAGAACCGGATGTAGTAGCTGCGCAGGGTCTTCTTCGTGTGGTATCTCCGGTGTTCCGTGATCTCTTCGAGGAAATATTGCCGGTAGGCATGGGGCGCGCTCGCGATCACCTTTCTCCTGTTCGCGCCGATCCCGTCCGTAAAATGCCCGGCGTCGATCGCGATGATGTTCGAGAAGCGCGTCTTGTAACGCCGCGCCATGCGGATGTCGATGAGCCCGGGCCGGCAGTAACGCTCGCCCGCGAACACCGGGTAGGGGTAGTCTTTCAGGACCTCCACCCGGTAGGCGCTCCTTTTCTCGCCGGACGACCGGCAGATCAGTCGTTTTTCCAGGTAGGTGGAGTCCAGGTAGGGTTCCGGGTAGGGCGAGGAGGCGGCGCCGTTTTCCAGGCAGCGAAACTCGATGCCGGCGAAAGAGGCGCGCTCGGCCTCCGGGATCGACGACCAGAGCGAATGGATCTGTTCCAGCCCGTCTTCCAGCAGGGTGTCGTCCGAGTCGAGGGTCATGAAGAGTCTCCCCCTCGCCAGCGCGACGGCGTGGTTGAAGGCGACGTGCTTCCCCTGGTTGCGCTGATAGGCGTAGCGGATGTCCGGGTGCGGGCCATGCTGCAGCTTTTCGACGAGCCGGCGGGTGTCGTCCGTCGATCCGTCATCGATCACGAGGAGTTCGAAATCGCGGAACGTCGACCTGTAGCAGCTTTCGATGGCGTCGCCCAGGCTGTAGGCGCGGTTATAGGTCGGGATGAAGATCGTGAAAAAAGGCGAGGCGGTCATCGGCTCAACCCGGGGCCTGCAGGCGCGAGAGGAGAAAGGCGAAGTTCGAGCCCTCGTGGGCATGACCGAGGTCCTGCCGCCAGTTCAACTTGTGCACGGGGGTGTCGCTGCCGGCGATGAACGCCCGCGAGGCCTCGGTCGAGGGGCTGTTCATGCCGAGGGTATTCTGCAGATGTTCCGCCGGGGTATCGTACAGGTGCGCCCGGTTCCGCCACTGCGTCTCGAGGCGTGGATCACGGTCCAGGGACCTCTCGAACAGGTACATGTTCACGGGATAGGGGAAGAGCCCGAGCCTCTTCAGCAGCAGGCGGGAGAACCATATATCGTTGGATACGATGTTCCTCTTGCGCAGGCTCGTGAGTTTCCGCATCAGTTGCCTGCCCCAGTAACCGGCCTTGCGGAAGCGGTTCGAACGCCAGAATTCGATCATGTCGCCCGCCCACCGGCGCAACAATTCGCTGTCCGAATCGCCGGCCAGAAACCAGGTGGTCATGAGGCGGTCCTTTTTCCGGCTGGCGAAGGCGAAGAAATGATCGGCATAGACCGCGGGCAGCCAGGAATCGAGGGCGCGCGTGCAGAACAGGCTCGCGTCCGCCCACACACCGCCCTTGCTGGTCAGCAGCATGACCCGGATCACATCGGAGAGTGCTTGCAGGGGGATATCCGCGCGCCGGTCCAGTCCGTCGAGGTCGATGGTTTCCCGCAGGGCGTTTCTGTCCAGGACGCGCACGGTCCAGCCCGGATTGCGCAGGCGCCAGGACAGGATGCACTGCCGGACGAGAAAGGGGGCCTGCTCCTCGCCCTGATCCCAATAGATCCACAGGGTCCTCGATAGCGTTTGAAAATCCATCGAATGGGCGTTCTCGAGCCGTTTCCTTATGGCGTCCGGAGGGGCGCGATTTCCGCGCCCGGGATTTCCGCTCATCGTCCCGGGCCGCCGGGTGTCGTGATGCGGGTTGATTATAGTATAAAGGGCACTCGCCCGGGGCGGTCGCCGGCCTCTCCCGGCACACGATGGGCGTCCGGTCATGCGGATGTCCCTTCATGACAGGGTTCGCCCGGCGGCGGCGAGGTATCCATGAGGTGTGCCTCCGGTTTGCGGGATTTCGGCGTGGAAGGGTGACATTCAGGTGAGCAATAGGCCACGGAAGCTCGCGATCCTCGCCTCGTTCTCCGGCGACGGCGGCGTGGAGCGCATGACGGTCAATCTGCTGCGGGGATTCGTGGCGCGGGGGATCGTCGTCGATCTGCTCTTGATCAAGGCGCGCGGCCCGCAAATGGCGCAACTACCCCCGGGCGTGCGCGTCATCCGACTGGCGAGCACGCACACATTTCTCAATCTGCCCGGCCTGATGCGGTATCTGCGCACGGCGCGCCCGGAGGCGCTGCTCGCCGTCAAGCATCGCGCCCTGCTGCTGGCCCTGTGGGCGCGGCGTCTGGGCGGGAATCCCGTCCGCGTCGTCGGCCGCATCGGCACTACGGTCTCCGCCGCGCTCGCGCGCAAGGGCCGCTGGCGTTACCGCCTGTGGGCCCGGTCCGTGCGTCGTTCCTATCCCCGGGCCGACGCGGTGGTCGCGGTATCGCAGGGTGTCGCGGACGATATCCGCGCCATGGGCGCCGCCGCGGCGCGGATCCGCGTGATCCGCAATCCGGTGATCACGCCGGAGCTCGCGGCGCTGGCGCGGGAAGCGCCGCCGCACCCCTGGCTGGGAGAGGATGCCGCGCGGCCGGTGATCGTCGGCATGGGCCGTTTCACCGAGCAGAAGGATTTCGCCACGCTGATCCGGGCCTTCGCCCGTCTGCGCGCGACGCACGCCTGCCGGCTGATATTGCTGGGGCGCGGACGGTTACAGGCGGACTATGAGGCCCTGGCCGCCCGGCTCGGGGTCGCGGCGGATATCGCCTATCCCGGTTTCGCCGAAAATCCCTACGGCTATCTGGCGCGCGCGCGGCTGTTCGTGTTGTCCTCGGCCTGGGAGGGTTCGCCGAACGCGCTGACCGAGGCGCTGGCGCTGGGCACCCCGGTCGTGTCCACCGACTGCCCCAGCGGCCCGCGCGAACTGCTCGCGGGCGGGCGTTACGGCCCCCTGGTGCCTGTGGGCGACGACCTCGCGCTGGCGCGTGCGATGGCCGCGACGCTGGACGACCCGCGGCCCGCGGCCGAGTTGCGCCGGGCGGCGGCGGACTATACCGTGGAGGCCAGCGCGCGGGCCTATCTGGACGCGCTGGGGTTCACCGGTTGAGGGTTTGTCATCGATGCTGTTGTCGCACCGTTACCGTTTTCTGTTCGTCCATATCGCCAAGACCGGGGGGACGAGCGTGCGCGCGGCGCTGCAGCGCCGCATGTGGGCCGATCCCTGGCGTATCCCCATGTTCCTTTGCAGTCGCATGAGTCATCTGAGCGGGCACCGGCTGGCCTGCAAGCTGCCGCGTCATGCCAAGGCCATCGCCGCGCGCGAGATGCTGCCGCACGAATTCTATGAGTCCCTGTTCAAATTCTGTTTCGTGCGCAATCCGTGGGACCTGCAGGTGAGTTCCTTTCATCACATTCGCCGCGAGCGGCCGCACCTGATGGAAGGCATCGACGACTTCGCCGCGTTCTTGCGCTACAAGCTCGATCCCGAGCGGCCCTACCAGTACCACATGGACATCTCCGTCGAGCGCCAGAGCGACTACGTGACCGACCAGCACGGCAACGCGATCGTCGACTTCGTCGGGCGTTTCGAGCGGCTGGAGGAGGATTACGCCTATATCCTGCGGCGCATCGGTTTCGAGGCGGCGCCCCTGCCGCAACGCCGCGCGGCGACGGATCGGCGTGACTACCGGCACTACTACACGGACGAACTCGCGCAGCGGGTGGCCACGCATTACCGCGAGGATATCGAGCGTTTCGGTTACCGCTTCGACGGCGGGGAATAGGGGTGCTTCAGCGATCCTCGGAGAGGACGTAGCGGGCCCCGCAATAGGGGCATACCGCTTCACCCGCTTCCTCGATCGGGAGGAATACCCGCGGATGGGAGTTCCACAGGCTGGTACCCGGCATCGGGCAGTGCAGGGGGAGATCGGCGGGGCCGACGCGGTAGTAGCCGCGCGCGTCGGTCAGGGGACCGTTTTTTTCACCGCTTCGACCGGGCGTCGGCATGGGATCCCCCTAAACGTAGGTCAGCCATTCGCCGTATTCGGCGCGGCGTCCGTGAACCTGGTCGAAATAGAGGCTCTGCAGCCTCTCCGTGACCGGTCCGCGGCCGCCTTCGCCGATGGCGCGGCGGTCGAGTTCGCGGATCGGCGTCACCTCGGCGGCGGTGCCGGTAAAGAAGGCCTCGTCGGCGATGTACACCTCGTCGCGCGTGATGCGCTTCTCCCGCACCTCGATGCCGAGGTCCCGCGCCAGCTGGATCACGGTCGCGCGGGTGATGCCGTCCAGTGCGGAGGTCAGCTCCGGTGTGTAGAGCACGCCGTCGCGCACGAGGAAGAAGTTCTCGCCGCTGCCTTCCGTCACGTATCCTTCGTTGTCGAGCAGCAGCGCCTCGTGGCAGCCGCAGGCCAGCGCCTCGTTCAGGGCGAGGATCGAATTGAGATAGTTGGCGTTCGCCTTGGCCTTGCACATGGTGATGTTGACATGGTGGCGCGTGTACGAGGACGTGCGCACCTTGATGCCCTTTTGCATGTTTTCCTCGCCCATGTACGAGCCCCAGGCCCAGGCGGCCACCATGACGTGGGTCTTGAGGTTGTCGGCGCGCAGGCCCATGCCTTCCGCGCCGTAGAAGCACATCGGCCGGATGTAGCCCGATTCCAGCCGGCATTCGCGCACGGCCGAGACGATGGCCTGGTTGATCGTGGCCTTGTCGTAGGGCATGGGCATGTTGAGGATGTGCGCCGAGCGGAACAGGCGGTCGGTGTGGGCCTCCAGGCGGAAAATGGCCGTGCCGCGCGCGGTCTTGTAGGCGCGGACGCCCTCGAATACGCCCAGTCCGTAATGCAGGGTGTGGGTCAGGACATGAACCTTGGCCTCACGCCAGGGCACCAGTTTTCCGTCCAGCCAGATGACGCCGTCACGGTCATCCATCGTCGCCATGCTCATGCGAAAACTCCTGCATTCAATCTCGAGTGGTTCGGGGGAAATCCCCGCCCGGCGTCGGGCGGCAGGCAGGGAAGGTCGATTGTAACGAATATCCTGCTGTTTTTCACCGCCCGCCCCCGGTTTCCGGGGCGGCGGGCGGCGGCAGCAGGTCGTCCCAGATGCGCGCCACTTCCGCCCGCGGGGCGGCGAATTGCGCGGCATCCACCACCGTGCCTTCGGTCTCCTGCAGGGCCAGGCGATGCACCACGGCGCGGTAATTGCGGTAGGCGTCGGTCAACAGGCGGCTGTCCTCCGCGGGGAGCAGGCCCAGGCGCGCCAGGGTTTCCAGCGGGCGGATGTTATCGGTCCAGCGCAGCAGTTCGGGGTGTTCGGGCGCCCAGCGCAGCACCGCGTACTGGACGATGAACTCGATGTCGGCGATGCCCCCGCGGCCCTGTTTGAGATCGAACTGCCCGGCCCCGTCGCGGGAGAGTTCGCGCCGCATGCGGTCGCGCATGTCGCCGACCTCCTCGCGCAGGCGGGCGGGGTCGCGCGGGCGGGCCAGGGCGGCCGCGCGGATACGCTCGAATTCCGCCGTCACGGCGGGATCGCCGGCGACCACCCGGGCGCGCACCAGGGCCTGGTGTTCCCAGGTCCAGGCGGCCTCGCGCTGGTAGTCCTCGAAGGCGGACAGGGAACTGACCAGCAGACCGGAGCTGCCGCTCGGGCGCAGGCGCAGATCGACCTCGTAGAGGATGCCGGCCGGGGTATGGGTATTGAGCAGGTGAATGATGCGCTGCGCGAGGCGGGCGTAGCCCTGCGCCAGGGCGGGGTCCTGGTCCGCCGCGTGCAGAAACACCAGATCCAGGTCGGAGCCGTAGCCCAGTTCGATGCCGCCGAGCTTGCCGTAGGCGACGATGGCGAAGCCGCGATCGAACCGTCGTGTGGCACCCGGATTGCGTCGCATCAGATGGTTCGACGAGAGGCTCAGCACCTCGGCGAGGACGACCTCGGCGATCTCGGTCAGATGGTCGCTGACCACCATCAGCGGGATCGCTTCCATGACGTCCGCGGCGGCGACGCGCAGTACGTTCGAGTGCTTGAAATGGCGCAGGGTTTCCATCTGCTGTTCGAGGTCCTCGGGCGCGATCGCCTCCAGGGCGGTGCGCAGATCGCGCTCGAGCGCGCCGCGGTCGAGCGGGGCATAGAGGCGGCGCGGGTCGATCAGCTCGTCGAGCAGCAGGGGCTGGTGCGCCAGCATGTCCGAGATCCAGGGACTGGCCGCGCACAGGCGGACCAGTTGGGCCAGCACCACCGGATTTTCCCCCAGCAGGGCCAGATAGGCAGTGCGGCGCGCGATCTGCTCGATCAGGTCGAGCAGGCGGATCAGCGTCACGTCGGGCCGCGGCGTCGCGGCGGCCGCATCGAGCAGCGGCGGGACGACGCGATCCATGCGTGCGCGGCCGCGCTCGCTCAGGGCGCGGTAGACGTGGCCGTCACGCAGCAGGCCGAGGCGCCGGTGGATCTCCGCGCCGTCGTGGAAACCCGCCTGTGTCAGCAGCGCGACGCCCTCTCCGTCGTCCAGTCCGCCGGACCAGAGGGCGCCGTAATCCGGTGCGGACCCCTCCCGCGATCCGGCCGGTTCCGTTTCCCGGCGTGGCACGTTGAACACCTGGTTGAAGTGCCGTTGCACGCCTGCGCGGTATTGCACGAGTACGCGCGCGAATCCCTCCCAGTCCGGAAAATCCATCGAACGGGCGAGGCGCAGGCGCCCCGTCGCATCGTCCGGCAACTGATGCGTCTGCCGGTCCGCGGCCATCTGCAGGCGGTTTTCCACCCGGCGCAGGAAACGGTAGGCGTGCTCCAGCTCGGCGGCGGCCTCCTCCGGCAGGTGGCCGGCGGCCGCGAGCCGGCGCAGGATGGGCAGGATGCGCTGCTCCTGCAGGGCGGGCTCGCGGCCGCCGCGGATCAACTGGAAGGTCTGGCCGATGAACTCGATCTCGCGGATACCGCCCGGCCCCAGTTTGATGTTGTCCTCCAGGTCCCGTTTGGCGACCTCCTGGTTGATCAGCGCCTTCATCTCGCGCAGGGACTCGAACACGCTGAAATCCAGATAGCGGCGATAGACGAAGGGGCGCAGGGTCTGGAGCAGCAGGCGGCCCTGCGCGCGATCCCCCGCGACGGGGCGCGCCTTGATCATGGCGTAGCGCTCCCATTCCCGGCCCTGCGATTGGTAATAGTCCTCCATCTGTTCGAAGCTCATCACCAGCGGGCCGCTGGTCCCGAACGGACGCAGGCGCATGTCGGTGCGAAAGACGAAGCCGTCCTCGGTCGGGCGACTCAGGCAGCCGATCAGTCGTTTGCCCAGTTCAGTGAAGAATTCCTCGTTGTCCACGCGGGCGCGCCGGCCGCGGGTGGAACCCTCTTCCGGATAGGCGAAGATGAGATCGATATCGGAGGAAAAATTCAGCTCGTAGGCGCCGAGCTTGCCCATGCCGAGCACGACCAGGCGCTGCGGCGCACTGGACCGCGCGCCGTGCGGAGCGCCCAGCGTGTGCGCGAGGTGCGTATGCAGCCAGCCCGCGGCGCCGTCGATCAGGGCCTCCGCGAGCCAGGACAGTTCACGCAGGGTTTCCTCCAGGCCGGCCCAGCCCGCCAGATCGCGCCAAGCGATGCGGGTCATCTCCCGGCGTCGGAGCCGCCGCAGCGCGCCGTCCAGCCCGTCTCCGTCGCGGACCCCGGATAACGCGTCGGCGGTCAGCCGGTCGTAGCGATCCGGGCCGTAGCTCAGCAGCAGATCCCCGCTCTCCAGCAGGCCGCGCAGCAAATCCGGATGCTCCGTACAGTTGCCGGCGACGAAGCCGCTGTAGGCCCATACCCGGCGCAACACGTCCAGGGTTTCGGCGTGCCGTGGAACGGGGATCCCGGTTTCCGCCGCGGCGGCCGTGTATTGTTCCCAGTACAGCTCGACCTGATGTTGCAGGGCGGGGGGCAGCGGACCGGCATCGGTGGCGCGCCGCGCCGCGACTTCGGGCGCCGGCGGCGTGGGGTGGGACGATTTCATGCGCACAGCATAAAAGACCGGCCGGGCGCCGGCAACCGGCGCATGACGACCGAAAAGTGAGAATCGGGTCACTCAAGCCGGTTTACGATCCAGTCGATAGTAATACCGGAGGGGTCGCCAACGTTTCCCGTATCCTGGGCCGGCGCAGAGGCATTCATGGAATTCACCGACTATCTGAAATTAATGGTCGCAAAAGAGGGGTCCGATCTGTTTCTCACGGTCGGGGCGCCGCCTTCGATGCGCATCCACGGGCAGATCAAGCCGGTCGACAAGTCGCCCCTGCCGCCGGGCGCCACCAAATTGATCGCATACAAGCTGATGAACGCGGACCAGCAGGCCGCGTTCGAAAAGAGCCCCGAGATGAATCTCGCGATCGCCGACCCGGGTATCGGGCGTTTCCGCGTCAACATCTTCCGGCAGCGTAATCACGTCGGCCTGGTCATCCGCAACATCAAGGTCAAGATCCCCAGCATGGAGGAATTGGGGCTGCCCCCGATCCTGAGCAAGCTGGTGATGCAGAAGCGCGGCCTGATCCTGTTCGTCGGCGCCACCGGTTCGGGTAAATCGACCTCGCTGGCCGCCATGATCGATTACCGCAACAACACCAGCGCCGGACATATCGTCACCATCGAGGACCCGATCGAATACGTGCACAACCACAAGCGCTCCATCATCACCCAGCGCGAGGTGGGCGACGATACCGCCACTTACGAAGAGGCCCTGAAGAACACCCTGCGGCAGGCG
Organism: Gammaproteobacteria bacterium; assembly: GCA_020847075.1. Taxonomy (GTDB): domain Bacteria; phylum Pseudomonadota; class Gammaproteobacteria; order SZUA-140; family SZUA-140; genus JADJWH01. The sequence goes on from JADLCS010000035.1 coordinate 36,815, forward strand.
CCGGACGTCATTCTCATCGGTGAGGTGCGCGACCGCGAGACCATGGAGTATGCGATCTCCTTCGCCGAGACGGGGCATCTCGCCATCTCCACCCTGCATGCGAACAATGCCAACCAGGCCTTCGACCGCATCATCAATTTCTTTCCGGAAGATCGTCGCAACCAGTTGTTGATGGATCTGTCGCTGAATGTCCGCGGCATCGTCTCCCAGCGCCTCATCCCGGCGCTGGACGGCAAGCGCGCCGCCGCGTTCGAGATCCTGCTCGGCACCCCGCTGGTCAACGATCTGATCCTCAAGGGAGAGATCCACAAGATCAAGGAAGTCATGGAGAAATCGGAGAACCTCGGGATGCAGACCTTCGACGGCGCGCTGTACAAGCTGTACAAGGCCGGACGCATATCCTATGAAGAGGCCCTGCGCAACGCCGATTCCCAGAACAACCTGCGCCTGCGCATCGACCTGGAGGAGAAGGACGTCGAGAAGAGCGCGGAGGTCAACGGCCTGCGCCTGGAGGACACCGAGGACGACGACCGGGGATACCGGGCGATTTCCCTTTCCTAGCCGGGGCGTCGAATAAAAAAGCCCCGCCCGGCAACGCCCGGCGGGGCTTTTCGTTTTCCAGCGAACCGGCTCGCGCCGGGGCTGTTTACATCATGCCGCCCATGCCGGACATGTCCGGCGCGCCGCCGGCCGGCTTGTCGTCCTGCGGGAGCTCGGCGATCATCGCCTCGGTCGTGATCATCAGACCGGAGACGGAGGCCGCGTTCTGCAGCGCCGAGCGCGTGACCTTGGTCGGATCCAGGATGCCGAACTCGATCATGTCGCCGAACTCGCCGTTCGCGGCGTTATAGCCGAAGCTGCCCTTGCCCTCGGCGACCTTGTTCAGGATCACCGACGGTTCGTCGCCGGCGTTGGCGACGATCTGGCGCAGCGGCTCCTCCATCGCGCGGCGCGCGATGTTGATGCCGACGTCCTGATCGTGGTTGTCGCCCTTGATGCTTTTGATCGCCTGCAGGGCACGCACCAGCGCCACGCCGCCGCCCGGAACCACGCCTTCCTCCACCGCCGCACGCGTCGCATGCAGGGCGTCTTCCACGCGCGCCTTCTTTTCCTTCATCTCGATCTCGGTGGCTGCGCCGACCTTGATCACGGCCACGCCGCCCGCCAGCTTGGCGACGCGCTCCTGCAGCTTCTCCTTGTCGTAATCGGAGGTGGTTTCCTCGATCTGCGCCTTGATCTGGGCGACGCGCGCCTCGATGTCGGGCTTCTTGCCGGCGCCTTTGACGATCGTGGTCTTTTCCTTCTCCATGATCACCTTCTTGGCGCGGCCGAGCATGTTGAGCGTCACATTTTCGAGCTTCATGCCGAGGTCGTCGGAGATGAGCTGGCCGCCGGTGAGGATCGCGATGTCCTCGAGCATCGCCTTGCGGCGATCGCCGAA
>JADLCS010000036.1 GCA_020847075.1 Gammaproteobacteria bacterium
AACCGCGGGAACCTGCTGCGCACGCTCGGTCGCAGGGAGGAGGCCCTGACGGCTTACACCCAGGCCCTCGCCGCCCACCCCGGCTCTGCCGAGGCCTGGAACAACCGGGGAAATATCCTGCGCGAGCTGAACCGGCCCGAGGCGGCGCTGCCCGATTACGAACGCGTGCTGGCGCTGCGACCGGAATACGCCGAGGCCTGGCTCAACCGCGGCATCGTCCTCGACGCCCTGGGCCGGCGCGCGGAGGCGCTGGCCAGTTTCGAGCGCGTACTCGCCCTGCGGCCCGACCATCCCGAGGCGCATTACTGCATCGCCCTCCACCGGTTGCGGCACGGGGACTTCGCACGCGGCTGGGTGGAATACGAATGGCGCTGGCAGGCGAGCGACGCGGAGACGGCGCCCGCCTTCCCGCAGCCGCCGTGGCTGGGACGCGAAGACCTCGCCGGCCGGACCCTCCTGCTCCACGCCGAGCAGGGCTACGGCGATACGCTCCAGTTCTGCCGCTACGCCCGCCTCGTCGCGGATCGCGGCGCGCGCGTGATCCTGCAGGCGCAGCCCCCGCTGCTCACCCTGCTGGCGCGGCTCGCCGGGCCCGCGCAGGTCATCGCGCCGGGCGACCCGCTGCCGCCGTTCGACTTCCACTGCCCGTTGATGAGCCTGCCGCTCGCGCTCGGCACGGAGCTGTCGTCCATCCCGGCGGAGACCCCTTATCTGAGCGCAGACCCGGCGGAAACCGCCGCCTGGCGCGCCAGACTGGGCGAAACGCGCGCGCCGCGCGTGGGTCTGGCCTGGTCGGGGCGTCCCACGCACCGCAACGACATGAACCGTTCGATCCGGCTCGCGGAGCTCGCCCCGCTGCTCACCCCCGGCGCGGAGTTCATCGGCCTGCAGAAGGACGTCCGCGCCGAGGACCGGGCAGCGCTCGCCGCGATGCCCGCGATCCGGCAGTTCGGCGGGCAACTGCGCGATTATGCCGATACCGCCGCGCTGATCGCCTGCCTGGACCTCGTCATCACGGTCGACACCTCCGTCGCCCATCTCGCCGGCGCGCTGGGCAAACCGGTGTGGATCCTGCTGCCGTCCGATCCGGACTGGCGCTGGCTGCTGGGACGCTCGGACAGCCCGTGGTATCCGAGCGCGCGCCTGTTCCGGCAGACACGCGTGCACGAATGGAGTGATCCGATAGCGGATACCGGCGCGGCGCTGGTCGAATTTCTTCGACGGGCCGGGGCCGCGCGCGCGCCCTCCGGCTGATCCGGCGCCGCCGAATCACTCGGCCCGCAACGGCGGCTGCCGGATCATCCCTCGAACAGGGCGTCGTATTTCCTCCCGTCGAAGAACGCCTCCATCGAGACGATCCTGCCGTCTTCGACGGAGGCCCACAGCACCACGTCTATGGAGCTCAGCTCCGCCATGCGCACCTTGAAATTCACGATCGCGCACACCTCCGCGTCGGAGGCGAGCGCGTGCCGCGTCTCCAGTTTCTCCAGTATGGAACCCAGGCGGGAGATATCGGCGATGAAGGCGTCGGGATCGTCGAATACGGACAGCGGACTGGAATAGACGAAACGATGATCGGACAGACAGGCGCGCGCCCGCGGGAAATCGCGCCCGGCCAGGGCGTCGAGGAATTCCCGCATGACCCCGGATGCACCGCTCACGGTCATAAGATCATCTCCGTGCATGATGAGACTCGACTCCGATTATCCCGCCCGGAGGCTATCGCGCCAAGGAGGACGGACGCATTGACCTAGGCATATCGCTGTACCGCGGTTCTGCGCTGTCGCCAGAGCGCCGGCAGCGCCAGGCTGCCGATGCCCGCGAGAATGAGCAGGGTCTTGGCGCCTTCCGAGAAGGGCCCCACATACCAGTCCACGGCCAGCAGGCCGTACACCACCAGGACGTGCCAGGCATATACATAGAGCGAATGACGGCCCAGAAGCACCAGGAAACGGGTGGTCAGCAGAATATACAGAGCCGTGCTCAGCCCTCTCAGAAGGCGGGATCCGGTCGCGCGGCCGTTCACCAGGATCCAGCCGAACAGATAGCCCGTCGCGATGAAATTCAGCACGTGGATCAGGCTGAGGTTCGGGCGGTCGAGGACGGCCACGAAATGATCGAAGAAGGCGAGCCCGGACAGGTGGCCGGGATAGGTCACGATGAGCTTGCACGCCATGAAGAACAGGAACGCGAGCGCGCAGGCGGCGGCCAGCGGCGCCTTGCCGCGCGAGAACGCGCGGTCCACCGTGAACAGGCCCGTCTGGAACTCGACCCCGATGACCAGCCCGACGACGAACAGCATCTGCCAGGCCAGCGGATTGAAATAGGAACGCGCCTCGCCCTCCCCGAACGGCGGGATGAGGTTCGTCGCGAAATACCCGAGGGCCGAACCGAGCCAGGAATGCAGTTCGAATTGCGACGCGCCCCACACCGCGACGCTGGCCAGCACGACCCACAGGCCCTGTCCCCTCTGGACCCGCTGCACCAGCCACGGCGCGAGCAACAGGTAAATCATGTACTGCGGCAGGATGTCCACGAAGCTGGGCTGATACACCAGCATCACGGCGCCGCTCAGATAGGCCTTCGGCGCGGTCACGATGCCGCCCAGGTAGTCCTTCCAGAAAGACCCCGCGTCCGGCAGGACCACCGCGGCGGCGAGCAGGATCGCCAGCAGGGCCAGGATGACGCGGTACAGTTCCCCCAGCCGCCCCGTCGCCTTGCGCCATAGCCTGTCCTGCCCATGCCGCTGCAGGGACGCAGCATAACTCATGCCGACCACCAGCCCGGACAGGAATACGAAGCCCTGCGCATCCTCGACGAAACCGAGCTCGGCGTGATTGATCCGCTTCAACCACGCCCCGCCCTGAAAGATCATGTGATTGAGCGTCATGAACACGAGGAAATAACCCCGCAGCCCATCGATCACCAAGATTCTGTCGGCGCCCGCCGCCATTCATTCGGCTCCCGTCGATCCTCGATTGTATTCCGGCGCGCCGCCATGATCCGCCCGCCTCCGCCCGGAGTCCCGGCCTCGTAATGTATGAGAATCTCCGGCACCCATCAAGCCGCCGGGGAGGCCGGAGAGGCGCAGCCCACTCCACCTTCCTGGATCCCGCCACGGGGTAGCACGTGATCTACGGAACCACCCTCTGTTCCCTCGCGCCGGCCCGCCCATACCGGACTCTCATCGCACGCAGGGCCGTCAGCTTCACGCAAGGGGGTGATGGTACACAGACGGTGCGGGAAAAGAGGCGGCGGGAGCGATCGGGTGAAGACCGTGCATATCATCGGCAGCAAGACGCTCGGAGGCGCGGAGCGTTTCTATCTGCGCCTGGTCGAGGCCCTGCAGGCGCGCGGGCGGTCGACCGTCGCGCTCACCCGCCAGGGCGGCGCGGTCACCGCGCAGGTGCCGTCCGATGTCCCGGTGTTCGAGGCCCCGATGCGGACGGTCTGGGACCCGTGGTCGCGCTGGCGCATCTCGCGGCTCCTGCACCAGATCGCCCCCGGGGTCGTCCAGACCTACATGGGCCGCGCCACCCGGCTCACGCACGTGAGCGGCAGCGGTATCATGCATGTCGCGCGCCTCGGCGGCTATTACAAGCTCGACGGCTACCGGCACGCGGACGCCTGGGTCGGCAACACCCGGGGCGTGTGCGACCATCTGATCCAGGGCGGCATGTCGGCCCGCCGGGTGTTTCACATCCCGAATTTCATGGACCCGCCGGCGCCGATCGCCCCCGAACGCTCGGCCGCGCTGCGCGCGGAACTCGGCATCCCGGCCGACGCGTGGGTCTACGTCACCGCCGGCCGTTTCGTGCCGGTGAAGGGGCATCGCTACCTACTCGAGGCCTTCGCCCGGCTGCCCCTTCGATTGCAGGATCGGCCGCTGCACCTGCTCATGGTCGGCGACGGCCCCCTGCGCCAGGCGCTCACCGCGCAGGCGCGCGAGTCCGGCATCGGGAACCGGATCACCTGGACCGGCTGGCGCACCGACCCCGCGCCGTTCTACGCGCTGGCGGACAGCGTGGCCTTTCCCTCGCTGGAAGAGGAGGCGCTCGGTAATGTAATCTTGGAGGCCTGGGCGCACGGCAAGCCGCTAGTCACCGCCCTCTTCCGCGGCGCGCGCGAGATCACGCGCCACGGCCAGGACGCCTGGCAGGTGCCGTGCGGCGACGCGCGCGCGCTGGCGGACGGCCTGCGGGCCGTGACCTGCGACGCGGCGCTGGCGCAGGGGCTCGCGCGCGCGGGACGCCTGCGGCTCGAGCGCGAATTCGGTCGCGGGCGGATCGTATCCCTGTATCTCGAACTCTACGTTACGCTGCTGGCCCAGTCGCAACAGCTCCGGAAGACCGCATGACGGGACATATCTCGATACTCATGTATCACCAGGTCGGCGACATGCCATCGATGCCGACGCATCGCTCGACCTATTGCCACCATGAGCGCTTCGCCGCCCAGATGGCCTTTCTCCATCGCTTCGGTTACCGGGTGCTGGGCCTGGACGCCGCGGTCGCCGCCCTGCGCGGCGACCAGCCGATCCCGCCGCGCGCCGTCGTGCTCACCTTCGACGACGGCTACGAGAATTTTTACGAATACGCCTATCCGGTGCTGAACCGCTACGGCTTTCCGGCGATCGTCTATCTCCTGTCGGGGCTGCTGGGTGGCCCGGCCGTTTGGTTCACCGCCGACCGGCGCGACACGCCGCCGTTGATGGGACCCGACCGTATCCGGGAACTCAGACGCCTGGGCGTCGACTTCGGCTCGCACGGCGTATCGCACGCGAAACTGACCGACGTGACCGCCGCGCGGGTGGAAGAGGAGCTCACACGCAGCAAGGCGGCGCTGGAAGACCTGCTGGGGGAAGAGGTGCGCCACTTCTGTTATCCCTACGGCCGGCACAACGCCGCGGTCGTCGAGGCCGCGCGCGCCGCGGGCTACCGGACGGCAGTGACCTGCGTGCGCGCCGCCGCGACCGACCGGGACGACCTCCTGGCCCTGCCCCGCAAGGCGATCTCCTACGGCGACAACCTGGCCGGTTACTTCTGGAAGCTGCACATGAAGAACCGGCGCAAGGCCGCCTGAATGCCGTCTCAGGCGCCGCCGGCCGCACGCGTCGGCGTGACGACGTGTTTGAAGCGGATCGAGACGCGCATCCCACGTCCCGCCTCCCCGCCCGTGATGTCGATGACCGCGTCGTGCCGGCGAACGATCTCCGCGACGATGGCCAGACCCAGGCCACTGCCGTCGCCCGGCGTTTCCGGGATCCGGTAAAATCGATCCAGCACGCGTTCGCGATGCGTCGCCGCGATGCCGGGTCCCTGGTCCTCGACATGGATCTCCGCCGCCGACGGGTCCACCCCGACCGTGATGACGCCCGGGCTGGCGTAACGAATGGCGTTGTCGATCAGGTTTCCGACCGCCTCGCGCAGCAGCGCCTCGACCCCGGTGACGACGAGGCCGCTCGACGGGCCGCTGTAGCCGAGATCGCTGCCGGCGGCGCTCGCGCGATCCCACTGGCGCTCGACCTCGGCGCGCACGAGCCCCACCACATCGACCGGCCCCATCGATCCGGCGTTCTCGTCTCCCTCGGCGCGCGCCAGCGCGAGCAACTGGTGCACCAGGTGACTCATGCGCGCGACCGCGTGCACCGCGTTCTCCAGCGCCCGCTTGTCGCCGGTGCCCCGCAGGGCGAGATCGAGCTGCACGCGCAGCGAGGCGAGCGGCGTACGCAGTTGATGCGCCGCGTCCACCACGAAGCGATGCTGGCTGCGATAGGCCCGCTCCAGGCTGGCGATCAACCCGTTGATCTCGTCGATCAGCGGACGCACCTCCAGCGGCACCTCCTCCCGTGACGGAAGACGCGCCTGCGGATCGACGTCATGACGCAGGCGAATCTCGTGCACCGTCCGCTCCAGGGTGCGCAACCCGCTGCCGATGCCCCGCCAGATGAGCGCCACGGAACCCGCCACCATCACCAGCGCCAGCAGAAGGGTATCGAAGAAGACCTCGTGCGCCAGTCGATTGCGCTTGATACGCGTCTCGGCGACCTTGATCACGATACGGTCGTTCGAGGGCGACACGATGGCGAGCGCGATCGCCCGCACCTTCGTGCCGTTGACCACCGCATCGTAATAAACCGGCTCGCCGCCGACCTGCGGGGCGGAAGACGGCCCGTCGAGCGCCGCATTGGCGAACACGCGCCCAGCGCGCTCCGACGTTACCTCGTAATAGATCCGGTCGGTCAGATCGAGCTCGAAGATCTCCCGCGCCGAGCCGGACAGATCCACCTGCGTGCGGTTGCCGACCCAGTGCAGTTGATGCGCCAGCGTGACCGCCGAATCGTACAGCCATTGATCGAGCGCGAGCTGCGAGTAGTAATGCGCAATCGCATAGGCGGAACCGCTGCCGATGATCGCGAGCGCCAGCAGCGGAATCATCAGCTTGGCGAGCAACCGGCGACGGATACTATGAGCGCTCGCCGTCATCCGCCTCCTCGATGCGATAACCCAGCCCCCGCAACGCGCGGATCCTGACGCCCGCACCCTCGAGCTTGCGCCGCAACCGGCTGACCTGCACCTCGAGCGCGTTGTCGCTCGCCTCCGCCTCCTCCGGGAAGACGAGCGCGAACAGCGTTTCCTTGTTGACGATGCGGCCCGGCACGCGCATGAGCGACGTCAGCACGGCCAGCTCGCGCGCCGTCAGATCGACCGGGACATCGGCGATCGTGATGCCCGCGCCGGCGAGATCCACGCGCAGCGCGCCGAGCCGCCGCCAGGGACTGAGGCGGGAATCGTGTCGGCGCGTCATGGCGCGCAGGCGCGCCTCCAGCTCGCGCACCGCGAACGGCTTGACCAGATAATCGTCGGCGCCCGCGTCGAGCCCCCGCACGCGGTCGTCGAGCCCGTCGCGCGCCGTCAGGATCAGGATCGGGAAACCGACCTGCCGCCCCCGCAGCGCGCGCAGCAGCTCGATCCCATCCCCGTCCGGCAACCCGAGATCGAGCACGCCGACATCGTAGGCGCGCGCCTGCACCACCTGCCGTGCCTCCATCGCGCGCGTCACGTGATCGATCTCATAGCCCGCGTGCGCCAGCGCAGTGACCAGGCCGGCGGCGAGGGAATTGTCGTCTTCGACGAGCAGCAGCTTCATGTGGCGATGGCGAATGACGGGGCCCTGGGACGGGGAACCCGGATCGATACGACTCGACCGGGTCGTCGTCCGATATGATAACGAATCTTCGCGCGGAGGGGTCGGAAGGCGGGATCGTCGGGCGGAAGACATGTCCCGGTCCGGACACCTTCATCCGGATCCAGGGTAAAGGATCAGGATTACAGTCGGTCAATACGCGGTGGCGTCCCCAAGGGAATACGCCCTTATTCCGCAATTGCGGGTGACCTCGAGAGTCGTCTCGCTTTGCTCTCATGGCAACGGCCGTTAATTGAGCTTTCGCTGCCCCGGTTTCATGCTCAGCAAGGATGGGCTTGTGATATCACTGGAATCCGCTGACAAATGGCGCCACTATTCGCAAGGAAATTCGGCTAAAGGCTGCTCACGTCATAACTCCAGGCATGGGCGTCGGCGCTTCGGTGGACGGCAAGAATGCTTAAAAGTGCGCCAGCGAAGGCCCCAACAAACGGAGTCGCAACAGAGCGGCCCGCAACCAGTGCGGTACCGCACTCGTCGTGACTCTTGGCGAGGA
>JADLCS010000037.1 GCA_020847075.1 Gammaproteobacteria bacterium
AGATGGTGAAGAACGGCACCTTGGCCTCGCCGGCGATCGCCTTGGCGAGCAGGGTCTTACCGGTACCCGGCGAGCCGACCATGAGCACGCCGCGCGGGATCTTGCCGCCGAGCTTCTGGAACTTGCTGGGGTCGCGCAGGAACTCGACCAGCTCGACCACCTCTTCCTTGGCCTCCTCGACGCCGGCGACGTCGGCGAAGGTCACCTTGACCTGGTCCTCGCCCAGCATGCGCGCGCGGCTGCGGCCGAAGGACATGGCGCCGCGCCCGCCCCCGCCGCCCTGCATCTGGCGCATGAAGAAGATCCACACCGCGATCAGCAGCAGCATCGGGAACCAGGAGATGAAGATCTGCATCAGGACGCTCTGCTGCTCGCGCGGCCGCGCCTGGATCAGCACCTTGTTGTCGAGCAGGTCGCCCACCAGGCCGGGGTCGCCCGGGCTGTAGGTGGAGAACTTCTCGCCGCCCTGGGTCGAGCCGTGGATGGTGCGGTCGTCGATGACGACTTCCTTGATCTCGCCGTTCTCGACCCGCTGGATGAATTCGGAATAGGGAATCTGCTGCGAGCTGACCTGCGGCGGACTGAAATTGTTGAACACCGAGATCAGCACGACCGCGATCACGACCCACAGGATGATATTTTTCGCCATGTCACTCAATGTCCCGCATCTCCCCGGATGTTGCGCCGAATCACCATGTCCGCCCGATCCATCTTACTTGCTTTGCCCGCATTAACCAACCGGACCCCGTCACTCGCGGTGGAAATCCCGCCCCAGCACGTACACCTCGCGGGAACGCGCGCGCGAGGCCTGGGGTTTCCGGTGGATCACCTTGCGAAACGAACGGCGCAGCTCTTTTATATAGGCGTCCAGCCCGGCCCCCTGAAACAGCTTGATCAGCATATCGCCTCCCGGATGGAGAACTTTACGCGCCACGTCCAGCGCCATCTCCGCCACCTGGATCGACCGCGGCAGGTCGATCGCGTCCATGCCACTGATATTGGGCGCCATGTCGGAAATTACAAGGTCGACGCCCCCGTCCGACAGCGATTTCAGCAACATATCAATGGCTTGATCGTCATTGATGTCGCCGCGGTGGAACTCGACGCCGGGCAGCGGCGGCATGTCCAGCAGGTCGAAGGCGATCACGCGCCCGCGCGCGCCGACGCGCTGCGCGGCGACCTGCGACCAGCCGCCGGGCGCGGCGCCCCGGTCGAGCACCGTCATGCCGGGACGAAACAGGCGGTCGCGCCGGTCGATCTCCAGCAGCTTGTACGCGGCGCGCGAGCGGTAGCCCTCCTTGCGTGCCTGCAGCACGTAGGCGTCGCTGTGATGCTCCTGCAGCCAGCGCCGGCTGCTGGGGGTCTTTTTCATACGCGGACCTTACGATCGCCGCCGATTGCCATTACACTACCCCGCCATGAACCTGACCCCCCGACAGAGGATCCACCTGCGCGCGCTCGCGCACGCGCTCAAGCCGGTGGTAAGCACCGGCCAGCGCGGACTCACCCCCGCCGTGCTGAACGAGATCGAGCAGGCGCTCGGTCATCATGAACTGGTGAAGGTCAAACTGGTCGCCCCCGACCGGGAGGCGCGCCGGGAGATGACCGAGGAGATCTGCCGCGCGACCGGCTGCGCCTGGGTGCAGAGCATCGGGCACATCGCCGTCCTGTACCGTCCGGCCCGGAAGCCGCTGATCACGCTCCCCGCGGGGCCGTGACCGGCGGCGGCGCACCGCCGTCAGACGTAGCGCACCGCCACGACCTCGTATTTCTTCACGCCGCCGGGCGCGTGCACCGTGGCGACGTCGCCCTCTTCCTTGCCGATCAGCGCGCGGGCGATGGGGGAGCTGACCGAGATGCGGCCGGCCTTGATGTCAGCCTCGTCGTCGCCGACGATCTGGTAGCTCGCCTCCTCGCCGGAGGCCTCGTCGATCAGGTCGACGGTGGCGCCGAACACCACCTTGCCGCCGGCGTTGAGCTTGCGGACGTCGATAATCTCGGCGCTCGAGAGCTTGCCCTCGATCTCGGCGATGCGGCCCTCGATGAAGCTCTGCTGCTCCTTGGCCGCGTGGTATTCGGCGTTTTCCTTGAGATCGCCGTGCTCACGCGCCTCGGCGATCGCCTGGATCACGCGCGGCCGCTTCACGGTCTTCAGTTCATGCAGTTCCTGGCGCAGGCGTTCGGCGCCCTGAACCGTCATCGGTACCTTGTTCATACAGGTTCCACTCCGTCAGCTTCTGCAAGGCATTCACCGTGAAATCGCCCGATTGCCTGAGCGCCATGCAGGTCGCCCGCGCCCCGGCGAGGGTGGTGGTATAGGTGACTTTGTGCTGCAGCGCCGCCCGCCTTATCTCATAGGAATCCGCGATCGCCTGCTTGCCTTCCGTGGTGTTGATGATCAGGCTGATCTCGTCGTTCTTGATCATGTCGCCGATGTGGGGACGCCCTTCGCCGACCTTGATCACTTTAGCACAGGGCACCCCGGCGGCTTCAAGCGTTTTCGCCGTGCCCCCGGTCGCCAGCAGTTCGAAACCGAGCGCGGCCAGATCGCGCGCCACGGTCACGGCGCGCGCCTTGTCGGCGTCGCGCACGCTGATGAAGACCTTGCCGCCCGTCGGCAGCTCGATGCCGGCCGCCGCCTGCGACTTGGCGAAGGCCTCGGCGAAGCTGCGGCCGATGCCCATCACCTCGCCGGTGGACTTCATCTCGGGCCCCAGGATCGGGTCCACGCCCTGGAACTTCGCGAAGGGAAACACCGCCTCCTTCACCGAATAGAACGGCGGCACGATCTCGCGCGTGACGCCCTGGGCGCGCAGGGTTGCGCCCGCCATGCAGCGCGCGCCCACCTGGGCCAGCGAGACGCCGCAGGCCTTGGACACGAAGGGGACGGTGCGCGAGGCGCGCGGGTTCACCTCCAGCACGTAGATGTCCGCGCCCTTGATGGCGAACTGGATGTTCATCAGTCCGACCACGCCGAGATTGCGCGCGAGTTGCTCGGCCTGGCGCCGCAGCTCGTCCTGCAGCGCGACCGGCAGGCTGAACGGCGGCAGCGAACAGGCGGAGTCGCCCGAGTGCACGCCGGCCTGTTCGATGTGCTCCATGATGCCGCCGATCACCACGTCCGTGCCGTCGCTGACCGCGTCGACGTCGACCTCGATGGCGTCGTCGAGGAAGCGGTCGAGCAGCACCGGCGATTCGTTCGACACCGA
>JADLCS010000038.1 GCA_020847075.1 Gammaproteobacteria bacterium
ATGCAGGCGTTGCCGATGTCGGTGTGCACTGCATAGGCAAAGTCCACCGGTGTGGCGCCCTTGGGCATTTCCATGATGCGGCCCTTGGGCGAGAACACGTAGACCTCGTCGGGGAACAGGTCGATCTTGACGTTCTCGAGAAATTCGAGCGAGTTGCCGGCGTTCTTCTGGATCTCGAGCAGACCGCTCATCCACTCGCGCGCGCGCTTCTGCGCACCGCTGCTGGCCGGTCCGCCATCTCCCAGCTTGTACAGCCAGTGCGCGGCGACCCCGGCCTCGGACACCATCTCCATGTCCTCGGAGCGGATCTGCACCTCGATGTGCACCCCGAAGGGGCCGAACAACACGGTGTGCAGCGACTGGTAGCCGTTCGCCTTGGGGATCGCGATGTAGTCCTTGAACCGGCCCGGCACCGGCTTGTACAGATTGTGCACCATGCCGAGCGCGCGATAACAACTGTCGACGCTGTCGACGATGACGCGGAAGGCGTAGACGTCGAACACCTCGGAGAAGCTCAGGCGCTTGGCGCGCATCTTCTGGTAGATGCTGTAGAGATGCTTCTCGCGGCCGACCACCCGGCCCGGCAGCCCCTCCTGCGCCAGGCGCTGCTCGATCGCCTCCTTGATCTTGCCGACGATTTCGCGCCGGTTGCCGCGCGCCTTGCGCACCGATTCGGCTAGCACACGGTAGCGCGCCGGATAGTACTCGGCGAAGCCGAGCTCCTGCAGCTCGGTGCGGATGGTGTTCATGCCCAGGCGGTTCGCGATCGGGGCGTAGATCTCCAGCGTCTCGTGCGCGATGCGCCGGCGCTTCTCGGACGGACAGGCGGTGAGGGTGCGCATGTTGTGCAGGCGGTCGGCGAGCTTGATGATGATGACGCGGATGTCCTGCACCATCGCCAGCAGCATCTTGCGGAAGTTCTCCGCCTGCGCCTCGCGGCGGTTCTCGAACTCGATCTGGGTCAGCTTGCTGACGCCGTCGACGAGCTCGGCCACCTCGGCGCCGAACTGCTCGGCGATCTGTTCCTTCGCGGTGGGGGTGTCCTCGATGACGTCGTGCAGGATCGCCGCGACGATGCACTCGGTATTGAGGCGCATGTCGGCGAGGATACGCGCCACCGCGAGCGGATGGCTGATGTACGGCTCGCCGGACAGGCGTTGCTGGCCCAGGTGGGCGTGGGCGCTGAACTGGTGCGCCCGCCTCACCTCATCGATCTGGTCCGCACCGAGGTACGTCGCCAGGGCGGCGCACAGATCGTCGAGCAAAAAATCGGGGTCCACATGCTGCGGCAGGCCGGAATCGATACGCGTTGCCTGTTCGGACCGCTTCAAGGGCTATCCCGTCATGCGAGGTCAGTCTTCCGTTTCCTGATCGTCCCGGGGCGGCGTTTCGTGGCGGAACTCCTGCTGCAATTCCTGCTGCAGCTCCTGTTCCAGACGCTGGCGGAAATCGTCCTGCTCCGTCACGGCCTCGCCCATCTCCTCGCGCGCGCCGGCCTCCTGCAGGATCGAGGAATCGACCGTCCCCTCGGCGATTTCGCGCAGGGCGAGCACGGTCGGCTTGTCGTTGTCCCAGGGCAGCGTCGGCTCCCGGCCCTTGCTGAGCTGGCGCGCGCGCTTGCTGGCGACCAGTACGAGATCGAAGCGGTTGGGGATGTGGGTGAGACAGTCTTCTACGGTGATGCGTGCCATGCGGTGCCGTTCTCCATTTCGTCAAGTCGTTGTTCAGGCGCGCGATTCATGCCGCGCCGATGGCTTATTATACCGGTTTTCCGGCGCCATACACGCCGGCGGGACACGGGGGGTCTATTTCAGCAATTCCCGCAGCAGGGCCTGATGGCGCTCCGCCTGCAGCGACAGCCGGAGGCGTTCCGCCCGCAGGATGGCGCGCAGATCGGCGAGCGCCGCCTCGAATACATCGTTGATCACGATGAACTCGTATTCGGAATAATGGGATATCTCATCGACCGCGGCCTGCAGGCGGCGCTCGATGACGGCCGGCGCGTCCTTGCCGCGACCGTTCAGGCGTTCGCGCAACACCTCGCGCGAGGGCGGCAGGATGAAGATGCCGACGGCCCCGGGGAAGGCCTGGCGCACCTGCTGCGCGCCCTGCCAGTCGATCTCCAGGATGACGTCGGAGCCCTGCGCGAGCCGGGACGCCACCTCCGTCCTGCCGGTGCCGTAGTAATTGCCGAACACCTCGGCGTGCTCCAGGAACTCGCCCGCCTCGATCATGGCGAGAAAGCGCTCGTGGTCCACGAAATGGTAGTCGACACCGTTCCGCTCGCCGGCGCGCGGCAGGCGCGTGGTGCAGGAGACCGACACCATGACCCCGGAGTCGTCCGCCAGCAGCGCCCGCACCAGGCTGGTCTTGCCCGCGCCCGAGGGCGCCGACACGATGAACAGCGTGCCGGGGACGAAATCCTCGTGCGGGGGAAGGTGCGCGCCGGGGACGGACGGATTCCGGTCGGTGGCGCTCATTCGATGTTCTGGATCTGCTCGCGCATCTGTTCGATCACGACCTTCATCTCGACCGAGGCGCGCGTGGTTGCGGCGTCGACCGATTTCGAGCCCAGCGTGTTGGCCTCGCGGTTGAATTCCTGCATCAGGAAATCGAGGCGCCGGCCGACCGGCTCGTCCTGCTTCAGCACCCGCTCCACCTCCTCCAGGTGCACGAGCAGCCGGTCCAGCTCCTCCTGCACATCCATCTTCTGCGCGAGATAGACCAGCTCCTGTTCCAGGCGGGAGGTATCGAATTTCAGCTCCAGCTCCTCCAGACGCCCCGTGAGCTTCCTGCGCTGGGCGTCGAGGATCGCCGGCAGTTGTCCGCGCACCAGTTCGACCTGCTGCCGGATGTCCCGGCAGCGCTGGAGGATCAGGTCGCGGATCATCCCGCCCTCGCGCCCGCGCGTCTCGACCAGCTCGCCCAGCGTGCCGTCGAGCAGGTCCATCGCCTCGGCCTGCAGGCGGCCGAGGTCGCGTTCCTCCGCCTGCAGCACGTCGGGCCAGCGGAGCAGGTCGATGGGGCGCGTGCGGGCGGGGTTTTCCATCATGCCCTCGATACGGCCGGTGACCTCCAGCAGGCGTCGCAACAGGTCCTCGTTCAGCGAAAACTCGGCCTGCGCCGCCGCCACCGGCTGAAAACGCAGCGTGCCCTCGACCTTGCCGCGGCGGAGCCGCGCGCCGATCGCCTCGCGCACGCGGGTCTCCAGCGCGCGGAACTCCTCCGGCAGACGCAGGCTGAGTTCGAGATAGCGGTGATTGACCGAGCGCAGCTCCCAGCACAGGACTCCCCACGGGGTCTTGCGTTCCTGGCGGGCGAAGGCGGTCATGCTGCGGATCATGAGTAAGTCGTTCCCTATAAGAGATGTCGTTACCGCCGGGTCACACCCGCCGGCTTCCGGGTATAATATGTTTTTTCCCGCCCACACCCAAGAGAAAGGATCCATCATGCGCCCGAGCGGCAGAGCACCCGATCAACTGCGGCCCATCAAACTCACCCGGGCCTACACCAAGCATGCCGAGGGCTCCGTCCTGGTCGAGTTCGGCGACACGCGCGTGCTGTGCACCGCCAGCATCGACGCCAAGGTGCCGCCCTTCCTCAAGGGCACCGGCCAGGGCTGGATCACGGCCGAGTACGGCATGCTGCCGCGCTCCACCGGACAACGCATGCAGCGCGAGGCCGCGCGCGGGCGCCAGGGCGGGCGCACGCAGGAGATCCAGCGCCTGATCGGCCGTTCGCTGCGCGCCGCGGTCGACCTCAAGGCGCTGGGCGAGCGCACCATCACGCTGGACTGCGACGTCATCCAGGCGGACGGCGGCACCCGCACCGCCTCCATCACCGGCGGCTACGTCGCCATGGCGGATGCCATCGCGCACCTGAAGAAACAGGGAATGATCAAGACCAGCCCGCTGCACGGCTTCATCGCCTCGGTCTCGGTCGGCATCTATCGCGGCCTGCCGGTGCTCGACCTCGATTACGCCGAGGACTCCGAGGCCGAGACCGATATGAACGTGGTCATGAACGAGGCGGAGGCCTTCGTCGAGATCCAGGGCACGGCCGAGGGCCACGCCTTCCGCATGGACGAGATGCTGGCCATGATCGAACTGGCGCGCAAGGGCATCGGCCAACTGATCGACAGGCAGCAGGAGGCGCTCGCGCACTGAGCCCCGTCACCCGGGGCGCAGGCCGCATGCGGATCGGACCGATGTCGCGCGTCGTACTGGCCAGCAGCAACCGCGGCAAGCTCGGCGAATTCTCCGCCCTGCTCGCCGGTACCGGCCTCCGCGTGGTGTCGCAGGGCGAACTCGGCGTGCCCGACGCCGAGGAGACGGGCCTGAGCTTCGTCGAGAACGCGATCCTCAAGGCGCGCAACGCGGCGCGCCACACCGGGCTTCCGGCCATCGCGGACGATTCGGGGATCGAGGTCGACGCCCTGAACGGCGCCCCCGGCATCTATTCCGCGCGCTACGCCGGGACGGACGCGGGCGACGGCGCCAACGTGGCGAAACTGCTGCGCGAGCTCGCCGACGTCCCCGCGGAACGTCGCAGCGCGCGCTTCCGCTGCCTGATCGTCCATCTGCGCCACGCGCTGGACCCGACCCCGCTGATCTGCCAGGGCACCTGGGAGGGCCGCATCCTGTTCGAGCCGCGCGGGACGAACGGCTTCGGCTACGACCCCGTATTCTTCGTTCCGACCCACGGCTGCGCCTCGGCCGAACTGCCGCCGGAGATCAAGAACCGCCTGAGCCACCGCGGCCAGGCCATGGCGTGCCTGCTCGCGGCCCTGGGCGCGGCGCCGGGGCGATGAACGTCACCCGCGTGCCGCTGGACCGGATCGCGGCACCGGCCGCGTTCCGCTTCGAGGCCCCGCCGCCGCTCGCCCTGTACGTGCACATCCCCTGGTGCGCGCGCAAATGCCCCTATTGCGACTTCAATTCGCACGAGGGCGCGGCGGCCTTGCCGGAAAAAGACTATCTGGCGGCGCTGATCGCCGACCTCGAACAGGAACTGCCCGACATCTGGGGCCGCCGCGTGGAGAGCGTCTTCATCGGCGGCGGCACGCCCAGCCTGTTCGCGCCGGCGTCGATCGACCGCCTGCTGTCCGATGTCCGCGCCCGGCTGTCGCTGCTGTCGGACGCCGAGATCACGCTGGAGGCCAACCCGGGCACCGTCGATCCCGGCCGGTTGCGCGAGTTCCGCGCGGCCGGCGTCAACCGCCTCTCGCTGGGCGCGCAGAGCCTCGACGACGCGCTGCTCGCGCGCATCGGACGCATCCACGGCCGCGCGGAGATCCTGAGCGCCGCCGACGGCATGGCCGCGGCCGGCTTTGACAACTGGAACCTCGATCTCATGTACGGTCTGCCCGGACAGACCGCGGCCCAGGCACTGGCCGATGTACGGCAGGCCGTAGCGCTCGGCCCGACCCATATTTCCCATTACCAGCTCACGCTGGAGCCCAACACGGCCTTTTATCATTCGCCGCCGTCCCTCCCGGACGACGACACGGCGTGGGAGATGCAGCAGCGCTGCCAGGAGGAACTCGCCCGGCACGGCTATGCCCAGTACGAGACCTCCGCTTATGCCCGGGACGGCCGGCGCTGCCGGCATAATCTGAATTACTGGCGCTACGGCGACTATCTCGGCATCGGCGCCGGGGCGCACGGCAAGCTCACCCACGCGCCGACGCAGACCATCCGACGCAGCGCCAAGGTGAAACACCCGCGCGCCTACCTCGCCGCGGCCGCGGGACCGGAACGGGTGGACACCCGGCAGGAGATCGATCCCGCCCAGGCCGGGCTGGAGTTCATGATGAACGCGCTGCGCCTCAACGAGGGCTTCCCCGTCGAGCTGTTCCGCGCCCATGCGGGCCTGCCGCTCGCCCTCGTCGAACGGCCGCTCGCGCGCGCCGGTGAACTCGGCCTGATCGAGCGCGACGCCCATACGATCCGCCCGAGCGAGCGCGGCCGCCGCTATCTGAACGAACTGCTCACGCTGTTCGTGCCCGACGAGTGAAGGTATAGATGAGCGAATATCTGGAGCCGCGCGACGTCGCCTGCCCCTACTGCGGCGAGGACTTCACCGTCGTCATCGACCTCTCCGCCGGGAGCCAGCGCTACATCGAGGACTGCGCCGTGTGCTGCCCCCCGGTGCTGCTGGATATCGAGATCGACGCCGAGGGCGACATCGCCGGCGTGACGGCGCGCCGGGACGACGAATAGCCCCGACCGCGCCGGGCGGGGTATGATGGGCCTTTTGGCCGTCACAACCATGAGCGAATCCCCGATATGACGACGACACTGATCCTCCAGGGCCGGGGCCTCACCCCGGACATCGCCGGCGCGATCGCCGCCGAGCTGCGCGGCGAACTCGAAGAGCGCGCCGGCCACTGGCGCGTCTTCACCGCCGCCGCCACCCCTGAGGTCCTCGCCGACCTGCGCCGGCGCCACCCGGTCGACATCAACCCGCTGCCGGCGGGTTTCGACCCCGCCGCGGTGCGCCTGCTGCTCAGCGACATGGACTCCACCTTCATCAATATAGAGTGCGCGGACGAGATCGGCGATCTCATGGGGATCAAACCGCAGGTCGCCGCCATCACCGCCGCCGCCATGCGCGGCGAACTCGACTTCGAGACCTCGCTGCGCCGCCGCGTCGCCCTGCTCAAGGGTGCCGACACCTCCGCGCTGGAGCACGTCTACCACGAACGCCTGCGCCTCAACCCCGGCGCCGAGGCGCTGGTGGAGGGACTGCACGCGCGCGGCGCGAAATTCGCCCTCGTCTCCGGCGGCTTCACCTTCTTCACCGAACGCCTGCGCAAGCGGCTCAACCTGGACTACACCCTGGCCAACCATCTCGACATCGAACAGGGACGCATCACCGGCGAGGTGCACGGCGCCATCGTCGGCGCCGCGGCCAAGGCGGAATTCCTGCTGCGCCTGTGCGAGGAACTCCACATCAAACCCGCTCAGGTCATCGCCGTCGGCGACGGCGCCAACGACCTCCAGATGATCCGCCTGGCCGGCCTGGGCGTCGCCTACCACGGCCGACCCGCGGTACTGGCGGAGGCGGACGTGATCCTGAACCACAGCGGGCTGGACGGGATACTGGCGTTTCTGGAGAGGTGAGGCGTTAGGCGTGAAGCGAAATAAATGGGGACAGATTTATTTCTTCCCGGGATTCGGCGGGAAGAACTCTTTCATCTCAGAAAAATAAAATCTGTCCCCATTTATTTCCAAGGCTGACTCAGGCCTTGAGGTCGACCCGGGTTACCTCTCCCTGATACTGCCGCATGACGGTCAGCGCGGATTCCAGTCTTTCCAGCATGGCCTTGTCGTCATGGGCCCTGGCCCAGGCGACGCCCTCCTGCGCCTTCTGCATGAAATCCACCCGCTCCTGATCGTCCAGCACGATCGACGTGCCCGGGCCCGCGCCCACCGGGATCTTCAAGGTCATCCCCAGAAAGGCAGTGCTGTCCTCCAGCGACATCTCGCCGCTTTTGATCTTGCCGTTCATCCAGTCGGCCAGCTCTCGGCGCGTCATATGCGTGAAGTCCGTCGCCCGGAGACTATCGGTGTCGATACTATCGGAAACCGCCGTGGCCGTATCCGACCCGCCTGTTTTCAGGGACGCTGCATCACCAGGGACTTCGTTCGCCTGTATACGGCTCATCAGGCAGGCATATCCACCGGTACCGGAAATTTGCATATTGACCTCCCTCGAGAATTTCAATGAAACCTGCCCCGATCCCGCTCAGCCCAGAATCCGGGCCTAAACGGACGTCTGCCGCTCCAGGTAAGACGCAAGCGCCTCGAACCGGCGGTCCGAATCGCCACTCGGATCCGCGAACAGGTGCCGGAAGAGGTTTCTGACATTATCGGCGCTTACCTCCGTACTCGTCGGATCGAAGGTCAGGCCATTGGGTAGCGTCACCTGCTGTCCGCCCATACCGATACGTGACATGCCGATGAGCAGCAGCCCCTGGGCCGCCTCCGTATCGCCCTTGGCGACGAGATCGTCATAAAGGGACTGCTCGCCCGACGACAGATAGGCCATCGTATTGACCATCCCCGTCGCCTTCTGCATGTAATCGAGTTCGCCGGAGGTCAACGTCTCGAATCCCTGCCTCTCGATCTTGCCTCTGATCTCGATGAATCGCTCGTCATTCCGCGCAAGATACTCCGTATCTCCGGCCGTCCTTTCCACGGCCGGCCTGGCCTTGATGGCGTCGAGACGATTCTGAACCCCCACCCCTTCCGCCGACGAACCCGATGCGGCGATCAACGCCTTCGCCGCATCGGAGAGACTCACCCGGTCGGCAATATTTGCCGGCGAGGCGGAAGAATCTTGCCTGTGGACCGACGATATTTTCATCATCGCGCCGGCCGACGAGGCGCTGCCTGAACCCTGGATGATCATCTCCACCTCCGAACGTTGCAAAGGCAGATAACAGCAAGGATCACGCCAGGCCATGACGACGTCATGGAGAAAGGGGGGAATGGATCAGTAACGTAGCCCGGATGCAGGCGCACAGCGCTGGAATCCGGGGAAGAAACCGTTGGAAATAAATGGGGGAAAAATAAATGGGGACAGACTTAATTTTTCTCTGTTTGGAAAAAGGGTACTGACCCCTTTTCTCGCTACAGCGTCTCCAGCAGATAAGCTGGGGGCAGAATAAAAAAGGGGGACAGATTTTATTTTTCTGAAATGAGGCCGATTTTCCTCACCCAATTTGGAGAAAAATTAAATCTGTCCCCATTTTTTCAGCACTTAGTCCTTAGTCCTGACAAACACCAGATCCCATACCCCATGCCCCAGCCGCTCGCCGCGGCGCTCGAACTTGGTGAGCACGCGAGACTCCGGTCGCGGCGCGTAATTGCCGGCACCCGCGCTGTTTGTAAACGATGGCGACGGCTCCAGCACCGCCAGCATGTGCCGGGCGTAGTCCTCCCAATCCGTAGCCAGGTGAAATATCCCGCCCGGCCTGAGCCGGCGCGCGACCAGTTCGACGAATTGCGGTTGCACGATGCGGCGTTTGTGGTGGCGTTTCTTGGGCCAGGGATCGGGGAAGAACAGAAATACGGCCTCCAGCGCGGCGTCGGGGATCATGTGCCTCAGCACCTGCACCGCGTCGGCGCAGAGGATGCGCACGTTGCCGAGGTCTTCCCCGGCCAGCGCGCCCAGCAGGCGGCCGATGCCGGGACGATGGACCTCGACGCCGAGGTGATCGCGCTCCGGATGGCGGCGCGCCATGTCCAGCACGGAATCGCCCATGCCGAAACCGATCTCCAGCGTGCGCGGCGCTACGCGGCCGAATACGGCGTCGAGCTCGAGCGGCGCTTCCTCAAATTCGAGCAGATAACGCGGGCCGAACGCCTCGAGCGCATGCCGTTGCGCCCCGGTCATGCGGCCTTCGCGGCGCACGAAACTGCGGATGGGGCGGTGGGGGCGGTCTGCCGTCGGGTCCGTGGTGGGGAACAAGTTTTTAATCAGGGATGGCGGCATAAATAAATGGGGACAGATTTAATTTTTCTCCGATCTTTTCGAGGAAAACTCTTTCATCTCAGAAAAATAAAATCTGTCCCCATTTATTTATTCACGAGAAAAATTAAATCTGTCCCCATTTTTTATTCAAAAGAACGTCCCGTCGATCGGAGAGGAGGCGCTGGCGAAGCGCTTGCGCGGGATGCGGCCGGCGCGGAAGGCCTCGCGGCCGGCCTCGATGGCCTTCTTCATCGCGGAGGCCATCAGCACCGGGTCGCGCGCACCGGCGATGGCGGTGTTCATCAGCACGCCGTCGCAGCCGAGCTCCATCGCGATGGCGGCGTCCGAGGCGGTGCCGACGCCGGCATCGACCAGGATCGGCACTTTGGCGTTCTCGACGATGGTGAGGATGTTGTAGGGGTTGCGGATGCCGAGCCCGGAACCGATCGGTGCGGCCAGCGGCATCACCGCGACGCAGCCCATCTCCTCCAGGCGTTTCGCCGCGATGGGATCGTCGTTGGTGTAGACCATGACCTTGAAGCCTTCCCGCACCAGGACCTCGGCCGCCTTGTAGGTCTCGACCAGGTCGGGATAGAGCGTCTTTTGGTCGGCCAGCACCTCGAGCTTGACCAGGTCGTGGCCGTCGAGCAGCTCGCGCGCGAGGCGGCAGGTGCGCACGGCGTCGTCGGCCGTGTAGCACATGGCGGTGTTGGGCAGGATGGTGTAGCGGTCCGGCGGCAGCACGTCGAGCAGGTTGGGCTCGCCCGGCGACTGGCCGATATTGGTGCGGCGGATCGCGACGGTGACGATCTCGGCGCCGCTCGCCTCGGTGGCGCGGCGCGTCTCCTCGAGGTCGCGGTATTTACCGCTGCCGACCAGCAGGCGCGAGCGGTAGGCCTTGCCGGCGATCAGAAAGCCGTCGCCGGTCGCGACGGTCTGCGGCGCTGCGTGTCCACCCATGGGTCACCCCCCCCCGATCGCATGGACGATCTCGACCCGGTCGCCCGGCTCCAGGCGGCGGTCCGCGTGGCTGCTGCGCGGGACGATGTGCTGATTGACCTCCACCGCGATGCGGCGGCCGGCGACGCCCAGTTCCTGCACCAGATCCGCGACGGTCAGCGCGCCGTCGAGCGCGCGCGGCTTGCCGTTGATATAGATTTCCATGGATGTTCCATAATCGAATGCGGCCGCTCGGCCCGACCAGGGCCTTAAGATACCACAGATGGCGGCGCCCTTGACCGGGCTCCGGCTCAACCGGCAGAATGAGCGGTTCCCGACGGGCGGGTGTAGTTCAATGGTAGAACGAAAGCTTCCCAAGCTTTAGACGTGGGTTCGATTCCCATCACCCGCTCCAGCATCGATCCAGGGACCGACCGGCTCCAGGCGGTTTCCACGCCCATAAAGTTGTTCATAAAGGGCGGGGCATCTTCAGATACCGGTCGAGACCGACGGCCGGCGTCGAAGCATCGACCCGGGCCGCAGCAAGGGGGAAACCGTGATGTCATCCTCGGCAAGCTGGATACCATGGGCCATCCTGTCGGCCTGTTTCGCGGCGCTGACCGCCATTCTGGCCAAGCTCGGCGTGAAGGACGTGGATTCGGATCTGGCCATGGCGATCAGGACCGTCATCGTCGCCGTCCTCATCGTCCCCTTTGTCCTCCTCGCCGGGAAATGGTCGAATCCGGCGAACCTGCCCGGCCGGACACTGATGTTCCTGACGCTCTCGGCGCTGGCCACGGGCGCCTCCTGGCTGTGTTACTTCAAGGCGCTGCAGCTCGGAGAGGTCTCCAAGGTGGCGCTCGTCGACAAGCTCAGCATCGTGCTGGTCATCGTATTGGCGGTCGTATTCCTGGGGGAGCGCCCCTCGGGGCGCGACTGGACCGCGATCGGGTTGATGGTCGCGGGACTGGCGCTGCTGGCGTTCAAACGCTGAGGTACGGCGGGGCCTGGCGCCGGGAATCGCGGAGAACCCGCTACGTCGTCACCCGGCTAGCGCGGGCGGGGATCAGCCCGGCGTCCGCCAGATGGCGCCGGATCTCCAGCGGGGCCATATGGGCCAGATCCTTGCACGCCTCGCGCAGCTCCACGTTCGAGCCGGCCGGAAACGTGAGCGCGCCGCGCAGCAGGCCGAGCATGTGGCTGGAGGCCGCCAGCACCAGACGGCGCGGCCGGTACTGCCGCAGCAGATCATGGGCCCCTTCGGCGATGCGTTTCGCGAAGCGGCGGTCGAACTCCTCCGCGTGACTCTCGCGGTGATCGTCGTAGCCGTGGGCCGAACCGCCGCCGCGCGCCATGTTGCGCCCACTGCGGGTCTCCGTCCAGGTCTCGCGCCCGGACAGACTGGCCTCCGGATTGACCAGATCGCTCACCTCGACCAGCCTGAGACCGGTGTCCGGCCCCGGCGCCGCGGCCGGATCGAGACAAAAGAATCGCGCCCGCGAACGGTCCGCGACGATCACGCAGTAACGACTCATACGCCACCCCCTGTCTGCCGTCACGGCCCCGGCGGCCGCGGACCCGAGGTTCAGGCTAGCCGATCACGCCCAGCAAATACAGCATCAGCACCAGTGCCGACGCGCCGGCGATGATCATGATCAGGAGCATCAATACCGCGAATATACCGCGCACGCGCGACTCACCTCTGTTAGGAAAGGCCCGGCCCCGGGGGGAGGTCAGGAATTACGCAGCCGGATCGGGTCGTTCGCGGGGGTGCAATAGGTCCACAGCGGAAGACGGGCCGCCGGATCCAGGGCAACCGTCATGGCCTCGCCGCAGGTCGGACACTCGCCGCTGGCCGATTCCACGCTCTCGCTGACCTGGAAACGCATCACCGCCGTCACCGGCCCGGCGATCAGAAAACCGGGCACCAGTACGAAATGCGCGATCGGAATGAATACGGTGACGACGGCCAGGAGCCACATCAGACCGAGCATCTTCAGGGCGCGGGCCCAGCGTTCCTTGCGGCTGTACAGGCACACCCGCAGGATACCGGGGCGCGCCGCGCCCGCGTCATTTTCGATCAGGATCGGGCGTTCTTCCGCCATATCGTGTCCCTCGACGCTGCGACCGGGGCCCCGGAGCGGGTCCGGCCGGGAAAGGGCAACTATACACAGCCGCGGCGCCCGCTGGCAAACCTCCCGGCGGCCTGGAGTGCGCGCACGCTTGATGATAGTCTGCTGTTTGTAACCTCTGTTCGTAACATCGAATTCCCCGACCCGCGACGTATCCCGCATGATCAAACGCATCGCCATCGTCTTCGCCATCCTCGTCGCGCTGCTGGCGGCGGCGCTGGTCCTGATCACGCTGCTGTTCGACCCCAACGACTACAAGGACAAGATCTCCGGGCTCGCGCGCGACGCCACCGGCCGCGAGCTCACGATCATCGACGACATGAAGCTGTCGCTGTTCCCGTGGATCGGCGTCGAATTCGGCCGCGTCGAATTCGCCAACGCCGCCGGTTTCTCCGCGCAACCCTTCGCGCGCATCGCCGCGGCGAAGGTCAAGGTCAAACTGCTGCCCCTGCTGCAGCGCCGCGTCGAGGTCGATACCGTGACGCTGCACGGCTTCGAGCTGTCGCTGGAGACCGCCGCCGATGGCCGCACCAACTGGGACGACCTGGCCGCGCGCGGCGCGGCGGAAGACGACGCGAGCGAGCAACCCGCCCCGCCGTCGAACGGCGGCGAGGCCGCGCGGGCCCTGCCCGCCGCGCTCAGCATCGGCGGACTGGACGTGCGCGACGGCGCGCTGCACTGGCGCGACGACGCCGCCGGCACCCGCCTCGACGTCACCGGGCTGCGCCTCGCCAGCGATCGCATCGAGGCCGGCAAGCCGGTCGACCTGGAACTCGCCTTCGACCTGCGCGGCGCCCAGCCCGCCCTCGACGGCCACGTCGAGCTCGCCACCCGCCTCGACGCGGACCTGGCGCGACAACGCCTGCGCGCGGAGAACCTGCAACTGAGCGCCACGCTCGCCGGGGCGGACCTGCCGCTCAGCACGCTGGCCCTCAAACTGCAGGGAGACGTGGAGGCCGACCTCGCCGGCCAGACGTACCGCCTGGACAAGCTGCGCCTCACCACCGACCTGAGCGGCGCCCAACCCGCCATCGACGGTCACATCGAACTCGCCGCACGCCTCGACGCGGATCTGGCGCAGCAGCGCGTGCAGGCGGAGGGACTGCAACTCGACGCCGTGCTCTCCGGCGCGGACCTGCCGGCCGAGAAGGTAGAGCTGAAACTGCGGGGAGACGCGGCGGCCGACCTCGCCGCGCAGGCGTACCGGCTGGACAAGCTGCACCTCACCGCCGGCCTCAGCGGCGAGGCGCTGCCGGGCAAGCGCCTCGCCCTCGATTTCCAGGGTCGCGCCGCCGCCGACCTCGACAAGCAGACCGCGGAGCTGCCGGACTTCGTGCTCGCCGCCCAGGGCGTGACCCTGCGCGGGACGCTGCGCGCGACGCATCTGCTGGAGACGCCGCTCGCCACGGGACATCTGGAGGCCGACGCCTTCAATCCGCGCGAACTGTTGAAGGCCCTGGCCGTGGACGCGCCGGAGACCGCGGACGCGGCCGTGCTGACCCGCGCGGCGTTCGGCTTCGACTTCGAAGCCGCCGGCGACCGCGCCGCGGTCAAGGCGCTGAAGCTCCAGCTCGACGACAGCGCGCTGACCGGCACGGCCTCGGTGCGCGACTTCGCCGCGCCGGCGCTGGCCTTCGATCTCGCGCTGGACCGCATCGACCTCGACCGCTACCTGCCGCCGTCCAAGGAGGAGCCGGTGGTGGCCACACCCGCCGCCGCGGCCCCCGCCGCGCTGGAGCTGCCGCTCGATACGCTGCGCGCCCTCGACATCGACGGCCGCCTGAAGGCCGGCCAGTTGCGCGTGAGCGGGCTGTCGCTGGCCGAGCTGCTCGCCACGGTGCGCGCCAAGGACGGTCTGATCGCGCTCGCGCCGCTCGGCGCCCGGCTCTACGGCGGCCGCTACGCCGGCAACATCCGCCTCGACGCGCGCGGCGCGGCGCCGGCCTTCTCGTTCAACGAATCGCTGAGCGGCATCCAGGCCCAGCCCCTGCTCAAGGACCTGCTCGACAACGAGACCTTCAGCGGCACCGCCGACTTCGCCCTCGAGGCCACAGCCGGCGGCGACACCGAGGAGGCGCTGCTGCGCAGCCTGAACGGCACGGCGCGCTTCAAGCTGCGCGACGGCGCGGTCAAGGGCTTCAACACCGCGCAGATGATCCGCGAGGCGAAGGCCAAGTTCGAGGGCCGTCCCGCCCCCGCCGCGGCCGACAACCAGACCGACTTCAGCGAGCTCGGGGCCACGCTGCGCTTCGATGGCGGCATCGCGCGCAACGACGACCTGCAGGCCAGCTCGCCCTATCTGCGCGTCGGCGGTAAGGGCCAGGCCGATCTGATCAAGCAGGAACTCGATTACCGCCTGCGCGTCAAGCTCGTCGGCACCGAGATCGGCCAGGGCGGCGGGCAGGCCGGGGAACTCCGAGGCGTCGAGATCCCGATCCGGATCACCGGCCCCTTCACCGCGCCCTCCGTCGCGCTCGACGGCTCGGTCGTCCGCGACGTGCTGAGCCAGAAGGCGAAGGCCGCCGTCAAGGAAGTGATCGACGCCAACCAGGACAAGATCGACAAGATCCAGGAAAAAGTGGAGCAGAAGAAGCAGGAGCTCCGGCAGGACACCGAGGAAAAACTGAAGAACAAGCTGAAGGGCCTGTTGAAATGAGTGCCCCGTCGGCGCGCGGACTGCGTCGGCGCACGCCGACGCAGATCGGGATGGAAACCGGGATCAACGCCGCAAGCGGGACCGGGATCGAAACAGGCCTCGGGGCGGAGTTCAGCCCCGCCCTGCTCGCCTGGTTCGACGCGCACGGCCGCAAGGACCTGCCCTGGCAGCGCGACACCACGCCCTACCGCGTGTGGGTGTCGGAGATCATGCTGCAACAGACCCAGGTCGCCACCGTCATCCCCTATTACCAGCGCTTCATGGAATATTTCGGCGACGTGGCCGCGCTCGCCGCCGCGCCGCTCGACGAGGTGCTGCACCTGTGGTCCGGACTCGGCTATTACGCGCGGGCGCGCAATCTGCACCGCGCCGCCGGCATCGTCCGCGACGAACACGGCGGCGTCTTTCCCACCGACATCGACGCCCTGTGTGCGCTGCCCGGCATCGGGCGCTCCACCGCCGGCGCCATCCTCGCGCTGGCGCACGGCCAGCGCCAGCCGATCCTCGACGGCAACGTCAAGCGCGTGCTCGCGCGCTATCACGCCGTGGACGGCTGGCCGGGACTCCCCGTGGTCGAGAAGCATTTGTGGACGCTGGCCGAGCGCCACACGCCGCGCGCGCGCGTCGCCGCCTACACCCAGGCGATCATGGACCTGGGCGCCACGCTGTGCACGCGCGGCGCACCGGCCTGCGCGCGCTGCCCGCTGGCGGCCGGCTGCCGCGCGCGGCGACAGGGGAATCCCACCGCCTATCCCGCCGCCCGGCCGCGCAAGGAAAAGCCGCAGCGCGCGAGCATCCTGTTGCTGCTGGAGAACGAGGCCGGCGAAGTCCTGCTCGAGCGGCGGCCGCCGAGCGGCATCTGGGGCGGCCTGTGGAGCCTGCCCGAGGCGCCGCCGGAGGCGCGCGGCGACGCGGATATCCGCCGCTGGTGCGCGGACACCCTGCGCTGCCGCGTCGATGCGCTCACCGAACTGCCCGGCCTGCGCCACGTCTTCAGCCACTTCACGCTGATGATCCGCCCGCTGCGCGCGCGCGTGCGACGGCAGGATGCGGCCGTCATGGAGGGGGCGGGATACGTCTGGTACAATGGCCGCTCGCACGCACGCGGTCTCGCGGCGCCGATCCGGCGCCTGCTCGCGTCGCTGGAAGACGGCACAGGAGAACGGTAATGGCGCGCATGATCCGCTGCGTGAAGCTGCACAAGGAAGCGGAGGGTCTGGCTTACCAGGTCTATCCGGGCGAACTCGGCAAACGCCTCTACGACAACGTCTCCAAGGAGGCGTGGCAGATGTGGCTGAAGCACCAGACCATCCTGATCAACGAGAACCGCCTCTCCCCGATCGAGCCGCGGGCGCGCCAGTTCCTGGAAAAGGAAATGGAGAAGTTCTTCTTCGGCGAAGGCTCCGAACTGCCCGAGGCATTCGTCGACCCCGGGAAAGGCCGGAAGTAAGTGCACCGCCCGGGCGGGATCTCCCGCCAGACCTTCATCGCTCGCCGCCGTCCTTCGCGCAGCGGAAACCGACGTCGGTGCTGACCATCCCGGGCTCGGCGTGCGCGCGGCGCGCGCTGCGGAAGAACACACTCAGGGCGTAATGGCCCAGCCCCGCCCCGCCGCCGCGCACCACGCGGTGTTTCTCGCCGAAGTCCCCGTCCTGCGCGTCCGAGCCGGGATAGGGCCGATACCAGTCTCCCACCCACTCCGAGACGTTGCCGCCGAGGTCGCGGACCCCGTAGACCGACTCGTCCTGGGCATAAGTACCCACGGGGGCCAGGATCTCGTCGCCCTCGCCCTGGTCGCCCGAATTGGCCGCCCCGAAGCGCCATTCGTCGCCCCAGGGATATTCCCGGCCGTCCGGTCCGCGCGCGGCCTTCTCCCATTCGGCCTCGCGCGGCAGGCGCTTGCCGCGCCAGTGGCAATAGGCGTCGGCGTCGAACCAGCTCACCGCCGTCACCGGCAGGCCATCGCGCCCGCGCTGGATACCGAGCAGCAGTGCGAGCAATTCCTCTTTCGTCATCGCGGAGGTATCGCGCTCGAGCCGGAAATAATCGCGCGCGATCCAGCGCAGATTGTCCACATGGGCGGTCTCGAGCTTGCCGTCCGCGACGTTGTAGGCATTCTGGACCCACTCCGCGGGCTCCGCGCGGCCGGTCTCCCGCACGAAGGCCTTGTAGTCCGCATTGCTGACCTCCGTGACGTCGAGATAAAACCCCGGCAGCTCGACGCGGCGCCGCGGATGCTCGTTCACGAACAGCGGCACGGTGAACCCGTAACGCGCCTGCAAGCCCTCCTCGTCGATCCTGTCGCTGCCCATCACGAACGGCCCGCCCGGGACGAACGCCATGCCCGCTTCGCCGGCCGGAGCGGCGACCTCCGGCGGCGGCTCGCCGCAGGCCGCGCACAGGGCGGCCGCCAGCAGCACACCGCCCCAGCGGACCGCGCCGCGATATTGCGCCTTAGGATCTACAGACCTCATGAAAATGGACGCATCGACAAGGATTTCGGCGCAGAATACCACGGCATTCCGCCGCGGGGATGCCGTCTCCGGCTTGACGCGATCCCCGTCGGCCGGGTCTAATACGCCTGC
The DNA here is from genome assembly GCA_020847075.1 of Gammaproteobacteria bacterium. GTDB lineage: Bacteria > Pseudomonadota > Gammaproteobacteria > SZUA-140 > SZUA-140 > JADJWH01. The sequence continues at coordinate 17,793 of JADLCS010000038.1, forward strand.
CCCGGAACGCGTCCATGGCGCGCCCGTCCGGCAGACAGATCGCCTCCACGCTTTTTCCCGATGGCCAGGTAGCTCAGTTGGTAGAGCAGGGGACTGAAAATCCCCGTGTCGGCGGTTCAATTCCGTCCCTGGCCACCACTTCACCGAACGCTGCAAGCTTGCCGCACTGATCCGGGACGGGGATTCCCGGCCCGCGCGAGGCGCGCGGGCGTTCGTCGGCGCTGACGGCTCGCGCCGTCATAACGCGCCGACTCACCCCCGTGTCGGCGGTTCAATTCCGTCCCTGGCCACCACTTCATCGAGCACTGCACGTTTCGTCACCCGATCCGGGGCGGGGATTCCCGGCCCGCGCGAGGCGCGCGGGCGTTCGTCGGCGCTGACGGCTACGCCGTCACCACGCGCCGACTCACCCCCCGCGCAAACGGGAATCCAGAAATTCGGCGCCCGTAGGTTGGGCTGAATGAAATGAAGCCCAACACCGACCCGTCCAGGCGGAAACGTCGGGCTTCGCAGGACTCAGCCCACGCTGCGGACCGACGGCCGCGCGCCGCATGGGCCGGGCGCGGGAATTCCGGACCTCCGTCACGCTTCCGGGCACGATCATACCGGGGTGGGAGAAATAAACTTTATGCTATACTCGCCTTTAAAATCAGAACCATGGCGTTGACATGCCGACCCGTCGCGCCATCCAGCGGGTAGAATCGATGCGATCCTGGAAAAACACGGGGATACTGGCTCACACCTGCGCAGGCCTTCTGTTATCGGGCGCGCTGGCGTTTCCACCGCAGGCACAGGCGTTCGTCTATACCGTGGACAGCACGGCCGATCTCGCCGATGCCGACACCACCGACGGCGTCTGCCGGACCTCCTCCGGCACCTGCACCCTGCGCGCCGCGATCCAGCAGGCCAACGCCTGGACGGGGACCGACGCCGTCATCCTGCCGGCCGGGACCTACACCCTGTCCATCGCCGGCGCGGGCGAAAACGCCGGCGCGACCGGCGACCTCGACATCCGGGAGGCCCTGACCCTGAGCGGCGCCGGCGCCGCGACGACGATCATCGACGGCGGCGGCATCGATCGCGTGGTGGACATCGCGGACGGCGTCGCCGTGCAGATCAGCGGCGTCACGATCCGGAACGGCTTCACCACCGGCAGCGGCGGCGGTATCTACAACCTGGGCACCCTCACGCTCACCGACAGCGCCGTCACCGGCAACACCAGCGCCCTGCCGTCCGGCCTCCTCGCCGGCGGCGGCCTCTATCACTCCGCCAGCGGCCTGGCAACGACCAGCCTGACGCTGAACCGTGTCACCGTCAGCGACAACCGCGCGGACAACTCGACGGTAAGCGGGGCTACCGGCATCAACGGCGGCGGTATAGGAATCGTTGGCGGCGCCGTCACCATCAGCGACAGCATCATCAGCAACAATACGGCCACCACCGGCGCGGTGGGCAACAACGGCAGCAGAGTCGGAAACGGCGGCGGCCTGTACATCAACGACGGCCTGATCACCCTCACCGATAGCACCGTCAGCGGCAATACCGCCGACTGGGACGGCGGCGGCATCTACAATTTCAACGCCCAGCCCGGCGCCCAGACCACCATCACCGGCAGCACCGTCAGCGGTAACACCGCCTTCCAGGGCGGTGGGATCTATGCCGACGGCAGCGCGACACGCGTACTGACCCTGATCAATAGCACGGTGAGCGGCAACGTCACCACGCACCCGAGCTTTTCCACCCTGGGCGGTGGCCTGTTCATCAGCTTTCCGACGGTCATCCAGAACAGCACCATCACGGACAACCAGGCGGATAACGGTGCCGGCCTCTGGCTCGACACCACCGGCCAGACCTCGATCAACCAGGGCAGCGTCACCCTGACCCACACGATCATCGCCAACCAGACGGGCCCGGACTGCGGCGGCGGCAGCACGATCACCTCGAACGGCAACAACCTCGCCGGCGACGCCAGTTGCGGGCTTGCCGGCGGCGGCGACCTCAACGGCACGGCCGCGAATCTGGGCGCGCTGTCCCCCACCAACGGCGGCCCCACCGCGACCCATCTGCCGCAGCCCGGCAGCGCGGCCATCGACAGCGGCAGCAACGCGACCTGCCCGACCGGGGACCAGCGCAGCTTCCCGCGCCCCGCCGACGGCAACGGCGACAGCAGCGCGATCTGCGACATCGGCGCGACCGAGGTCACGCCGGGCACGAACGCCGACCTCGCGGTGCGCCTGAGCGGCGCGCCCAACCCGGTCGCGACCGGCGGCGCGCTCGTGTACACCGTCACCGTCACCAACCACGGCCCCGCCCCCGCCACCGGCGCCAGTCTGGCGCTGACCCTGCCCGCCTCGGTCGGCTTCCAGTCCGCCGCGGCCGGATGCACCCCGAGCGGCGCGATCGTGAACTGCAATATCGGCGCGCTGGCCGCCGGCGACGGCGCGGTGCGCACCGTCACGGTGACGCCGAACGCCATCGGAACGATCACCGCGAGCGCCGCGGCGACCGCGGCGGAGAACGACCCCAACCCGGCGAACAACACGGGCATACCGGCGAGCACCCAGGTCTATCAGCCGACCGACGTCACCATCGCCACCACGGCCTCGACGACCGGCACCATCCTCCTGTCCGGCGGGGGCGAGACCAGCGGCGGCGCCCTCAGCGAGGGCGACCCCGTGCTCGCGGGTGAGCCGTTCACTTCGACGCTGACCATCGGCAACACCTCGGCGACCGCGCGCAACGTCCGCATCGTCGATACCCTGCCGGCGGGCGTCACCCCGGTCTCGCTGACCGCCTCCACCGGCACCTGTACCGCCGCGAGCGGCCGCTTCACCTGCAGCCTCGGCGATCTCCCCGTGGGCAGCGCCGTGGCTACGATAGACATCATCGTGAACCCGACGCGGAAGGGCGTCATCGTCAACCGCGCGACCGCCAACTTCGACGGCGCCTTCCTCACCGCGCCGGGGCTGGACGAATTCACCCTCAACGTCGATACGCGCGCCGACCTCGCGGTGGACATCGTCGACTCCGACGATCCGGTCGCCCAGAACGCCGATCTCGGCCTCATCGTCACGGTCAACAACGCCGGCCCCTCGGACGCCACGGCCGTCTCCCTCACCATCACGCTGCCGGCCAGCTATACCTACAACTCCACCTCCTCGCCGGGCGGCTGGAGCTGCGCGCTCGCCGGCGTCACCGTCACCTGCTCCCTGGCGACGCTGCCCGCGGATACCCTGTCGACGCTGACGGTGTTCGTCACGCCGACGGCCGCCGGCACGCTGAACACCAGCGTCGCGGTCACCGGCGACGACCCCGACGTCGACACCAGCAACAACACGGCCTCCGAGGACACCACCGTCGAACCGGCGCCCGTGGTCTCCATCGACCTGAATCTCGATCTGAGCGACGACACGGATCCGGTGGAGGCCGGGAGCAATCTCGTCTACACCTCGCACGTGACCAACAACGGCGCCAATACCGCCACCAATGTCGCGCTGACCCAGGTGCTGCCGTCCGGCGTCACCTTCGTTTCGGCCACGAACGGCTGCAGCCAGTCCAGCGGCATCGTACAGTGCGACCTCGGGACCATCGCCGGCGGCACCTCCGCCAGCGCCGACGTCGTGGTGCGCCCCTCGGCCGCGGGCACCCTCAGCACGACGGCCACCGTGCTGAGCGGAAACGGGCAGGACGCCGACACCTCGGACAACACGGCGACGGAGACCACCACGGTGACTGCCGCCTCGAACGGGAATGGTGGCAACGGCGGTAATGGCGGTAACGGCGGTCTGCGCAAGGGCTCCGGCGGTTGCTTCATCGCCACCGCCGCCTACGGCAGCTATCTCGACCCGCACGTCATGACCCTGCGCCGGTTCCGGGACAACGTCCTGCTCGCCACCGCGCCGGGCCA
>JADLCS010000039.1 GCA_020847075.1 Gammaproteobacteria bacterium
ACGTAGACCTCGCGGAACGGCACGTCGCCCATGAACTTCAGGCCCATCATGATCATGCGGGCAACCCAGAAGAAGATGATGTCGAAGCCGGTGACCAGCACGCTGGTCGGGTAGAAGGTCTTCAGTGATCCGGTCTGCTGCGGCCAGCCCAAGGTCGAGAATGGCCACAGCGCCGAGCTGAACCAGGTGTCGAGCACGTCGGCGTCCTGTTTCAGCATCACCTGATCGCCGAGCTTGTGCTTCGCGCGGATTTCCTTCTCGTTGCGGCCGACGTAGACGTTGCCCTCGCCATCGTACCAGGCCGGGATGCGATGCCCCCACCAGATCTGGCGGCTGATGCACCAGTCCTCGATGTTGCGCATCCATTCGTAGTAGGTCTTGTTCCAGTTCTCCGGCACGAAGCGGATCGCGCCGGTCTCGACCGCGCGCACCGCCGGTTCGGCGAGCGGGGCGACGCGCACGTACCACTGATCGGTGAGGTAGGGCTCGACGACGGCGTTTGAGCGGTCGCCGCGCGGCACCAACAGCTTGTGCGCCTGCGTGCGTTCCAGCAGGCCCAAGGCGTCCAGCTCCGCTACGATGCGCTTGCGCGCTTCGTAGCGATCGAGGCCGCGATACTGTTCCGGAATCAGCGCGAAGGCGGTCGATTCCGTTTCGCTGGCGGCGATCTGTGCATTGATGCTGAAGATGTTGATCAGGCCGTTGTGCGGCAGCGCCATCAGCTCGGTCTCGTCGCGGTGGCGTTGCCAGACCTGGTAGTCGTTGAAGTCGTGCGCCGGGGTGATCTTGACGCAGCCGCTGCCGAACTCGGGGTCGACGTAGTCGTCGGCGATGACCGGGATGCGGCGGCCGGTGAGCGGCAGCTCGACAAGCTGGCCGATCAGGTGTCTGTAGCGCTCATCACTGGGATGCACCGCGACGGCGGCGTCACCGAGCAGGGTCTCGGGGCGCGTGGTGGCCACGGTCAGGTGGCCGGAGCCGTCGACCAGCGGATAGCGGATGTGCCACATATGGCCATCCTCTTCCTGCGACAGCACCTCGAGGTCGGACAGCGCGGTGTGCAGCACCGGATCCCAGTTGACCAGGCGCTTGCCGCGATAGATCAGGCCTTCCTCGTAGAGGCGGACGAACACCTCCTGCACCGCCTCCGACAGGCCCTCGTCCATCGTGAAGCGCTCGCGCGCCCAGTCCACCGAGGCGCCCATGCGGCGCAACTGGCGCGTGATGCTGCCGCCCGACTGCGCCTTCCACTTCCACACCTCGTCGATGAACCGCGTGCGGCCGAGGTCGTGGCGCGTGACGCCCTTCGCCGCGAGCTGGCGTTCCACCACCATCTGGGTCGCGATGCCGGCGTGGTCGGTGCCGGCCTGCCACAGGGTATCGTCGCCGCGCATGCGGTGGTAGCGGATCAGCGCGTCCATCAGCGTGTCCTGGAAGGCGTGCCCCATATGCAGCGTGCCGGTGACGTTCGGCGGCGGGATCATGATGCAATAGGGCTGCCCCCAGCCGGAGGGGGCGAAGTGGCCTTCCTCCTCCCAGGTCCGGTACCAGCGCTGTTCGAGGGCGTGCGGGTCGTAGCTCTTGTCCATGGCGGAATCAGGTTCGGTGACGGATCGTTCCGGTTGTTGTACGGATGAGGGGCTTATTGTAACGGAGATCGCCGGCCGACGGCAGCGAACGGGGGCTCAGTCGAGCTTGTGCGTCTCCGGCTGGCAGCCGAGTTCGCGGTAGCGGCGGAAGCGCTCGCGTCCCGCCTGCTTGACCTCCGCCGACTGGTCCACGATCTCGGCGACGCGCCCGAAGCGGTCGAGGAAGTCAGGCATCGCCGTGGCGAGGTTGATCAGCACGTCGCGCGCGGGCGGTTCGGCGCCCCCGGTGCGGCCGATCAGCACCGGGGGCGCCGGCTGCGGGTCGTCGCCCAGCAGCGCATGCGGCAGGAAGCTGCCGGCGCGGAAGGTCCACAGCAGTTCGTCGAGCCGGCGCGCATGCGCCTCCGACTCCGTGTGCAGATAGACCTTGTGGCCCATTTTGCAGGCCTTCTCCGCCAGCCGACAGCCGAGCTGGTCGCGCGCCGCCGGGGCATCCCCCGGCAGGATGTAGAAATCGACGCGGGGCGGGGCGGTCATGGGGCCACGATCCAGGGCGGGGACAGATTTATAAATCTGTCCCCGAATACGCGAATACGGATGCCGCTGCGCTCCATCCGGGCTACGGTTTCCGTCACCCCTGCGCCTGGTCGATCAAGTACTGCGTCAGCAGCGGGATCGGCCGCCCGGTGGCGCCCTTGGCGCCGCCGCCGAGCCAGGCCACACCGGCGATGTCGAGGTGTGCCCAGCGGTAGTCCCGGGTGAAGCGGGCCAGGAAGCAGGCCGCGGTGATGGCGCCGCCGTCGCGGTTGCCGACGTTGGCCATGTCGGCGAAATTGCTCTTGAGCAGCTCCTGATATTCGTCCCACAACGGCAGTTGCCAGGCGCGGTCGCCGCTCTCGGTGCCGGCCTTCAACAGGTCCTGCGCCAGCGCCTCGTCGTTGCTGAACAGGCCGCTGCACTCCTTGCCGAGCGCGACGACGCAGGCCCCGGTGAGGGTGGCGACGTCGATGACCACGCGCGGTTTGAAGCGCGCGGAATAGGTCAGCGCGTCGCACAGGATGAGCCGGCCCTCGGCGGCGGTGTTGAGGATCTCGATGGTCTGGCCCGACATGCTGGTGACGATGTCGCCCGGCTTGGTGGCATTGCCGTCGGGCAGGTTCTCGCAGCTCGGCACCACCGCGACGACGTTGATCGGCAGGCCCATCTCGGCCACGGCGGCCACGGTGCCGAGCACGGAGGCGGCGCCGCACATGTCGAACTTCATCTCGTCCATGGTGGCGGCCGGCTTGATCGAGATGCCGCCGGAGTCGAAGGTGATGCCCTTGCCGACCAGCACGTAGGGCGCCTCGGTGCGGGCGGCGCCGTGGTAGCTGAGGGTGATCAGCCGCGGCGGCTGGCGGCTGCCGCGCGAGACCGCCAGCAGCGAGCCCATCTTCAGCGCCTTCATCTCCTTCTCGGTGAGGACCTTGGCCTGCAGCCGGCGATTGCCGCGTGCTAGCCGGAGCGCCTCGCTCGCCAGGTAGCTCGGCGTGCAGATATTGCCCGGCAGGTTGCCGAGGTCCTTCGCCAGCGCGATGCCGTTGGCGATCGCCTGGCCCTGCCCCACCGCCGTCCGGGCCGCGTCCAGCCCGTCCCCATCGGCGATGTTGAGGACCAGCCGGCGCAGTTGCGGCGCGCCGTTGCCGTCCTGTGTGCTCTTCAGGCGGTCGAAGCGGTAGTGCGACTCGCGCGTGACCTCGACCGTCTGGCGCAGGCACCAGGCGAGGTCGCGGTCTTTCACCTCAAGCTCGGGCAGGAAGGACACCGCTTCCTTGATGCCGAGGTGCGCCAGCGCGGCGGCGGCGCCGCGGAGGATCTTGCGGTAGCGGGCGGCGTCGAGTTCCTTTTCCTTGCCGCAGCGCACCAGCAGCACGCGGTCGTAGCTCGTCCGCGGCACGCTGTACAGGCACAGGGTCTGCCCCGGCGCGGATTTCATGTCGCCGCGTTTCAAAATGTTTACAATATGGCCGTGCGACAGCCGGTCGAGCTCCTGTGCCGAGGGGCTCAGACGATGCCCGTCGAACACGCCCACGACGGCGCAGGCCGACCGATGCTTGCCGGCGGCGAGACTTTTGACGGTGAATTCCATGTGTGCTCCAGAAGGTCGGGACAACATTAACCGGGAAGACGGCGACGCGCGATCGACCGCTGCGGGCGCGTGCCGGTCCTGCGGAAGTGTACCGCAAACAGGCTGACTTTCCACCTGCCGCCCGTCAGCAAGGACCCCGCGCTTGGTCATCGACCGCTACATCCTCAAGGAGATCCTCTACACCCTGCTGGTGGTGCTGTTCGTCCTGCTGATCATATTCCTCAGCAACCGTTTCGTGCGCTTCCTCGCCGATGCCAGCGCGGGCGACCTGGCCGGCGAGTACGTGCTGATCCTGCTGGGGATGAAGACCCTGACCGCGCTGGTGATCATCCTGCCGCTGGGTCTGTTCATGGCGATCCTGCTCGGCCTGAGCCGGCTCTACAAGGACAGCGAGATGATCGCCCTGGCCGCCTGCGGCGTCAGCGTGCGCGGGGTCTACCGCTCGGTGATCGGGCTGGCGCTGGCCGTCGCGGCGGCGGTCGCGGCCGTCTCCTTCTACGTCGCGCCCTGGGCCGAGGAACAGAGTTACCGCATGCGCGACGCGCAGGAATCGCAGTCCCTGCTGACGGGGCTGGTCGCCGGCAGGTTCTCCGAGCCTTCGGGCGCCGACGGGGTCATGTACTTCGAGCGCCTGTCCGGGGACGGCGCGCTGATGCAGGACGTCTTCATCCGGCAGCAGAAGGGCGGCGCGGACGAGGTGGTGCTGTCGGCGCGGAACGGGCGCCGCTGGCAGGACGAGTCGGGCGCGCAGTATCTGGTGCTGATGGACGGCTACCGGTACGAGGGCCTGCCGGGGGAGGGCGACTTCAGGATCGTCCGCTTCAAGGAGCACGCCGTGCGGATCGAGGCCCGTGACGTCGCGCCGTCCCTGCGCAAGCAGCGCGCCCGGCCCAGCGCCGAGCTGATCGGCTCGGACGACCCGGCCGCGGTGGCCGAACTGCAGTGGCGGGTCTCCATGCCGCTGTCGGTGCTGTTGCTGGCGCTGCTCGCCGTGCCGCTCAGCCGCACCAGCCCGCGCCAGGGCAAGTACGCCAAGCTGTTCGTCGCGGTGCTGATCTATCTCATCTACAGCAATCTCCTCGGTGTCTCCAATTCCTGGGTCGCGCGCGGCCGGCTGGCGCCGGGGATCGGGATGTGGTGGGTCCATCTGGCGCTGTTGTTCAGCGTGTGGGCGCTGTTCGCGCGCCAGTACGGGCTGCGCTGGGTGCTCGGTTCGATGTTCGGGCGGAGGCCGGTGGCGTGAGGATACTGGACCTCTACATCGGCAAGGCGGTGATCGGCGGCGCCTTCCTGGTCATGTGCGTGCTGCTGTCGTTGTTCGCGTTCATCGAGTTCATCGGCGAGCTCGACGTGATCGGGCGGGCCGATTACGGCGTGTGGGAGGCGTGCCGTTATGTGCTGCTCAGCGTGCCGCGGTTGACCTACGAGCTGATGCCGATGGCGGCGCTGATCGGCAGCCTGATCGGTCTCGGCGTGCTCGCGGGCAACCACGAACTCGTCATCATGCGCGCCTCCGGCGTCTCACTCGCGCGCATCTCATGGGCGGCCATCAAGGCCGGTCTGCTGCTGGTGGTGTTCGCGGTCTGGGTCGGGGAATGGGTCGTCGCGGACGCGGAGCAGAGCGCCGCGACGCTGCGTTCCAGCGCCCTGGCCGGAAACGATTCGCTGCGCACCGGGGACGGCTTCTGGACGCGCGACGGACGGGACTTCATCAATGTGCGCACCGTCCTGCCCGACGGAGGGCTGCTCGATGTGCGTATCTACGAGTTCGACGCCGCGCACGCGCTCGAGCGCGTTTCCAGGGCGAAGAGCGCGAGCTACGCGGGCGGCGAGTGGCGTCTCAGGCAGGTCAGCCGCAGCGTGATCGGTCCGGACGGCGTGAGCACGGAGCACCTGCCGGAACTGACCTGGCGCTCGCAACTGAAGCCGGATCTGCTGGATATCATCGCGATCAAGCCCAACAGCCTGTCCGTCAGCGGTCTGTACCGGTACATCCGCTATCTGCGGGCGAACGGACTGAGCTCGGGGCGCTACGAGCTCGAGTTCTGGACCAAGATCGCGCTGCCGTTCGCCACCTGCGTGATGGTGTTCGCGGCCCTGCCGTTCGTGTTCGGCCCGCTGCGTTCGGTCGGGGTGGGGCAACGCATGCTGATCGGCGTGCTGGTCGGGATCGGCTTCTACCTGTTCAACCAGACGGTGAGTTACATCGGCCTGGTGTATGAATTCAATCCGGTGGTGAGCGCGGTGCTGCCGACCGTCCTGCTGCTGGCGGGCGCCGTCTACATGATGCGCCGGATCCACTAGGGCGCGTCTCTTTCGGCGCGGCGCGGCCGAGCTGCGCCGTCCCGTCCCGGAATATTCCCCCTTCACCCTCGAAAGAGGTTCATAGAGCTCCCGGGAGCCGCTGCTTCCCCGTCCGACCCACCCCTCGAGGACCTCCCGCGCGGTAAGCCGCATGGGTTATTGACACAGTCTAAATCGGAGCGTACGGTTTAGATCGCGTCTTAGACGTAGTCCAATGATGACCGGAGTCGAGACGCGCGATTCCCGCGGAGGCTGTTCGCGCCGAACGGGTCCCGGGAGTCTCCGGCAGCGTATTTTCATCCGTCTTCATCAACGATCAGTGGAAGGAGCAGACACAGGCAGCGAGATCAAAAGCGATCCAACGACATCAAAAGCGCGCACCGACGCGCAAGAGGAGGATAACCGTGGAAAAGATTTCAAGGAGAAACTTTCTGGGTATGTCCATGAAGGCGACGGCCGCGACCTTCGTCGCCGGCACGTTCGCACCGGCCCCGAACAGCTTTTTCGGTCTGGCCGGGGTCGCGCAGGCCGCGACCAGAAAGATCCAGCCTTTTACCTTCGCAGTACTCACCGACGCCCATCTGCACGATATCAGGGACCACAAGTTCGACCGCATCCTGGAGCGGGCGGTCGACGACGTCAACAAGATGAGCCCCGCCCCCGATTTCGTGCTCTACGGCGGCGACCTCGGCCAGTTGGCGAAACCGGGCGAGCTCGACAAGGGCAAGCGCATCCTCTCCAGGCTCAAGATGCCCTACAAGATCATCCCGGGCGAGCACGACTGGTACCTGGATCTCGGCAAGGGGTGGCGGGACCGTTTCGGCGCCGATCACTGGTCGTTCGACCACAAGGGCGTGCATTTCATCGGCATGAACTCGATCCTGGTCGACGACTACTGGAGCGGGCGGAGCCTGACCCCCGAGGAGCGGATGGGCTGGTGCGCGGAACTGGAGTCCCATCGCTGCGGCGCCTGGGGCGTCGGTTCCGAACAGCTCGACTGGCTCGCGAAGGACGTCGCGAAGCTGAGCCCGGATACGCCGGTCTTCATCATGACCCACTCGCCGTTGTGGGACTATTACCCGCGCTGGAATTTCCAGACTAAGGACGCGCCGCAGATCCGGCAGATCCTGAGCAAGTTCGACAAGGTGATCGCGATCCACGGGCACGTGCATCAAGTCGTCTACAACGCGATGGGCAACATGACCTCGGCCGGGCTGTTGTCGACCTCGTGGCCGTGGCCGTATCCGAATGTCCAGCTCCCCTATCCCGAGCTCAGGATGAACCGGGTCGATCCCGCCGATATCTACGACGGTCTGGGCGGGCACAAACTCGCGCTGTCGGGCGACAAGGAACTGGCCGGCACGCTGAGCTATCAGGTGTGGTCGGATCTGCTGCCCGCCAACGTGCAAGCCGGCATCAGGCTCTAACTCGAGGAGGATGACGCGATGAAAAAATATCATTCGAAGTATGCAGTCGGCGCCTCCGTCGCGGGTCTGGGCCTGGCGGGATTCCTGTTTCTGGGCGAGGTCCCCGAGGTGCAGGCGAAGAAGCCGGTCGATGCGGTGCAGGCGGAGCAGGAGCGGCAGGAACTGCTGAAGGCGGTGTTCATGGGCGACGCCCTCTGGCACGACGGCTCGCTGGGCAGCAACGGTCTCGCCTGTGGCAACTGCCATCCCGATGGATCGGCCTCCAATCCCCATACCTGGCCCAAGTACCAGACCAATCTCGGCAAGGTCGGCACCCTCAGGGAGATGATCAACTGGTGCATTATGGTGCCGCTGGAGGGCAAGGCGCTGCCGATGGAGAGTGACAAGATGATCGCGATGGAGGCCTACGCGACGTATATGCACAACGGCGTGGCCATCGCGCTCGGCAAGGACGAGCAGCATGGAGCGAACCCGGTCAAGGGCGGCGGAGCGGGCTATCCCTTGCCGGCGGGCCTGACGGACATGGACGCCGCAGGTGGTGAGTAACGATTGACGGCATCATCCGTTTCCCCCATGGGCGGCATCCGCCCATGGGGGTTTTGTCTTTCCGACGAGGCGGCCGGCCTGTGGCCGCAGAGACATCCGGAGGGGTCCAGTGAAAAGAAGATACATCCCTGTCGTTCTGGCAGCGCTCCTCGCGTCGGGCGCGCCGTCGTGGGCCGATCAGGAATGCCGGCCCGGCATCGCGGTATCGACGCCGACGGAGAGTTTCGACCTGCATGAGAACGGGACGGTGACGCACAAGGACACCGGGCTGACGTGGATGCGCTGCGCGCTCGGTCAGTCCTGGGACGGCGCGGGTTGCCGGGGCGTGCCGCAGGAATTCACCTGGGACGAGGCGGCGCGGGAGGTCGAACGCCTCAACGCGCAGGGTTACGCCGGCTTCAAGGACTGGCGTTATCCCGTGATCCCCGAGCTGGCCTCGATCGTCGAGCGCCGGTGTTTCTTTCCCCGGGTGAACCGGGCGGTGTTTCCCGATACGCCGAACCTGCTGTTCTGGAGCGGCATGGAGCGGCGCGGAATCCCCGCGGAGGCGTATGCGCTGGATTTCGGTGGCGGCGACGCCGGACCCCATGCGAAAACGGTCAAGGGGGCCGTGCGCCTGGTGCGGGGCGGTCCCTGGTGGCATCCCCCGCAGATGATGCCGTCCGAATGACCTGAGGATTTTCAGTGCCAGGGTGGCGTCGGGCGGCCCGCGTCGGGGTGATTCCGGCGCGGGCTTTTTTCGGTCCACGGCCCCGCGTCCCAAGCGCCCGCGGCGTCTCTCGAAGCCGGGCGTTGTCAGTGGAAGATGCGATGTCGGTATGCGCTATCAGAATCACGCTGCTTTGCGCGACCGATCCGGGATCGCCTTGACTACCTTCTGCAGCGCCTTCTCCGCATGCCACAGGTTATAGGCGGCCTGCAGGCGCAGCCAGATGTCGGGGCCATTACCGCAATACTTGCCGAGGTGTACCGCCATGTCCGGTGTGACCGAGGTCGATTCCTGGAGGATCCGGTGCAACGTCTGCCGGGCGACACCGAGTTCGCGGGCGGCCGCGCTGATGCTGACGCCGAGCGCGGGGAATACGTCTTCGCGCAGCACGGCAACAGCGGCCTCGATAGGATGGCGAAGTAGGGGGAGATCAGGGCCTAGTTTTGGACAAAGCGCTGACCGAAACTTGTAACCCATTGAAACTATTGGCGCTCCCTAGGGGTTTCGAACCCCTGTTCCCGCCGTGAGAGGGCGGTGTCCTAGGCCACTAGACGAAGGGAGCGTACAGGCTGTTACCGGGGTGCGGGACAGTAGGCTGCCTCGCGGATTTCGGCTATTATACGGGTCTTCCGGTAATGTACAAGCTATTGAAAACAATTCAGGAATAACCAGTCAGCAGAAAGGGACAGCACCATCAGCAATCCCCTCGTTATTCCCCGTTCCGAACATACCCTATCCCGGGCGGGGATCAATCAGAACGCATTGAAGGTCCTGTACCGGCTCCGGGAGGCGGGATATGCCGCCTATCTGGTCGGCGGCTGCGTGCGCGACATGTTGCTCGGGCGCGAGCCCAAGGATTTCGATGTCTCCACCGACGCCCACCCCGAGCAGGTCAAGGAGCTGTTCCGCAACTGCCGTCTGATCGGGCGACGCTTCCATCTCGCGCACGTGCATTTCGGGCGCGAGATCATCGAGGTCGCGACCTTCCGCGCGCTCGCGTCCGGGGAGGACGACGGGGAGGACCGTCTGGTCGAGAACGGCCGCATCATCCGCGACAACGTCTACGGGACGATCGAGGAAGACGCCTGGCGGCGCGATTTCACGGTCAACGCCCTGTACTACAACATCGACGACTTCAGCGTCGTCGATTACGTCGGCGGCGTCGAGGACCTGCGCGCGGGGGTGCTGCGCCTGATCGGCGATCCGGAGACGCGCTATCGCGAGGACCCGGTGCGCATGCTGCGCGCGGTGCGCTTCGCGGTCAAGCTGGGCTTTCGCCTGCATCCGCACACCGAGGCCCCACTGCGCGCGCTGGCGCCGCTGCTGGCGGGCATCTCGCCCGCGCGCCTCTACGAAGAGGTGCTCAAGCTGTTCCTCGCGGGCAGCGCCGAGCAGACGGTGGAGATGCTGCGGCACTACGATCTCTTCCAGCACCTGTTTCCGGGCGCCGAGCGCAGCATGAGCGCGGCGCGCGAGGGCATCGCGCCGGCCATGATCCTGCGCGCCGCGGCCAATACCGACGCCAGGATCGCGCAGGACAAGCCGGTCACCCCGGCCTTTCTGTACGCCGCCTTTCTGTGGACACCGATGCGCGAGCGGTCGCTGGCGCTGCAGGAGCAGGGCCAGCCCGAGCTGCCCGCGCTGCAGCAGGCGGCGCGCGAGGTCATGCAGGAACAGAGCCAGCACGCCATCCTGCCGCGCCGTTACGCGCTTCCGATGCGCGAGATCTGGCAGATGCAGCCGCGCCTGCAGCGCATCGGCGGCAAGAAGGCGCTGCGCCTGCTGGAACACCCGCGGTTCCGCGCCGCTTACGACTTCCTGCTGTTGCGCTGCGAGGCGGGCGAGGATCTGGGCGAGTCGTGCGAGTGGTGGACGCGCATGCAGGAGACGGACGAGACGGGGCGGCAGGCCCTGTGCGAGCAGACCGGCAAGCGGGCGGACGGCGAGGGCCGGCGGAAGCGCCGGCGCAGGGGTGGCCGGCGCCGCGGTGGCGCGGCGGCGGGCGGACAGACGGGCGACCAGCCCTGACGGATGCCGGCGGCGGGCGGTACGTGGACGATCGGCGAGTGACGGAGTCCGGGGCGAATCCCGGCGCGGCGGCGGTGCGGGCCTATGTCGGCGTGGGCAGCAACCTGGACGATCCGCTGCGCCGGGTCGGGCGCGCCTTCGCGGCATTGGCGGAGCTGCGCGACACCCGCTGCGTGGCGAGGTCGTCGCTGTACCGCAGCCCCGCGCTGGGCGATGCGCCGCAGCCGGAATACATCAATGCCGTGGCGCTGCTGGAGACGCGGCTGTCCGCGTTGGAACTGCTGGACGAGCTGCTGGCCATCGAGGCGCGTCATGGCCGCGTGCGGCGCCCGGGGGAGCGTTGGGGGCCGCGCACGCTGGATCTCGATCTGCTGCTCTACGGGGCGCACCGCTACAGCGACCCGCGCCTGACGGTGCCCCATCCGGAAATGGTCCGGCGCGATTTCGTTTTGTATCCTATGTCCGAGATCGACCCCGGGCTGGTGATCCCCGGGGTCGGAAGCCTGCGCGACTGCCTGCGGCGCTGCCCGCCGCGCGGGTTGCAACGTGTGGAGAACCGCGATGAGAACGCCACGCCGTAATTACATCGTGGTCGAGGGGCCGATCGGCGTCGGCAAGACCTCCCTGGCCAGGCGCCTCGCGGAGACCTTCGACAGCGAGCTGCTGCTGGAAGGCGCGGCGGAGAATCCGTTTCTCGAGCGCTTCTATCGCAATCCGCGCGAGGCGGCGCTGCCGACCCAGTTGTATTTCCTGTTCCAGCGCGCGCGCCAGATGCAGGGCCTGCGCCAGGGCGATATCTTCCAGCCGGTGCGCATCGCCGATTTTCTGCTGCAGAAGGACCGGCTGTTCGCCAGCCTCACGCTGGACGACGAGGAGCTCAAGCTGTACGAGCAGGTATATAATCAGATGACGTTCGAGGCCCCGGTGCCCGATCTGGTGATCTATCTGCAGGCGCCGGTAGAGACCCTGCGCGGCCGGATCCGCGCACGCGGCATCGCGCACGAGCAATTGATCGAGGCGGATTACCTGCAGCGGATCGCGGATGCCTACGCGCGCTTCTTCCACTACTACGACGCCTCGCCGCTGCTGATCGTGAACGCTGCGGAGATCGACCCGGTCAACAGCGGCCGCGACTACGAGGCCTTGGTGGAGCGCATCCGCGGCATCGGCAGCGGGCGCCACTATTTCAACCCATTGCCGCTGGCGCTGTAATGGCCGCGGCCGGAGCCCTGCGGCGACGATCATGACCCCCGAGCCCGTCGAGATAACGCTGGCCACGCTGCGCGCATTGAAGCGCGCGGGCGGGAAGTTCGCCTGCCTCACCGCCTACGACGCGAGCCTCGCCCGCGTCCTCGACGCGGCGGGCGTCGACGTGCTGCTGGTGGGCGATACCCTCGGGATGCTCGTCCAGGGGCACGAGACGACCATCCCGGTGACGCTCGACGATATGATCTACCACACGCGCTGCGTCGCCCGCGCACGGGAGCGCGCGCTGATCATGAGCGACATGCCGTTCATGAGCGCCGCGACGCCGGCGCAGGCGCTGGCCAATGCCGCGCGGCTGATGCAGGAAGGCGGCGCGCATTGCGTCAAGATCGAGGGCGGCCGCGTGATGGCGGACGCCGTGCGTCTGCTGAGCGAACGCGGGCTGCCGGTCTGCGCCCATCTGGGCCTGCTGCCGCAGTCGGTGCGCAAGCTGGGCGGCTATCGGGTGCAGGGGCGCGAGCAACACGCCGCGGCGGAACTGCTCGAGGATGCCAAGATCCTCGAGCAGGCGGGGGCGGACGTCCTGTTGCTGGAGTGTGTGCCCGCGACGCTGGCCGGCCGGATCACCGCCGCCACGGAGCTGCCGGTGATCGGCATCGGCGCGGGCACGGACTGCGACGGCCAGGTGCTCGTGCTGTACGACATGCTGGGCGTCACGCCCGGCAGGCGTCCGCGTTTCTCCCGCGATTTCCTTGCCGGTCGCGGCGGCGTGCAGGCGGCCGTCGAGGAATACGTGCGCGCGGTGAAGGCGGGCGAGTTCCCCGGCCCCGAGCACGCGTATTCCTGATGCGGCTGGTGGCCACACACGAGGAGATCGGCGTCGTCACCGGTCGCTGGCGGCGCGCCGGGGAAGGGATCGCCTTCGTCCCCACGATGGGGAATCTGCATGCCGGCCATCTGGAACTGGTGCGCGCGGCGCGCGGGCTGGCCGATCGCGTCGTCGCCAGCATCTTCGTCAATCCCCTGCAGTTCAACGACGGCGCCGATCTCGCGGCCTATCCGCGCACGCCGGAGGAGGACCGCGCCCTGCTGCATGCGGCCGGAGTCGATGCGCTGTTCATGCCGGACGCCGCGCAGGTCTATCCGCGCGGCATGGCGGCGGCCACCCGGGTCGAGGTCCCCGCCCTGTCCGGGATCCTGTGCGGCGAGTTCCGGCCCGGTCATTTCACCGGCGTGGCGACCGTCGTCGCGGCGCTGTTCAATATGGTGCGGCCCGACGCGGCGGTGTTCGGGGAGAAGGATTATCAGCAACTGCTGATCATCCGGCGCCTGGTCGAGGACCTCCGCTTCCCGATCCGGATCGAGGGCGTGGCGACCGTGCGCGAGGAGGACGGTCTGGCGTACAGCTCGCGCAACGCGTATCTCGCGCCGCCGGAGCGGCGCCGGGCGGCGGAGCTGTATCGCGCGCTGAGCGGCGTGCGCGACGCGATAGTGGGCGGGCGGCGCGACTATTCCGCACTGGCGGAGGCCGCGCTGCGGCGGCTGGAGTCCGTGGGATTCCGGCCCGAGTACCTCGGCGTGAGACGGGCCGCTGATCTGGCGCCGGCGGGGCCGGACGATCGCGAGCTGCGCGTGCTCGCGGCGGGGTATCTCGGCAAGGCCCGCCTCATCGACAATGTCGGCGTCGTATTGTCTTCCTAAACCACGCTGCTGCAAGGCAATTTCGGCGGCGAGTTTGTATCCCGGCCGGGGGATGGTAAAATTCCCGGGAATTTCATGCAGCGCATGCTGTTGAACGGACAAAGGTGAATCGCGAGATGCAACGTACTTTACTGAAGGCGAAACTTCACCGCGCGCGGGTGACCCACTCCGAGCTGGAGTACGAGGGCTCGATGGCGATCGACGAGGCCCTGCTGGAGGCCGCGGGTATCCTCGAGTTCGAGCAGATCCAGGTCTACAATGTCGCGAACGGGGAGCGTTTCACCACCTACGCCATTCGCGCGGAGCGCGATTCCGGCATCATCTCGGTCAATGGCGCGGCGGCGCACAAGGCCGCGCCCGGCGACCGTGTCATCATCTGCATCTATGCGATCCTGAGCGCCCAGGAAGCGGCCGGTCACAAGCCGACCCTGGTGTACGTCGACGAACACAACCGCATCACCCACACGCGCAACCACATCCCGCGGCAGGTCGCCTGAGCGGAATTTCTTCACCGCGTCATAGATTCTATGTAGCCTGGATGAAGCGTATAGCGGATCCAGGAGAGGTCTCCCGGATTTCCGGCGCCGGGCTACAGGGATCGTTTCGGGTTGCCGCTCAGCCGGTGTTGCGCATGCCGGCCGCGATCGCGTTGATGGAGCGCAGCAGCGGATTGAGCCAGGCGGTCCGCTCCTCCGTCCCCAGATCGGGATCGCGGCAGCGTTTCAGCAGCGTGATCTGGATGTGGCTGAGCGGGTCGAGATAGGGGTTGCGGCGCGACAGGGACAGGGCCAGCGCCGGATTTTCCTCGATCAACTGCTTCGCCTTGGCGACCGTCAGGGTGTATTCGACGGTGCGGTGGTATTCCTCGCGGATCATGCCGTAGACCTTCGTCGCCAGCCTCCCGTCGCCGCACAACTGGGCGTATTCCCCCGCGATCGTCATGTCCGCCTTGAAGAGCGACATCTGGGTGTTGCTGAGCAGCGCGCGGAAGAACGGCCACTGGCGATACATGGTGCGCAGCTCCTCCAGCCGCCGGGGATCGTCCTTGCACCAGTCCCGCAGCGCGGAGCCGATGCCGTACCAGGCCGGGATCGTATGGCGCGACTGCGCCCAGCCGAACACCCACGGGATGGCGCGGATCGAGGATTTGGTGCGGTCGGTCTTGCGGCGATGGCTCGGGCGCGAGCCGATGTTGAGCAGCCCGATCTCGTTGACCGGGGTGGCGTCGTAGAAGTAGTCGAGGAGTCCCGGCGTCTCGTCCACCAGCCGGCGGTAGGCGGCCTCGCCGTGCCGGGCGAGCTGCTCCATGATCTCGCTGTAGCGGCGGCTGACCGTCTTCACCGGCTGCACCAGGCTCTTGCTCGCCTTGAGCAGGCCGGTGACGCCGACGCCGAGTTCGTAGATGGCGGTCTCCTTGTTGCTGTATTTGTAGGAGACCATCTCACCCTGCTCGGTGAACTTGATGCGGCCCTGCACGGTGCCGGGCGGCTGGGACAGGATCGCCTCGTGGGTCGGCCCGCCGCCGCGCCCGATGGTGCCGCCGCGGCCGTGGAACAGCCGGCACTCGATGTTGTGTTCCGCGGTGAGCGCGGTGATCTTGATCTGGGCCTGATACAGGGCCCAGGAGGAGGCCAGGATGCCGCCGTCCTTACAGGAGTCGGAATAGCCCAGCATGATCTCCTGCACGTTGCCGGCCGCCTTCAACAGCGCCATGTAGGTCGGGTTGCTGAACAGGTCGCGCATCACCGGCTCGATGCGGTTGAGGTCGTCGATGGTCTCGAACAGGGGCGAGACGCTCAGATGGCAGTACCACGAGCGATCCTCCCGCCGGCCCAGCAGCCTGGCCTGGCGCGCGAGGAGCATCACTTCCATGACGTGGCTCGCCGAGTGCGTCATCGAGATGACGTAGCTGCCGAAGGCCTCGGCGCTGACCTCCGAGCGCATGGCGGCCATGGTCTCGAATACTTCCAGGGTCTCCCGCGTGGCCGGCGTCAGCGCGCTGCGGTCGAAGTGCAGCGGATCGCGTTCGAGCAGGCGCGACAGCAGCCTGACCCGACTCGCCTCGTCGAGTTCGGCGTAGTCCGTGTCCGCGGCGGCCTTGAGCAGTTCGGCGACGGCTTCGCTGTGACGCGAGGATTCCTGGCGCAGGTCGAGCTGGACCAGGAAGAAGCCGAAGGTCTCGACCAGCCGGATCAGATCCTTCAGGCCGAGCTCGGTGATGTTGTGGTCGCCGTGGGCGCGCAGCGAATCGCGGATCAGGCACAGGTCGCGCAGCAGCTCGTCCGAGCTGTCATAGGCCGCGCGCGGCGGAGAGGAGGTCTCCCCCTCGAGTCGCCGCTGCGTGTGGTTCAGCATCTGCTGTAGCCGGTACCGCATGATGTAGAGCTTGCGCCGGTAGGGTTCGTTGCGGAAGCGGTCCGCGTCCTCCAGCGCCGGCTCGGCGTAGCGCTCGTCCTCCTCGAGGCTGGCGAGCAGCGCATCGGACGGTGTGCACAGCAGTTTCGACTGGGTCAGTTCGTGGCCGAGCTGGTTGACCCGCGGCAGGTACTCCTTGATGGCCGCGATGGCGTGCAGGCGCACGGCGACCGACGTCACGCCCGGGGTCACGTTGGGGTTGCCGTCGCGGTCGCCGCCGACCCAGGAGCCGAAGCGCACGAAGCTGGGCACGGTGATGCCGGCGTCGTTCCCGTCCTCGTCGCCGTAGATCCGGTCGATGGTCTTTTCGAGTTCCCGGTACATGGCCGGCACCGCCTGGAACAGGCTGTCCTGGAAATAGTAGATGCCGTGGCGGATCTCGCCGATCACGTTCGGTTTCTGTCCGCGCACTTCGTCGGTCTTCCACAGCGTCTGGATCTCGGCCTCCAGCAGGCGGTGTACCTCTTCGCGTTCTTCCCGCGACAACTGTGCGTCGTCGAGCTGTTGGCTGGTCACGAAGATCCGGCGCAGGATCTGCATGATGGTGTGCCGCTTCGCCTCGGTGGGGTGCGCGGTGATCACCGGATTGTAGCTCAGCCGGTCGAGCACGCTCTGCAACTGGGCGGCGCTGATCTTCTCGCGACGGAAACCGCGCAGCGCCTCCTCGAAGGACCCGGTCCAGAGCGGTTTCCCGACGCGGCGCTGGCGCTGGCGCAACTGATGCTGGAAGACTTCCTCGGCCAGATTGACCAGGCTGAAATAGGTGCTGAAGGCGCGCACCACGTGGGTGATGATCTCGGGATCGAGCCGGCGGATGAGCCGGGTGAGCGCGGCGCGCTTGCGCGGCGACTCCTCGTTGTGCAGCTTGATATAGCCCTTGCGCAGCGTCTCGACCGCGGTGAACACGCGGCCGCCGGCCTGCGAATGCAGTACGTGGCCGAGCAGATTGCCGAACAGCTTGACGCGGGCGCGCAGGCTCTGGTCGTTCACGACCATCCTCGCATCCTTGCGGGCCGGCCGCGCGGCGTGTTTTTCTGTGACCGTCTTGTTCATGGGGCAGGGCGCATTATAGCCGATCAACCGGCCGTGCGCGCGGCGGCCAGCGCGGCGGTGCGCTGGTAGAGCTCCACGTACTGGTGCGCGCTCTGGCGCCAGCCGAACTCCTGCTGCATCCCGACGTAGGCCAGGCGCTTCCAGACGCGCGGCTGCCGGTGGCAGTCCAGTGCCCGCTCCAGCGCGGCGAGCAGGGCGGCGGGCGTCGGTTCGTCGAAGATGAATCCGGTGGCCGACCCGCTCCGCAGGGTCTCGTCGGTGGCGTCGACCACGGTATTGGCCAGGCCGCCGGTGCGGTGCACCACGGGGACCGTGCCGTAGCGCAGGCTGTAGATCTGGTTGAGCCCGCAGGGCTCGTAGCGGGACGGCATCAGGAAGAGGTCCGCGCCCGCCTCGATCTGGTGCGCGAGCGCCTCGCTGTAACCGAAATGGGCCGCGACCCGTCCGGGGTAGGCGGCGACCGCCTGACGCAGTTGCTGTTCGAGCTGGCGGCCGCCGCTGCCGAGCACGATCAGTTGCACCGGTCGGCGCATGAGCCGGGGCAGGGCCTCGAGCATGAGGTCGAAGCCTTTCTGTTCGGCCAGCCGGCCGATCATGCCGATGAGCGGGACCGCGCCGTCGGCGGCCAGCCCGAAGTGTTGCTGCAGGGCGGCCTTGTTGGCGGATTTCTTGTGCAGGCTGAAGGCGTTATATCTCTGGGCTATGAGTGGATCCTTGGCCGGATTCCATTCCTTGTAGTCGGCCCCGTTGAGGATGCCGACCAGCCGCTCGGCGCGGTGCCGCAGCAGGTTCTCGAGCCCGCAGCCGAACGCCGGGGTGCAGATCTCCTGCGCATACTGGGGGCTTACCGTGCTGATCATGTCGGCGTAGGCGATGCCGCCTTTGATGAAGGAGATCCGGCCGTAGAATTCCAGTCCGTGCATCGACCACAGCTCGGGCGGCAGTCCCAGCCGCGGGAAGGTCTCGGCGGGAAACAGCCCCTGATAGGCGAGATTGTGGATCGTGAACAGGGTGGCGGGGCGCTGCGCGTGGCGCGTCAGCAGGGCGACGGCGAGCCCGCCTTGCCAGTCGTTGCAATGCACCAGCTCCGGGCGCCAGGACAGCCCGGCCCGGTCGAGCCCCAGGGTCTCCGCCGCGCGGGCGAACACCGTGAAACGTTCGGCGTTGTCCGGCCAGTCGGTGCCGTCGGGGTCCAGATAGGGGCCGCCGTCGCGGTCGAAGTGGGCCGGAGAATGTACCAGCCAGATCTTGATGGAGGTGCCCGGCAGGTGGGTCTCGAGCAGGCGCACCGGCTCCGCGGCCGGCGGGCACGGGAAGGCGGCGATCTCCTGCACGGGTCCGACGGACGCGAGTACGCTGCGGTAGGCGGGGAGCAGGATGCGGATGTCGCGGCGCAGCGCCTTGATCGCCTTCGGCAGGCTGGCCGAGACATCGGCCAGTCCGCCGGTCTTGATCAGGGGATGGATCTCGCTGGTGACGAACAGGATCTTGTTGACGCTCATGGTCGATGATGCGAGGATTTCTGCCTTCGATAGTCGTTGTCGGTCCGTGATCCGGCGGCGGGCCATGCACCGGCCGCGTTCCGGGCGGACGCGCCCCTGCTTAATAAATCACCGGGCGAGTCGATATCTCCAGGGATGGTTTATAGTCCCCTTGCCTAGTTAAGGTACCATACGGGCACGCCGGGGCACATGGCAGGGACGGCCGGGCACAGCGGATACAGGGACTTTATCCCATATTCAAATTGGAGTTCAATTCTCGCTGCGGATATCTCGAGCGACCATTTATAGAGGAAGCCGGACGATGAAACTGGGCCTGATTGGACTGGGCAAGATGGGTGGCAACATGGTGCGCCGCCTGCGCCGGGCCGATTTCGAGGTCGTCGGTTACAGCCCGGACGAGGAGGAGCGGCAGGCGCTGGCGGACGAGACCGGCATGATCGCCGCGCCGAACATCGGTGGCCTGGTCAAGCGGCTGGATTCGCCCTGCATCGTCTGGGTCATGGTGCCGAGCGGCGAGGCCACCGAGAAGACCATGAAGGAACTGGAACGACGCCTGTCGTCCGGCGATATCGTGGTGGACGGCGGCAATTCCAGCTACAAGGATACGCAGCGCCGCGGCGCCATGCTGGCGCAGTCCGGCATCGGACTGGTCGACGTCGGGACCTCGGGCGGCGTGTGGGGACTGGACAACGGCTACTGTCTGATGGCGGGCGGCGAGAAGGTCCACGTCAAGGTGGTCGAGCCGATCCTCCAGGCGCTGGCGCCGGCGCCCGACCGCGGCTGGGCGCACGTCGGGCCGCGCGGGGCGGGGCACTTCACCAAGATGATCCACAACGGCGTCGAGTACGGCATGATGCAGGCCTATGCCGAAGGTTTCGCCCTGCTGCGCGGCAAGAAGGAGTTCTCGCTCGACCTGGCGCAGATCTCCGAACTTTGGCGCCACAGCTCCGTCGTGCGCAGCTGGCTGCTCGATCTCTCCGCCACTGCCCTGGCCAGCGATCAAAGCTTCGAGTCCATCGCACCGGTGGTGGCCGATTCCGGCGAGGGCCGCTGGACGGTGATGGAGGCGATCAGCCAGGGTGTGCCCGCTCCGGTGATCAGTCTCGCCCTGCACATGCGCTTTGCCAGCCAGCACGGCGGCGATTACGTCAACAAGATGATCTCCGTGATGCGCAACGCCTTCGGGGGGCACGCGATCACCCCCCGGGACAAGGATTGAGTCTCCATGGAGCCGTGCGCGCTCGTCATCTTCGGGGCGACCGGTAACCTCACCCGCATCAAGCTCATTCCGGCGCTGTTCTCGCTCGAGGTCGAGCGCCGGCTGCCGGAGAAGCTGACCATCGTCGCCTTCGCGCGCCGCGAGTGGTCCGGCGAACGCTGGAGCGACGAGGTCGCCGCCATGCTGGCGGAGAAGTATCCGCACGGATACGACATCGACGCCTTCCAGCGCTTTCGCGCCCGTCTCCACTACGTGCAGGGCGATCTCGACGACGCCCAGGCCTACGATCGCCTGAACGAACGGCTCGGCAACTACGGCCTGTTTTCGCCCAACGTGATCTTCTACATGGCGATCCCGCCGGCCGACTTCGGTCCGGCGATCGAGCGCCTCAGCGCGGTCGGTCTGCTCAAGCAGTCCGCCGGCTGGCGCCGCGTCGTGATCGAGAAGCCGTTCGGCTACGACCTGATCAGCGCGCAGTCGCTGCAGCAGGGGATCTCGCGCCATCTCAGCGAGAAGCAGATCTTCCGCATCGACCATTATCTCGGCAAGGGGACGGTGCAGAATATCCTGGTGTTCCGCTTCGCCAACCTGCTGCTGGAGCCGCTGTGGAACCGGGATTACGTCGATCACGTGCAGATCACCCACTCCGAGGTGCGCGGCATCGAGGGCCGGGCCGGCTATTACGAGGGCGCCGGCGCCCTGCGCGACATGCTGCAGAGCCATCTCATGCAGTTGCTCACGCTGGTGGCGATGGAGCCGCCGGCGATGATGGACGCCGAGTCGCTGCGCGACGAGAAGGTCAAGGTGCTGAAGTCGATCCGGCCGATCACCCAGAACGCGGTGCACGCGCACGCCTTCCGCGGCCAGTACGCTCAGGGCGCCGTCGACGGCAGGGCCGTGCCGGGCTACCAGGAGGAGGGCGGCGTCGATCCGGGCAGCGTGACCGAGACCTATGCCGCGCTCAAGCTCTACGTCGACAACTGGCGCTGGCGCGGCGTCCCGTTCTATCTGCGCACGGGCAAGCGCATGGCCGAGGCCAGCTCCGCGATCACCATCCGCTTCAAGGAGCCGCCGCACCATCTATTCCGCAATACCCATCTCGAGCGCATCAACCCGAACTGGCTGCTGATGGGGATACAGCCGAACGAGTTTCTGAAGATGGAGATCCAGGTCAAGGTGCACGGCCTCGAGATGCGCACCCGCACCATCAGCCTCGACGCGAGCTACCGCTCCAAGGACGACAAGGAGACGGATGCCTACGAGGAACTGCTGCTGGACACCATGAAGGGCGATCACTCGCTGTTTCTGCGCTACGACGAGGTCGAGTGGGCCTGGCGCGTGGTCGACCCGGTGCTCAAGGTGTGGTCCATGGAGCGCGACTTCATCAATACCTACGCCGCCGGCACCTGGGGGCCGCGCGGCACCTACCGGCTGTTCGATCGCGACGACCAGTTCTGGCGCCACAAGCTCACGATCGACGGCAGCGACGTCGGTTCCGAAGCCTATTAGAATTCCCGGGGTCCATCCATGTCGGAGCTGACACGGTCATCCGCCTGGCGCGCACTGGAGGCGCACTACGGGCAGGTCAGGGACCTGCCTATGCGCGAGCTGTTCCGCGCCGATCCCGGCCGGTTCGACGCGTTCTCCCTGCGGCTCGGCGATTTCCTGGTCGATTACTCGAAGAACCGCGTCACCGCGGAGACCATGCGCCTGCTCGCGGAGCTGGCGCGCCAGGCCGATCTGCCGGGGCAGATCGGGCGCATGTTCGGCGGGGAGAAGATCAATTTCAGCGAGAACCGCGCCGTGCTGCACACCGCCCTGCGCAACCGCTCCGGCCGCCCTGTATTCGTCGACGGCGTGGACGTCATGCCGCGGATCACCGCGGTGCTCGCGCGCATGCGCGCCTTCAGCGCCGCCGTGCGCAACGGCGACTGGAAGGGATACACCGGCAAACGGATCACCGACATCGTCAACATCGGCATCGGAGGCTCGGATCTCGGCCCCGCGATGGTGACGCGCGCGCTCAGGCCCTATATGCGCGCGGGGCTGCGCGTGCACTTCGTCTCCAACGTCGACGGCACGCATATCATCGAGACTCTGAAGCAGAAGCCGCCCGAACAGACCCTGTTCATCATCTCTTCGAAGACCTTCACCACCCAGGAGACGCTCGCCAACGCGCGCACCGCGCGTGAATGGTTCGTGCAATCGAGCGGGGACGAGGGCGCCGTCGCCAGGCATTTCGTCGCCCTGTCGACCAACGTGCGCGAGGTCGCCGCCTTCGGCATCGATCCGGCCAATATGTTCGAATTCTGGGACTGGGTCGGCGGGCGCTATTCGCTGTGGAGCGCGATCGGCCTGTCCATCGCGATCGCCGTCGGCATGGACAATTTCGACCTGCTGCTGGAAGGCGCCCACGCCATGGACGAGCATTTCCGCACCGCGCCGGTCGAGCGCAACATCCCGGCGGTGCTCGGACTGCTGGGGGTCTGGTACAACAATTTCTTCGGCACGCGCAGCCACGCCATCCTGCCTTATGACCAGTACCTGGAGCGCCTGCCCGCCTATCTGCAGCAGGCGGACATGGAGAGCAACGGGAAACACGTCGACCGCTCCGGCGCGACGGTCGACTACGCCACCGGCCCGGTCATCTGGGGCGAGCCGGGCACCAACGGCCAGCATGCGTTCTATCAGCTCATCCACCAGGGCACCGCGCTCATCCCCGCCGACTTCATCGCGGCGGCGCGTTCGCACAATCCGGTCGGCGCGCATCACAAGATCCTGCTGTCGAATTTCTTCGCCCAGACCGAGGCGCTGATGCGCGGCAAGACGGAGGCGGAGGTGCGGCGCGAACTGGAGGCGGCCGGCATGAGCGGCGACGCGCTGGAGCGCCTGTTGCCGCACAAGGTCTTCGAGGGCAACCGGCCCACCAATTCCATCCTGTTCCGCAGCCTTACGCCGTACACGCTGGGCATGCTGCTCGCGATGTACGAGCACAAGATCTTCACCCAGGGCGTGATCTGGAACATCAATCCCTTCGACCAGTGGGGCGTAGAGCTGGGCAAGCAGCTCGCCTCGGCGATCCTGCCGGAGCTCGACGGTACGGCCCCCGCGCAGGGGCACGACGCCTCGACCCGCGGGCTGATCGACCACTACAAGGCGCTGAAGTAGCCCCCGGCGGCGGCCCGGCCCGGGGTCAGGGGAAGCGCACCTCGAGGTCCTTGAGGATGCCGTCCGCGATATCGTAGATGAGGCCGTGGATCGTCAGGGTCTGGCCGCGCTGCAGCGCCTGCTGGACGATCGTCGTGCGGTAGACCTTCTTGGCCTGCTCCATCACGTTGAGCTCGCACATCTGCGCGAGCCGGCGCGCGGCGTCCGGCTCCGCGTCGATGCGTTCGCGGTGCAGTTCGTAGATCTCGCGCACGTTGTGGATCCAGTTGTCGATCAGGCCGTGCGCCTTGTCCTCCAGCGCCGCCCGGATGCCGCCGCAGCCGTAATGCCCGCACACGATGATGTGCTTCACGCCGAGCACGTCCACCGCGTATTGCAGCACCGAAAGGCAATTCAGGTCGGTGTGGATTACAATATTGGCCACGTTGCGGTGAACGAACAGTTCGCCCGGCGGCAGGCCGACGATCTCGTTGGCGGGCACGCGGCTGTCCGAGCAGCCGATCCACAGGTATTCGGGCGACTGCTGTTCGGTCAG
This sequence comes from Gammaproteobacteria bacterium, assembly GCA_020847075.1. GTDB lineage: Bacteria > Pseudomonadota > Gammaproteobacteria > SZUA-140 > SZUA-140 > JADJWH01. The sequence goes on from JADLCS010000039.1 coordinate 23,531, forward strand.
ATGCTTGAAGAAGTCGGGATCGACGCACGTCATGCGCTGCGCCCAGCGATGATTGTTGTCGAACAGATTTTTCAGTGGGTGCATGGCGTTCCGTGCTCCGGCGGTTGATGAACGATGATTATAGAGAATGACGGGAGGCCGCGCCTCCCCGCCGCGGCGCCGGACGCCGGAAGCGCCCGCTGATGCGCGTTGCCCTGGGCATCGAGTATGCGGGGACGCGCTTCTGCGGCTGGCAGCTCCAGCAGGGCGTGCGCACCGTGCAGGCCTGTGTCGAGGAGGCGCTCGGCCGCATCGCCGATCATCCCGTCCGCGTGGCCTGCGCCGGCCGCACCGACGCGGGGGTGCATGCCCTGGGGCAGGTCGCGCACTTCGACACCACGGCGCAGCGGCGCGACCGCTCCTGGGTGTTCGGCGCCAACACCCATCTGCCGCCCGACGTCAGCGTGCGCTGGGCGCGCCCGGTGGCGGACGATTTTCATGCGCGCTTCTCGGCCCTGCGGCGCCACTACCGCTACGTGATCCGCAACACGCCGGTGCGTCCCGCCCTGCCGGCGGAGGCGGTCGCGTGGGAGTATCGCGCGCTCGACGCGGTCCGGATGGATGCGGCCGCGCGTCACCTGATCGGCCGGCACGATTTCTCTTCCTATCGCGCCTATGCCTGTCAGGCCAAAAGCCCGGTGCGCACCGTGCAGCGTCTGGAGGTGCGGCGGCACGAGGAGTTCGTCGTCATCGACATCGTGGCCGATGCCTTTCTGCATCACATGGTGCGCAACATCGCCGGCGTGCTGATCGCCATCGGGGCGGGTGAACGGGAGACGGACTGGTCGCGCGAGGTGCTGGAGCATCGCGACCGCCGCCTGGGCGGGGTGAACGCGGTGCCCGCGGGGCTTTATTTCGTGGGCGTCGAATATCCCGAACGGTACGACATCCCGTACGAGCCGGCCCGGCCCGGGGTGTGGTAAAAGCAGAGGTAAAGAGGAGAGTTAAACCCTTGCGGTTCGCCGGGTTGAGGGGCGCCGGGCCGGATTCGGGATCTTTTGGTGGTTTTCCCCTTTTATCTTTCCTCTATCCTCTTGTATCTTGTATCTGAATCTATGCGTACCCGTGTTAAGATCTGCGGCATTACCCGGAACGAGGATGCGCTGGCGGCCGCGGCGCTGGGCGCGGACGCGATCGGGCTGGTGTTCTACGCGCGCAGCCCGCGCCGCGTGGACGTCGCGCGCGCGGCGGAGATCGCGGCCGGACTGCCGCCGTTCGTCCAGGCGGTGGGCCTGTTCGTCGACGCCGGCGCGGCGGAGATCGCGGCTGTGCTCGAGCGGGTGCGCGTCGACCTCCTGCAATTCCACGGCGATGAATCCCCGGCGGACTGCCGCGGCTTCGGACTGCCTTACATCAAGGCGGTGCGCATGCGGCCGGGCATCGACGTGCGGGCGGAGGCGGAGCGCTATCACGACGCCCGCGCGCTGCTGCTCGATACCTATCGCCCGGGGGTGGCGGGCGGGACCGGCGCGACGTTCTCCTGGGACGAGATCCCGCCGCGCCCCGGCGCGCACCTGCTGCTGGCCGGGGGATTGACGCCGGAGAACGTAAACGATGCAATACGGGCCGTGCGCCCCTACGGCGTCGACGTGAGCGGGGGCGTCGAGGCGGCGAAGGGCGTCAAGGACGCCGCCCGGATGGCGGCCTTTTTCGCGGCGGTGCGGCGCGCCGATGCGGACGGCGGCGGGCGCGATACGGACCATTTTTCCTGAGGTAGAGATTCGTGGCAGAGACGGGCAAGAAGACGCCTGACTGGAACAGCTTGCCGGACGCGAACGGGCATTTCGGGCCCTACGGCGGACGCTTCGTGGCGGAGACCCTGATGGCGCCGCTGGAGGAGCTGCGTCTGGCCTATACGCATTACCTGAAGGATCCCGCGTTCCTCGCCGAGTTCGACCGCGACCTGCAGCATTACGTGGGCCGGCCCTCGCCGCTGTACCATGCCGAACGCTGGAGCCGCGAACTGGGCGGCGCCCAGATCTACCTCAAGCGCGAGGACCTCAACCACACCGGCGCGCACAAGATCAACAACACCATCGGACAGGCCCTGCTCGCGCGCCGCATGGGCAAGCGGCGCATCATCGCCGAGACCGGCGCCGGCCAGCACGGCGTCGCCAGCGCGACGGTGGCGGCGCGCTTCGGCATGGAGTGCGTGGTCTATATGGGCGCCGAGGACATCCGGCGGCAGTCGATCAACGTCTACCGCATGCGCCTGCTCGGCGCCGAGGTGGTCGCGGTCGAGTCGGGCTCGCGCACGTTGAAGGACGCGCTGAACGAGGCCATGCGCGACTGGGTCACCAACATCGACACGACCTTCTACATCATCGGCACCGTCGCCGGCCCGCACCCCTATCCGGCCATGGTGCGCGATTTCCAGGCCGTGATCGGGCGCGAGGCGCGCGCACAGTGCCTGGCGCAGACGGGCCGCCTGCCGGACGCGCTGGTGGCCTGCGTCGGCGGCGGTTCGAACGCGATCGGGCTGTTTCATCCCTTCTTGGGCGACGGCGGGGTAGCCATCTACGGCGTCGAGGCCGCCGGCGACGGCATCCCCCGCGGTCATCACGCGGCGCCGCGGTGCGCCGGACTGCCCGGCGTGCTGCATGGCAAACGCACCTATCTGATGATGGACGCCGA
>JADLCS010000040.1 GCA_020847075.1 Gammaproteobacteria bacterium
ACTGCAGTTGAGGAAAAACGAGGAACACCGGCTGCGCGCCGGGCACCTGTGGGTGTACAGCAACGAGATCGACGTGGCGGTCACCCCGCTCACGGCCTTCGAACCGGGCGAGACGGCCGTCCTGCGTGACTTCCGCGAGCGGCCGCTCGGCACCGTCTACGTCAACCCGCACTCCCTGATCTGCGCCCGGCTGCTCGACCGCTCCCCCGACGCCGTGCCCGATGCCGCCTGGTTCGGCCGCCGCATCGCCACCGCGGCGGCCCTGCGCGCGCGCCTGTTCGAGCGGCCGTTCTACCGCCTGGTCTACGGCGAGAGCGACGGCCTGCCGGGCCTAGTGATCGACCGTTACGACCGGGTCTTCGCGGTGCAACTGACCACCGCGGGCATGGAGCGCTGCAGAGACGCCATCCTGGCCGCCCTGGACGAGGCGATGCGGCCGGCGGCGGTGGTGCTGCGCAACGACGCGCCGATCCGCGCCCTGGAGGGGCTGCCGCCCTACGTCGAGGCGCTGCCCGCCGCGCCGGAGCGGGTGATGGCGGAGGAAAACGGCCTCCGCTTCGAACTCGAACCGCTTACCGGCCAGAAGACCGGCTGGTTCTACGATCACCGCATGAACCGCGCGCGCCTGCCCGCCTACGTGCGCGACCGGCGCGTGCTCGACGTCTTCAGCTACAGCGGGGCCTGGGGCGTACAGGCCGCGGCCGCCGGCGCGCGCCGGGTGGTGTGCGTGGACGAATCGCGCCCCGCGCTCGACCTGCTGCTGCACAACGCGCGCCTGAACGGCGTCGCCGAGCGCGTCGAGGCGCGCCACGGCGAGGCCTTCGCGACGCTGAAGGCGCTGCGCGAGGCGGGCGAGACCTTCGACGTGATCGTGCTCGACCCGCCCGCCTTCATCAAGCGGCGCAAGGACAAGGCGGCCGGGGTGCGCGCCTACCAGCGCCTCAACCAGCTCGCCATGCAACTGCTCGACGCGGACGGGATCCTGATCTCGGCCTCCTGCTCCTTCCACCTCGCGGCGGACGAGCTGCGCGGCGCGCTGCAGCAGGCGGCGCAGCACGCCGGCCGCGAACTGCAGATCCTCGAGCAGGGCCACCAGGGCCCGGACCATCCTGTCCATCCCGCGATCCCGGAGACCGCGTATCTGAAGTGCTTCATCGCGCGCGTCCATCGCGGCGATGCCACGGCCTGACTGTTATACTAGACCCCGTGCTGATCTACCCCGACATCGATCCCGTGGCGGTCCAACTGGGCCCGTTCAAGGTCCACTGGTACGGTCTGATGTATCTGATCGGTTTCGCCGCCGCCTGGTGGCTGGGCCGGCGCCGGCTGCGGCTGTTCCCCGGTCTGAGCCCGCAGGACCTCTCCGACCTCATCTTCTATGCCGCGCTCGGCGTGATCCTGGGCGGACGCCTCGGCTACATCCTGTTCTACGACTTCTCCGCCTATCTAGCCGAACCGCTGAATATCCTCAAGATCTGGCAGGGCGGCATGTCCTTCCACGGCGGCTTGCTCGGCGTGATCGCCGCGATGGCGCTGTTCGCGCGCCGGCGCGGGCGGCGCTTCTTCGAGATCGCGGATTTCACCGCGCCTCTGATCCCGATCGGCCTCGGCGCCGGCCGCCTCGGCAACTTCATCAACGGCGAGCTGTGGGGCCGCGTGAGCGACCTGCCGTGGGCCATGGTGTTCCCCGACCCGCGCGCCGGCGGCCTGCCGCGCCACCCCTCGCAGCTCTACGAGATGCTGCTGGAAGGCGTGCTGCTGTTTGTCGTCCTGTGGCTGTACGCGCGCAAACCGCGCCCGCCGATGGCGGTGTCCGCCCTGTTCCTGCTCGGCTACGGCGCGTTCCGCTTCCTGGTCGAGTTCGCGCGCACGCCGGACGAACAGCTCGGTTTCATCGCCGCCGGCTGGCTCACCATGGGCCAGTTGCTCTGTCTGCCGATGCTCGCGACCGGCGCCGTGCTGTGGTGGCTGGCGCACCGCAACGATTCCACGCGCGAGGCGACCCTGCGGTGAAACAGTATCTCGATCTGCTGCGCCACGTGCGCGATCACGGCGCGCGCAAGGAAGACCGCACCGGTACCGGCACGCTGAGCGTGTTCGGCTACCAGATGCGCTTCGATCTCGCCGCCGGTTTTCCGCTGGTCACCACCAAGAAGCTGCACCTGAAGAGCATCATCCACGAGCTGCTGTGGTTCCTGCGCGGAGACACCAACGTGCGCTATCTGCGCGAACACGGGGTGACGATCTGGGACGAATGGGCGGACGCCGACGGCGAGCTCGGCCCGGTGTACGGCTATCAGTGGCGGAGCTGGCCGACGGCGGACGGACGACACATCGATCAGATCCGCGCGGTGATCGAGGCGATCCAGCGCACGCCCGATTCGCGCCGCCTGATCGTCAGCGCCTGGAACGTGGCCGACATCGACCGGATGAAGCTGCCGCCCTGCCACGCCTTTTTCCAGTTCTACGTCGCCGACGGCCGGCTCTCCTGCCAGCTCTACCAGCGCAGCGCCGACATCTTTCTCGGCGTGCCGTTCAACATCGCCTCCTATGCCCTGCTCACACGCATGGTGGCGCAGGTGAGCGGCCTCGAGCCGGGCGAATTCATCCATACCCTGGGCGACGCGCACCTGTACCTCAACCACCTGGAGCAGGCCGAGACCCAGCTCGCGCGCACGCCCTACCCGGCGCCGGCCATGCAGCTCAATCCGGCGCGCCGCTCCCTGTTCGATTTCGTGTACGAGGACTTCACGCTCACCGGCTATCAGGCCCACGCGCACATCAAGGCGCCCGTGGCCGTCTGATCATGATCGTCTCGCTGGTGGTGGCGATGGGGCGCAACCGCGTGATCGGGCGCGACAACGCGCTGCCCTGGCACCTGCCCGCCGACCTCCGGTATTTCCGCGCCGTGACCCTCGGCAAGCCGGTGGTGATGGGGCGCAGGACGCACGAATCCATCGGCCGCCCGCTGCCGGGGCGCGACAACATCGTCATCAGCCGCGATCCGGCCTACCGCGCGGAAGGCTGCGTCGTGCTGCCCTCGCTCGAAGCGGCGTACGAACACGGCCGCGCCAGCGCCGAGTTGATGGTGATCGGCGGCGCCTCCCTCTACCGGCAGGCGCTGGCGCGCGCGCAACGGATCTATCTGACGGAGATCGGGGCGGAATTCGAGGGCGATACCTTCTTCCCGGCGCTGGAGGCCGCCGACTGGCGCGAGGCCGCGCGCGACGATCGCCCCGCCGACGGGAAAAACCCCTACCCGCACAGCTTCGTCGTGCTCGAGCGGAAAACGGCGGGCGCCGGCGGCGGGCCGGATCAGTAGCGCGGGTCTTCCTTCACGTAGTCGCTGGCCTCGTCCTCGGAGGAGGATTCCCGGTACCAGCCCCGGGTATGCCGGGACGGCACCGAACGCGACGAGGCCATCGGCTCCCCGGGCAAGGGCAGGGCCGGCACGGGCAGCGGCAGCGTACCCTGCGCCGGGGCGGATTCGCCCGCGCCGCCCTCGTTCAGGCTGATGGCCTTGAGGCTGGGTTCGCGACCGTTGCACAGCGCCTGCGCGTCCTGCGTCAGTTGCCGATGGAGGGCGGCGTAGTTCGCGGACATCGCGTTGACCAGGTCGGCGGTGGAAGCAAAGTGGGTGACGACCCGGTCGCGGTAACTCACCAGTTCGTCGCGCGTATCCTTGAGCTCGCGGTCGACCTTGCGGGACTGACGCGCGGGGCCGCCGTTCCAGCCGAGCAGGAAACCGCCCGCCAGCCCCAGCAGCAGGCCCAGGATCAACCACGCCCATGCGTTCACGTCTCGCCCCCTCCGGCAGATTCCCGCGTACTGCGATTCCTGCGGCTAGCTTAGGCCGCGCCCGATACGGGGTCAAGCGCGCGCATGTGACAAATTCCCCATAATGACGCGGACTTGTCGATTCGCGCGGACTTTTCTCGCGACGGAAAGCCTGTTACTTTTAGCCGCACACCCAGGAGGCCGCATGGACGGCGATCGTCGTCTGCACATCCACCCCGATCCCGTCGCGCTGGCGCACGCGGCGGCGGCGCGTTTCGCCGCGCTGGCGCGCGCGGCCCAGGCGGATCATCGCGGCTTTCACGTCGCGCTCGCGGGCGGATCGACGCCCAGGCAGCTCTATCGCGCGCTCGCCACCGAATTCCGCGACCGCATCGACTGGGGCGCGACCCACGTCTATTTCGGCGACGAACGCTGCGTCCCGCCCGGGCACCCCGACAGCAACTTCGGCATGGCCGACGAGGCGCTGCTGAGCCACGTGGCGCTGCCGCCGGCGCAGATCCATCGCATCGAGGCCGAAGACCCCGATCCCCGGGCCGCCGCGCGGCACTATGCGGATCTCCTCCATCGCCATCTGCCGCGCGCGCACGGCGAGGCGACCGGGCGCTTCGACCTGGTGCTGCTCGGCCTCGGGCCGGACGGGCATATCGCCTCGCTGTTCCCGGACACCGCCATCCTCGACGAGCGCCGCGCCTGGGCGGCCGCGGTCCATGTGGACAAGTTACAGGCCTGGCGCATCAGCCTGACCTATCCCGTCCTCGACGCCGCCCGCCACCTCGCGCTGCTGGTCGCCGGCGAGGGCAAGGCGGAGATCGTCCGGGACGTGCTCGGCGAAACGGGGCCGGCCGCCCGCCATCCGGCCGCGCGGCTGCGCCCCCGCGGCGAACTCGAGTGGTTCCTCGACCGCGCCGCCGCGCGCCTGCTGCCGGGCGTCTGACATGAGCCTGCTGGCGGCCGATGTCGGCGGGACCAAGACGCTGCTCGCGCTGGCGGAAGACGGCGACGACGGGATACGCCTGACCCGAGAGCGGCGTTACGACAGCCGCGCCTATCCCGGCTTCGAGGCCATGCTGACGGATTTCCTCGCCGGCCTGGGGCCCGCCCGGCGCGACATCGAGCGCGCGTGTTTCGCCGTCGCCGGTCCGGTGATCACGGCCGAGGACAGCGAGATGGCGCGCGTCACCAACCTGGGCTGGCGCCTCGACAACCGCCGCCTCGCCGCCGAGCTCGCGCTGCCCGCGGTGCGTCTGATCAACGACTTCCAGGCCGTGGGCCACGCCATCGAACTACTCGAGGAGAACGATCTCGTCGTGCTGCAGCCGGGCCGGCCGCGCGCCGCGGGACCCCGCACCGTGCTGGGCGCCGGCACCGGGCTGGGCACGGCGCTGCTCGCCTGGGACGGCGCGCACTACCGGGTGCAGCCCACCGAGGGTGGTCACGTCGATTTCGCGCCCAACGGCGCGTTGCAGCTCGATCTGCTCGCCTGGCTGGCGCAACGCCACGGCCATGTCTCGATCGAGCGCCTCCTGTCCGGGCCGGGGCTGGCGGCGATCCACGACTATCTGTGCACGCGCTGGCCGGAGCGGGTCGACGCGGACCTCGCGCGGCGCATGCAGACACAGGACGCCGCCGCCGCGGTGACCGAGCACGCGCTGACCCACAGCGAAACGCTCGCGGGCGAGGCGTTGGCGCTGTTCGTCGCCATCTACGGCGCGCACGCCGGCAATCTCGCCCTGCTCACCCTGCCCTACGGCGGTCTCTATATCGCCGGCGGCATCGCGCCGCGCATCCTGCCGCGCCTGGCCGACGGCCGCTTCATGGCGGCCTTCAACGCCAAGGGCCGCATGGCGCATCTGACGGCGGAGATCCCGGTCGCAGTGGTGATCAATCCCCGCATCGGGTTGCTCGGCGCGGCGAGCTTCGCCGCGCGCGCCTCCGCCTGATCCCGCACACCGCGGATCAGTGCGCCTCCGCCCGCGTCCTGTCGAGCGCCTCGGCCGCGGCGCGCTCGATCGCGTCCAGGGCGGGCCCCATGAGCAGTCCGGCATGGATATGGTAGAGGCGCTGCTCGCAGCACACGTCCTCGTGCAGCCCCCGGCCCGTGACGCGGAATCCGGTCCAGGCGATCAGGGGCAGATGATCGAACCGGCTGTCGACGCAGATCCAGACCTCGCGCTCGAGGATGCATTCGAGCAGGCGCAGGCCGGGCACCGGCAGGCGCAGCGGCTCACCCATGCGCAACTGGGCCAGACGCACGGTATTGAAACAGCCCGCCGGCAGGGCGCGCGGCAGGATGCGCAGGGGCGTGAACTCATCGATCAGGGACATCGGTAGGCGCCGTCCTCCGCGTGTCCGCCCTTATGGCACGAGGCGCTCCAGTGCCTCGCGGTATTTCCGCGCCGTCTCCGCCACGACCTCGTCCGGCAGGGCGGGCGCCGGCGGCCGCTTGTCCCAGCCGATCCGCTCGAGATAATCGCGCACGTACTGCTTGTCGAAACTGGCGGGGACCCGCCCCGGGGCGTAACCGTCCGCCGGCCAGAAGCGCGACGAGTCCGGCGTGAACACCTCGTCGATCAGGACCAGCGCCCCGCTCCGGTCCAGGGCGAACTCGCACTTGGTGTCGGCGATGATGATGCCGCGGGTCAGCGCGTATCGCGCGGCCTGCCGGTACAGGCGCAGGCTGAGCTCCCGCACCCGCTCCATCGTGTCGCGTCCGACGGCCCTCGACGCCTGTTCGAAATCGATGTTCTCGTCATGGGCGCCCGCCGCCGCCTTGGTGGACGGCGTGAATATCGGTTGTTCCAGCCGTTCCGCCTCGCGCAGCCCGTCCGGCAGCCGGATACCGCAGACCTCGCCGCCGCGGCGGTAGTCGCGCCAGCCGGACCCGACCAGATAGCCGCGCACGATGGCCTCGATGGGCAGGGGCGCGAGCCGGCGCACGACCAGCGACCGGCCGGCGAGCTGATCGCGCTCGCGCGCCGTGCCGACCAGGGCGAGCGGATCCTCGTCCGTCAGGTGGTGCGCCGTGATGCCGCCCAGGTAACCGAACCAGAAACGCGAAAGCGCGGTCAGCACCCGGCCCTTGTCCGGGATGGGCGTCGGTGATACCACGTCGAAGGCGGACAGCCGGTCGGTCGCCACGATCAGCAGACGCTCCGCGTCGATCTCGTAGACATCGCGCACCTTGCCGCGATTCAGCAGGCGCAGCCCGGAGAGTTCGGAGGTCAGCAGGGGGCCCATCATATCGACCCGCCCCGCCGTCGTGCGGCCGCCACTTCGCGCGGCGGCGCGGCGTCCCCCGACGCCGTTTCCAGATAATCGATGCTGATGCGTCCCGGCGCCGCGGAAGGACGAAACCGGGTCTCGGCGAAGGCGACGTGATCGGGATGGTCGCGGTAGCTGTCGACCACATCGGGATGGGCGAAACGCACCAGCCAGCAGTAACGGTACTTGGCCCCGTCCTTCAGCGCGCGGCCCGCGTACACCCGGCGCACGCCGGGGATGGCGCCCAGCACGCGCCGCCCCTCGGCCATCATCTCCTCCACCCGCGCCGCGTCCTCGGTGCTGTTGTAGAGGATGAGGTGTTCCACCTCGTTCCACGGCGCCGCCTCGGCGAGGACTTCCCCGGCGCGGCCGGCCGCGCCCCACACCGACAGGCAGCGTTCGACCTCTTTGCCGATCGCCTCGACGACGCCCTGCCCCAGCGCGACGACCCCGCCGGTGCGCTTCACCAGACAGTTGCTGCGCAGGCGCCGCGCCGCGATCTGGGACAGACCGCTGTAATAATTGATCCTGGCCACGCCGCGGTCGATCAGGCACTCGTACTGCGCATCGCTCAGTCCGCTGCCGCCGTGGATCACCAGCGGTATGCCGACGGCCTTGTTGATGCGGGTCAGGCGCTCCAGATCCAGATCGTAGCGATCCGAACGCATGCCGTGCCCGGTGCCGATCGAGACGGCGAGGAAATCCACCTTGGTCTGCCGCACATATTGCCGCGCCTCGTCGGGCCAGGTATATACGCCCCGCTCCCCCGCGGCCAGGGCGTCCTCGGCGTAGTCCGCGACGATCCCCAGCTCGCCCTCGACCGCGATCCCGCAGCCATGCGCGGTCTGCACCACGGAGCGCGTGAGCTCGACGTTGCGCTCGAACGGCAGGCGCGAGCCGTCGATCATCACGCCGTTGCAACCGTGGCGGATACCGTAGACGACGCAGTCCAGATCGGGGGCGTGATCCAGATTCAGGGCGACCGGCACGGGGCTGCGTCGCGCCCCCGCGAGCGCGGCGGCGACGAGCAGTTCGAAGTCGTAGTCCCCGAACTGGGGAACGACGAAATTGAGGATGACCGGGGCGCGGGACGCTTCCGCCCCCCGCAGGACGCCCTGCAGGAAATCCAGGCTGACGATATCGAAGGCGCCGACCGCGTAATGCTGCCGGTACGCATGGTAGAGCAGGTCACGCATATTCACCAGGGCCATATGCCGTGCTCCATGAGTCTGTCGTGGCCGCGGCTTACACGGCGCCGGAACCCGCGCCGAAGATCCGGCTCGCCAACACGTCCTCGGCCTCGATGGTCATCAGATCCGCCTTGCCGAGTTTCCGGCCGGCGTCGGCGAACAACCGGTTGGCCTGGCGCAGGCGCGCACGATCGAGCGCATTGCGCACCGAACGGGCGTTGGAAAAGTGCGGCTGCTGCATGCGCAGTTTGAGGTATTCCGTGAAGGCCGCTTCCCCCTCGGCGCTGAAACGGTAGTTCTGGCGCTCGAGCATCAGCTTCGCGATATGGAGCAGCTCGCCCGCCGTGTAATCCGGAAAATCGATGTGATGGGCGATGCGCGAACGCATGCCCGGGTTGCTCTGGAAGAACTTCTCCATCTTGTCCTTGTAGCCGGCCAGGATCACGACGAGATCGTCGCGGTTGTTCTCCATGATCTGCAGCAGGATCTCGATGGACTCCGCGCCGTAATCCCGCTCGTTCTCCGGCTTGTACAGATAATAGGCCTCGTCGATGAACAGCACGCCGCCCATGGCCTTCTTGATCACTTCCTTGGTCTTCGGCGCGGTGTGGCCGATGTACTGGCCGACGAGATCGTCGCGCGTCACGGTGACCAGGTGTCCTTCGCGCACGTAGCCGAGCCGCTTCAGGATCTCGCCCATGCGCATCGCCACCGTGGTCTTGCCGGTGCCGGGGTTACCGGTGAAACACATGTGCAGGGTCGGCGTCTCGGAGGACAGCTCGAACTTCCGCCGCAGGCGGTCGACCAGCAGCAGCGCGGCGATCTCGCGGATGCGTGTCTTCACGGGCATGAGCCCGATCAACTCGCGGTCCAGCTTGTCCAGCACTTCCTGGATGTTGGAGGCCTTGAATTCGGCCTCGAGATCCACCTGCGCCTCGTCGGCACCGGCGGCCTGCACCTTTCTGTTATCGCCCATAGCCAGGATTCCCATCGTCGCCCGAACAGGAGAGGCGGCGGGCCTGCGCCCGCCGCCGCCTTTATTGCATGCCTCAGTAACGCTCGCCTTCCGGCTTGTCGGTCGCGTAGCTGTGCACGGTGTAGCGGATGTTGCGACCATCGACTTCCTGCCGCGACACACCGAAGCCCGGCTCCACCTTCGGCCGGTTGACGATGAACGACATGGACGGCGATTCCACGCCGCGATGGCTGTTGAACGCCATGACCCGGATGTAGTGGTTCGGGAAGGTCTTGCGGCAGTTGTTGATCTCCATCAGGATCCCGGCGGGATCCTTCAGGTCGAACATGGGCATGCCGAACAGCTCCCAGTAGGTGTTGCGCGGGTGCGGATCGTCGGTGTATTCCACGCTGACGGCCCAGTTGTTCTTCAGCGCGTACTTGATCTGCGCGGTGATCTGCGCATCGGTCAGGTCAGGCAGGAACGAGAACTGTCCCTGCGTGATGCGATTGCCCGTATTGGTCATCATATTGGCATCTCCTCAGTTCATCAGTTGCTGGCGGTGGCCGAAGGAACGAAGTCCGCCGTATCGGTGGAATCGTAGTTGAAGGTGATGTCCTTCCACGTGTCCAGCGCGGCCTTCAGCGGCGAGCACCACTTGGCGGCCGCCTCGAGGATCTGCGGACCTTCCTTCAGGTAGTCGCGGCCTTCGTTGCGCGCCATGATCATGGCCTCCAGCGCGACACGGTTGGCGGTGGCGCCGGCCTGGATGCCCTGCGGGTGACCGATGGTGCCGCCACCGAACTGCAGGACCACGTCTTCGCCGAGGTAGTGGATCAACTGGTGCATCTGACCGGCGTGGATACCGCCCGACGCCACCGGCATCACCTTGTTCAGCGACGCCCAGTCCTGGTCGAAGAACAGACCGGTTTCCAGATTCTTCGGGTTGTTGGTCTCACGCAGGACGTCATAGAACCCCTTGATCATCAGCGGGTCGCCTTCCAGCTTGCCGACGACGGTGCCGGCGTGGATGTGGTCGACACCGGCCATGCGCATCCACTTGCAGATGACGCGGAAGTTCATGCCGTGGTTCTTCTGGCGCGAGTAGGTCGAGTTACCGGCACGGTGCAGGTGCAGGATCATGTCGTTCTTGCGCGCCCATTTGGCCATGGACTGGATGGCGGTGTAGCCGATGACCAGATCGATCATGATGATGACGGAACCGAGGCTCTTGGCGAACTCGGCGCGCTCGTACATCTCTTCCATGGTGCCGGCGGTGACGTTCAGGTAGTGACCCTTCACTTCACCGGTGGCCGCGGAGGCGCGGTTGACGGCTTCCATACAATAGAGGAAACGATCGCGCCAGTGCATGAACGGCTGGCTGTTGATGTTCTCGTCGTCCTTCACGAAATCGAGACCACCCTTCAGCGCCTCGTACACCACGCGGCCGTAGTTGCGGCCGGACAGGCCGAGCTTGGGCTTGGTGGTCGCGCCGAGGAACGGACGGCCGAACTTGTCCATGCGCTCGCGCTCCACCACGACACCGGTGGCCGGGCCCTGGAAGGTCTTCAGATAGGCGACCGGGATGCGCATGTCTTCCAGGCGCAGGGCCTTCACCGCCTTGAAGCCGAACACGTTGCCGATGATGGACGCGGTCAGGTTGGCGATGGAGCCCGGCTCGAACAGGTCGAGGTCGTACGCGATATAGGCGAAGTACTGCTGCTCGGTCTTGGTGCCCGGTCCGGTGTTGGGGACGGGTTCGCTCCTGAAGGCCTTGGCGCGATAGAGCTCGCAGGCGGTCAGACGGTCGGTCCATACCACCGTCCAGGTGGCGGTGGAGGATTCGCCGGCCACGGCGGCGGCGGCCTCTTCATGGTCCACGCCCGGCTGCGGGGTGATGCGGAACATGGCGATGACATCGGTATCCTTGGGTTTGTAATCCGGCTCCCAATAACCCATTTTCTTGTACGGAATAACGCCAGACTTGTAGCGTTCCTTCCCTTCTGCGATCGTTTCTGATTTGCCCATGGATCTAGCCTCCTGGTCTTGGACCTTGATATGCGACAGAGCGCGTTCTTCGTGGTCTGTTCGCTGTGGAACAGGCCGGTCTAAGATGGATCAGGCGTGATATAAATTCCAATCAAAAATAATCATACATATGATAGATTAACGTCTATGAACAAACTCCACCTGAGCCAGATCGCCAGGCACGCCAGCCTGCGCCAGTTGCAGGTCTTCGAAGCCATCGCCCGCCTGGGCAGTTTCACCAAGGCGGCGGACGAGCTCGCGCTGACCCAGCCCACCCTCTCGATCCAGATCCGCAAGCTCACCGAGGTCATCGGGCTGCCGTTGTTCGAGCAGATCGGCAAGCGCGTCTACCTGACCAACTGCGGCCGCATATTGCTGCAGGCCACGCGCGAGCTGTTCGACACCTTCTCGCGCCTCGACATGCAGATGGCGGACCTGAAGGGCCTGAAGAGCGGTCATCTGAACCTGGCGGTGGTCACCACGGCGAAGTACTTCGCACCGCGCGTGCTGGGCGAGTTCTGCCGCCGCTATCCCGGCATCGAGGTCGCGCTCAAGGTCACCAACCGCGAGCGGTTGCTGGAGCGCATGGTCGACAACATGGACGACCTCTACATCATGGGACAGCCGCCGGAATCCCCCGAGGTGGTGTTCGAACCCTTTCTGCTCAATCCCATCGTGATCGTCGCGCCGCGCAATCATCCGCTGGCGGCCGAGAAGGCGATCCCGCTGGAGCGGATCGCGCAGGAACCGTTCATCATGCGCGAGCCCGGTTCCGGTACGCGCATGGCGATCGAACGGGTGTTCAAGGAACACGGCATCGGCCTGCAGGTGCGGATCGAACTCGGCAGCAACGAGGCGATCAAGCAGATCGTCGCCAGCGGCATGGGCATCGCCGGGCTGTCGCAGCACGCGCTGATCTGGGAGGCGCCGATGGGCGAGATCGCGCTGCTCGACGTGCGCGGATTCCCGCTCGACTGGCACTGGTACGTGGGCTATCCGGCCGGCAAACAGCTCTCGGTGGTGGCGCAGGCGTTTCACACCTTCCTGCAGGAGGAAGGCCGGCATATGGCCGACCGGCGCACCAACCTCTTCACGAATCTGTATCGCGAAATCGCCTGATCACGCGCCGCACAGCGCGCGGCCTCTGTTCGATATCGACGAGGAACGGCTGAGGGATCTTCCGCCCGCAGGGTGGGCACGTTTCATGGCCCACCGAAGGTCGCGCCCCTTTCCGCGTGGGCACGGACGACGTGCCCACCCTGCGAGTCATCGCGGGCGTTCACCGTCGCTCGGATCTTTGATCAAGGATGGGAGGAGATCGCAATGCCCGGATCCCCGCCGGCGCGGGGATGGCGAAGGCGATGCCGTGTGGGCGTGAACGCACGCGCCCACACGAGTCGAGACGGGTAGCGCGTGGATCAAACGTCGAGGTTTGCTACCGACAGCGCGTGTTTCTCGATGAACTCGCGGCGCGGCTCGACCTGATCGCCCATCAGGGTGGTGAAGATCTCGTCGGCCGCCACGACATCCTCGATCTGCACCCGCAGCAGGCGCCGGGTCTCGGCGTTCATCGTGGTCTCCCACAACTGCTCGGGGTTCATCTCGCCGAGTCCCTTGTAGCGCTGGATCTGCTGGCCGCGCTTGGCCTCTTCGATGATCCAGTCCATCGCCTGTTTGAAGCTGGCGACCTCGAGACGGCGTTCGCCGCGCTGGATCACCGCGCCGGCGCCGATCAGCCCGTCGAGCTGTCGGCCGAGCGCGACCATGCTGCGGTATTCCGCCGAGGAGAAGAACTCCGGGCCCAGCGGGCGCCGGGTGGCGATGCCGTGCAGGTTCTCGACGATCTCGGTGCGCCACGTGCGGCCCTCGGCCTCGGGCTGAACCGTGATCCCGAAGCGCAGGCCGGGGGAGCGGTCCGCGTTCAGCCGCGCTTCGAGCTGCCGGCACCAGGCGTCGACGCGCCCGGCGTCCCGGGCGTCTTCGACGCCGAGCTCGGGCATATAGATGATCTGCTCCAGCACGCTGGCGTTCCAGCGCTTCGCCATGCGGCGGATCGTCGCCATGACCGCCATATACGCCCCCGCCAGCGTCTCCAGGGCCTGGGCGCTGATGGGGGGCGATCCCGCGTTTACAGACAATCGCGTATTTTCGAGGGCGGATTGCAGAAGATAGCCGTTGAGTTCGCCATCATCCTTGGCATAGCGCTCCTGCTTTCCGCGCTTGATCTTGTAGAGCGGGGGCTGCGCGATATAGATGTGCCCGCGCTCGACCAGCTCCGGCATCTGGCGATAGAAAAACGTCAGCAGCAGGGTGCGGATGTGCGAACCGTCCACGTCGGCGTCCGTCATGATGATGATGCGGTGGTAACGGAGCTTGTCCGGGTTGTACTCCTCCTTGCCGATCCCGCACCCGAGCGCGGTGATCAGCGTCCCCACCTCGGCCGATGATAACACCTTGTCGAATCTTGCTTTTTCGACATTCAGGATCTTGCCTTTCAAGGGCAGGATGGCCTGATAGCGGCGGTCCCTCCCCTGCTTGGCGGACCCGCCGGCGGAATCGCCCTCGACCAGAAAGAGCTCGGACAGGCGCGGGTCCTTTTCCTGGCAGTCGGCGAGCTTGCCCGGCAGGCCGGCCACGTCGAGCACCCCCTTGCGGCGCGTCATGTCGCGCGCCTTGCGGGCCGCCTCGCGCGCGCGCGCGGCGTCGATGATCTTGGCGGTGATCGCCTTGGCGTCGCCGGGGAATTCGAGCAGGAACTCCTGGATCTTCTCGGCGGCGACCGATTCCACCACCGGGCGGACCTCGGACGAGACGAGCTTTTCCTTGGTCTGGGAGGAAAACTTCGGGTCCGGGCACTTCACGGAGATGACCGCGGTCAGCCCCTCGCGGGCATCGTCCCCGACCATGGTGACCTTGGCCTTCTTGGCCAGGCCTTCGTTGTCGATGTACTGATTGAGCGTACGGGTCAGCGCCGAGCGATACCCCACCAGGTGGGTGCCGCCGTCACGCTGCGGTATGTTATTGGTATAACAGAAAATATTCTCCTGGTAGGAGTCGTTCCACTGCATCGCGACCTCGACCGTGATGCCGCCCTTCTGGCTGGTGAAATAGATCACCGTGGGGTGCAGCGGGGTCTTGTTGCGGTTCAGGTGCTCGACGAAGGCCCGTATGCCGCCCTCGTATTCGAAGACATCGGTCTTGTCGCTGCGCTCGTCATGGAGGCGGATGCGCACCCCGTGATTGAGAAAAGAGAGCTCGCGCAGACGCCGGGCCAGGATGTCGTAGTGGAATTCTATATTGCTGAAGATGCTCGGGCTGGGGAGAAAGCGGATCTCGGTACCGGTCTGCCCCGTATCGCCGCTCACCGCCAGGGGCGCCATCGGCTCGCCCATGCGATATTCCTGCTGGTAGACATGCCCGTCGCGCCGGATGGTGAGGGTCAGGCTCTCGGACAGGGCATTGACCACGGAGACGCCGACCCCGTGCAGGCCGCCGGACACCTTATAGGAGTTGTCGTCGAATTTTCCGCCCGCATGCAGCACCGTCATGATCACTTCGGCGGCCGACCGCCCTTCTTCCGGGTGGATATCGACCGGGATCCCGCGCCCGTTGTCCGTCACCCGGACGGAGCCGTCGCGGTGTATGGTGACCCCGATCTCGGTGCAATAGCCCGCCAGCGCCTCATCGATGGAGTTATCCACCACCTCGAAGACCATGTGATGCAGCCCTGTCCCGTCATCGGTGTCCCCGATGTACATGCCGGGCCGTTTGCGCACGGCGTCGAGCCCGCGCAGGACCTTGATCCTTGAGGAATCGTAGCTTTGGGCCTCTTCCATCGATTTCTCCATATTTATTGGCTCCCGAAAGGCCCGCGCATTATATCACTTCCTGGAATACGCCATGTTCCACGTGAAACATCCGGTGCGGGAGGGATGCGACATGGCGTCGGAACGCCGGGTCGCTGGAGGTGATGATGGATTGAAACCCCAGGAGGCCGATCTTTTCGATCAGCCGATCGATATGGCGCCCGTCCAGCTCCGCCGCGAGATCGTCCATCATGATCAGGGCCCGTCGACCGGTGATCTCCATCAGGGTACAGACCTGGGCCAGATACAGGGCGTAGACCAGGACCTTCATCTGGCCGCGCGACAGGCGCTCGAGGACCGGGCTCCCCTGCACCATGAAATCGATATCCGCGCGGTGCGGACCGACGCGGGTATATCCCAGACGCCGGTCGCCCTCCAGGGACCTGCCCAACTGCCCCGCCAGCCCCCCATCGGCGGCCCAACCCGGCCGATATTCGAGCCGGATGGCCGCATCGATGCGCAGCAAGGGCAACAAGTCCATGAAAATGGGGACGAACCGCTCCAGGTAGTGCCTACGGTGGGCATCGATCAGCGTCCCGTGCTCCACCAGCTCCCTGTCCCAGACCTCCGGCCCGGGCAAGGACTTCTGCAACAGGGTATTCCGCTGCCGCAGGGCGCGGCGATACCGTTGCCAGGCCGGCAGGAAAAGAGGTTCCACGTGGAACACTCCCCAGTCGAGAAACGAGCGCCTGAATTCGGGGCCCTGGGTAAACACCCGATGGCTCTCCTGATGGAGGGTGACGACGGGCAGGTAGGGGGCCATCTCGGACAGCTTCTGCACGGGCCGGCCAGCGGCCTTCATGCGCAACCGTCCTCGCGCGGGGTCGTACTCCATCCCCAGCACGGCGGTCCCCGAGGCTTCACTGAAGATCTCCGCGCTGAGCAGCATCCCGTCCGCCTCGCGCTGGACCACCTGGGTCAACTGATGGGTGCGGAAGGATTTGCCATTGGAGAGCAGGTGGATGGCCTCCAGCAGGCTGGACTTGCCGCTGGCGTTCTCGCCCAGCACAACATTGAGGCCGGGGCCCGGGGCGAGGTCCAGGGGGTGGAGGTTCCTGAGACCTTTGACCTTCAGCCGGGCCAGGGTCATACGACGGAGGGGATCGATGACGACGGGTCGCGCGGCGGGGGGCGGGGCGTCCCGCCGGCGGGACGGGACGGCTCGCGGAGTTTCAGGGGGAAGGGCGGGGCCGATGGGCCTAGAGCCGCATCGGCATCACGATGTAGCGGCACGTCTTGTCGTCTACGCCCTGGATCAGACAACTGCTGTTCGCATCGGTGAGGGTGATGGAGATCCGCTCGGAATCGGCGGCCGACAAGGCGTCCAGGAGATAGGTCACGTTGAATCCGATCTCCAGATCGTCCCCGGAGTATTCGATGGCCAGCTCTTCCTCCGCCTCTTCCTGTTCCGGGTTGTGCGCGAGTATGTGCATGAGGCCGCTGGCGAACTGCATGCGCACCCCGCGATATTTCTCGTTCGACAGGATGGAGACGCGGGAGAGGGCCTGGCGCAGGGCCTCCCTGTCGCAGATCACGGACTTGTTACCGCCCTTGGGGATCACGTTCTGGTAATCGGGGAAGCGGCCGTCGATGAGCTTGGTCGTGAAGCTGATCTCGGCGGTCTTGACCTGGATGAAGTTGCCGCCGACGCGGATCTCCACCTCGCCGTCGTCATCCGCGAGCAGGCGATAGAGCTCCAGCACCGCCTTGCGTGGAATTATAAGGCTTTGATTTTTATCAATTTCATTGGGATACGGGGTCTCGCACAGTGCAAGCCGGTGACCGTCGGTGGCCACCATGCGGATGATACGGTTTTCCAGCTCCATCAGCAGGCCGTTCAGGTAGTAACGCACGTCCTGTTGCGCCATGGCGAAGTGGGTCCGCGCGATGGCGTTCCTCAGACCGCGCTGCGGCAGTTTGAGCTGGGACAGCTTCTGGTTCACCTCGATGCCGGGGAATTCCGCCGCCGGGAGGGTCGACAGCACGAACCGGCTCTTGCCCGCGCGTATCGTGGCGCGTTCGCCGCTGACGGAGACGTCCAGCACGGCGTCCTCGGGCAGGGCCCGGCAGATGTCCAGGAATTTGCGCGCCGGCAGCGTCGTATCGCCGTCCGTCGCCTTGTCCGCCGTCGCGTGTGCGAGCATCTCGATCTCGAGATCGGTGCTGGTCAGGGTCAGCGTCCCGCCGGAGATCCTGAGCAGGATGTTCGACAGGATCGGCAGGGTCTGGCGCCGTTCGACGATTCCGCTCACCGTCTGCAGGGGCCGGATCAAGGCGTCACGTGTAATAGTAAATTTCATTTTTTATTTCTTCCTGAAATCTGTAATAGATTAGTCCCGCGGTTTTCTTTGGATAAGTCCCTTTATCGATTTCGCATCAGTGACTTGACGTAGCCCTCAACGTGTTGAAAACTGCGCTGCCATCGCTTGGGCAGGCTGTGGATATCCTGTGCGGCGAATCCGTCCCGTCTCCACCGCCCGTCTTATCCACAGGCTTTCAACATCATGTCGTGAGTGTCCTCAACAGGTTCGTATAGTCCTCATTCGTGCGCACGTCGATCTTGCGCAGCTCCTGGATCTTGCGGCAGGCGTGCAGCACCGTCGTATGGTCGCGTCCTCCGAAGGCCTCGCCGATCTCGGGCAGGCTGTGACTGGTGAGCTCCTTGGCCAGCGCCATGGCGATCTGCCGCGGCCGCGCCACCGAGCGGGAACGCCGCTTCGACAGCAGGTCGGAATAGCGGATCTTGCAATAGTCGGCGACGGTGCGCTGGATGTTCTCGATGGTCACCAGCTTGTCCTGCAGCGCGAGCAGATCCTTGAGCGCGTCCTTCGCGAGGTCCAGCGTGATCGGGCGGCCCAGGAAGCGCGAGCTCGCGACCACGCGCCGCAGCGAGCCTTCCAGTTCGCGGATGTTGGAGCGCACGCGTTTCGCGATGAAGAACGCGATCTCGTCCGGCAGATCGACGTGGCCCTGCATCGCCTTGCTCTTCAGGATCGCGACGCAGGTCTCGAGCTCCGGCGGATCGATCGATACCGTGAGGCCCCAGCCGAAGCGCGACTTCAGACGCTCCTCCAGGCCGCCGACCTCCTTGGGATAGCGGTCGCAGGTGAGGATGATCTGGCTCTGTCCCTCGATCAGGGTATTGAAGGTATGGAAGAACTCCTCCTGCGAGCGTTCCTTGTTGGCGAAGAACTGGATATCGTCGATGAGCAGGGCGTCGACCGAGCGGTAATAGCGTTTGAATTCGTCGATCGAGTTGTGCTGGAAGGCCTTGATCATATCGCCCACGAAGCGTTCCGAGTGGACGTAGACCACGCGCGCCGCCGGATTCTTCCGCACCATCTCGTTGCCGACGGCGTGCATCAGGTGGGTCTTGCCGAGGCCGACCCCGCCATAGATGAACAGCGGGTTATAGGAACGGCCGGGATTCTCGGCCACCTGCGACGACGCGGCACGGGCCAATTGATTTGATTTGCCCTCCACGAAGTTCTCGAAGGTGAATTCCGGCTGCAGATTGCGCACGTGGTGGATCTCGTCGTGGTCGCTGCGGCGGGAAAAGCCGTTCGGCGGCAGCGCCGCCGGGCGCGCCGGCAGGGCGGGGCGCCGCACCGGCGGGGGCGGTTCGCGCAGGGCGGCCGGAGGCGGGCGGTGGCTGCCCACTTCCAGGGACACCTGCAGCGCGGACCCCGCCTTCAGCCGGGTGGTGATCTCGGAAATCTGGTCGATGAAACGCTCGTTGACCCAGTCCAGCACGAACTGGTTTGGCGCCAGCAGGCGCAGGCTGGTATCGTTCTCGATGGCCTGCAGGGGGCGGATCCAGGTGTTGAATTGCTGCGCGGTCAGCTCGTTTTCCAGGTGGTCCAGGCACTTCTTCCAGAGCGAGCTTTCCACAGAACGACATCCTCCCTTTAAAGCCGGGTGCCGGGGGCAGTAGAGCGAGTGAAGTCGGCAAGTGTATACCGGTTTAGGGTGCTAATCCATACCCGGAAAAACGCCCCGCGCGACATTTCGATTGACACGCCCGAGGGAAAATTGGTAATGTTTCCCCCTTTCGATTTTGGGCAGCAAAAAGCTGATTTTCGGGGAATTTCCCGCAGGTTTCCTAGGCAGGACGAGTCATGAAGAGGCCATTTCAACCGAGTGTTCTGAAGCGCAAGCGTACCCACGGTTTCCGCGCGCGCATGCAAACCGCCGCCGGGCGTGCCGTGCTGAGCCGCCGCCGTGCGAAGGGCCGCGCCAAGCTGTGCGCCTGAGTCCCAGTGTCTGAACGGATTGAGTCCGGATCGCTATCGTTTCGGTAAATCGCACCGGCTGCTGAAACCGAGTGAGTACCGGCATGTATTCCAGCGCGCGCGCAAACGCGCGGCGCGGGGTTTCACACTATATATCTGCCCCAATACGCTTGGTCACCCCCGCCTGGGCATAGCGATCTCGCGCAAGTGCGTGCCGGGCGCGGTGATGCGGAACCGGGCCCGGCGCATCATCCGCGAGGGCTTCCGCCTGCGGGCGCACACGCTGGGGGGCGTGGATATCGTATTTCTGGGCCGACCGGGTCTGGCCGGGCAGGGCAGGGAAGAGCTGCGCGCCGTGGTGAACGCGCAACTGGCGGAGATCGAACAATGCGCACGCTGCTGACGCTGGCCATCCGGGCCTATCGCTACGGGATCAGCCCCTATCTGGGCGCCCACTGCCGTTTCGAACCCAGTTGTTCGCGTTACGCCGAGATCGCCATCGCGCGCTTCGGCGTCCTGCGCGGCGGGCGCATGGCGCTGCGGCGCCTCTCGCGCTGCCACCCCTGGCATGCCGGCGGCATCGATCCGGTGCCGGAACGCGGCACTCAACGATAAGCCGACACATCGATGGACAATCAGAAGATCATCCTGTTTTTCGCCCTCTCGTTCGTGCTGCTGCTGATCTGGCAGGCGTGGCAGGAGGACTACAGCCCGCGGCCGGCCGATACGACGGCCCAGACCCTGTCGTCTCCGACCGCCGATATCCCGGCCGCGCCGGCCCTGCCGACGGCCGGCGCCCCGGAGGCCGCGACCCCGGCCGCCGCCGCGCCGCCGGCGCCGCGCACCTTCCAGCGCGGCGCGCGCGTCCACGTCGTAACGGACCTGTTCGACGTCGTGCTGGACACCACCGGCGGCGACCTCCGGACGGTCGCCCTGCTGGCCTATCCGGTGTCCTCACAGAAGAAGGACGAACCCTTCCGCCTGATGCAGGACGAGGGGTCGCGCATCTTCGTCGCCCAGAGCGGACTGATCTCGCAGCAGCCCGCGCCCGATCACTACGCCGTCTACACCGCGGAGGCGAACGAGTACCGCCTGCAGGGGGACGAGCTGCGCGTGCCCCTGGTCTGGGCCGGCGCCGACGGGATCCGCGTGACCAAGACCTATGTCTTCCACCGCGACAGCTACCAGATCGGGGTGGAATACCGCATCGAGAACGGCTCGGGCGCGCCGTGGACGGGCTATCAGTACCGCCAGTTCCAGCGCAGCCTGCCGGGCGACGACGAGAAATCCGCCTTTCTGTACACCTACACCGGCGGCGTGATCCACAGCCAGGACGAGAAGTACGAGAAGATCAAGTTCGAGGACATGGACGAGAAGGATCTCGACCGCAGCCTCAGCGGCGGCTGGGCGGCCATGATCCAGCACTATTTCGTCGGGGCCTGGCTGCCGGATCCGGCGGAGACCAACCGGCTCTACACCAAGGCGCCCAAGGGCCAGCCCTATGTGCTGGGCCTGCTGTCCCAGCCCAAGACCATCGCGCCGGGGGAGACGGGTGAATTCGAGAGCCGGCTCTACGTCGGCCCGAAGGACCAGGAGCGCATGGAGAAGGCCGCCGAGGGCCTGCGCCTGACGGTCGATTACGGCGTGCTCACCCTCCTTGCCCAGCCGCTGTTCTGGCTCCTGAAGTACATCCACGGCATCGTCGGCAACTGGGGCTGGGCGATCGTGCTGCTCACCCTGATGGTCAAGCTGGTGTTCTACAAGCTGTCGGAGACCAGCTACCGCTCGATGGCCAACATGCGCGTCCTGCAGCCCAAACTGGTGCAGTTGCGCGAGCGCTACGGCGACGACCGCCAGCGCATGAGCCAGGCGATGATGGAGCTCTATAAAAAGGAGAAGATCAATCCGCTCGGCGGCTGTCTGCCGATGCTGGTCCAGATCCCGGTCTTCATCGCGCTGTACTGGGTGCTGCTCGAGAGCGTCGAACTGCGCCAGGCCCCGTTCATCCTGTGGATCCACGACCTCTCGATCAAGGACCCGTATTACATCCTGCCGCTGCTGATGGGCGTCACGATGTTCATCCAGCAGAAACTCAACCCGCCGCCGCCCGACCCGATCCAGGACAAGGTGCTGATGGCGCTGCCCTTCATCTTTACGCTGTTCTTCGCTTTCTTCCCCGCGGGCCTGGTGGTCTACTGGGTGGCCAACAGCGTGCTCTCCATCCTGCAGCAATGGTATATCACGCGCCGGATCGAGAAGACGGGCAAGACCGCCAAGGCCTGAGCCCGTCCGCGCCGGGGCCACGGTCCGGGCGGGCCGCATCCCCGTGAACCCTGACGATCGCGTCGACACCATCGCGGCCATCGCCACCCCGGCGGGGCGCGGCGGCGTCGGCGTGGTGCGCGTGTCGGGTCCTCTGACGCAACGCATCGCGAGTGCAGTCCTTGGCCGGGTACCTGAACCGCGCCGCGCCGAATACCGCGTCTTCCGCGCAGAGGAGGGCGAGGCGATCGACACCGGCCTCGCGCTGTTCTTCCCGCGCCCGCATTCCTTCACCGGCGAGGACGTGCTGGAACTGCACGGCCACGGCGGCCCCGTGGTGCTCGACCGCCTGCTGCGCCGGCTGCTCGCGCTCGGCGCGCGTCCCGCCCGCCCCGGCGAATTCTCCGAGCGCGCCTTCCTCAACGACAAGATCGACCTCGCCCAGGCCGAGGCCATCGCGGACCTGATCGATTCCGCCTCGGAACAGGCAGCGCGCGCCGCCATGCGCTCGCTCGAAGGCGAATTCTCCGCCCGCGTGCGCGCGCTCGTCGAGGACCTGACCGCGCTGCGCGTGTACGTCGAGGCGGCCATCGACTTTCCCGAGGAGGAGGTCGACTTTCTCGCCGACGCGGAACTGCGCCGGCGCTTCCTCGAACTGAAGGAGGGGCTGGACGCGGTCACCCGCGCGGCGCGCCAGGGCTGTCTGCTGCGCGAGGGCATCCGCGTCGTCATCGCCGGCCGCCCCAACGCCGGTAAGTCCAGCCTGCTCAACCGGCTGGCAGAGCGCGAGACCGCGATCGTCTCCGAGATCCCCGGCACCACGCGCGACGTGCTGCGCGAATACATCGCCATCGACGGCCTGCCGCTGCACGTCATCGACACCGCCGGCCTGCGCGACAGCGAAGATCCGGTGGAGCGCATCGGCATCCATCGTGCCTGGTCCGAGATCGAGACGGCCGACCGCGTCCTGCTGGTGAGCGACAGCACGCGCCCCGACCCCGACGAGGACCTCGCGCTGCTGAAGGATCGGCCCCAACTGCGGGCCCGGCTCACGCGCATCCACAACAAGATCGACCTCGGCGGACCCCCGCCCGCGTTGAACGTCTTCGACGACGGCCGGGCGGAGGTCTTTCTCTCCGCCGCCACCGGCGCGGGCCTCGACCTGTTGCGCACGCACCTCAAGGCCTGCATGGGCTATCAAAGCGCGGGCGAAGGCGTCTTCAGCGCGCGCCGCCGCCACCTCGACGCCCTCGCCCGCGCCGACCGCAGTCTCACCGAGGCGCTGCGCCAGCTCACCGAGGCGCGCGCGGGGGAACTTGCGGCGGAAGAACTGCGCTTGGCGCAACAGTCCCTCGGCGAGATCACCGGCGAGGTCACCAGCGACGACCTGCTCGGGCGCATCTTCGCGAGTTTCTGCATAGGGAAGTAGTTGCCGCAACGGTACCGCCGCCGTTCAGAGAAGGCGGCCGTTTTCGCGCGGACATTCATTCATGATTGGTATCTGCGTTCCACCTCAAGTTTCCCTCCACCCTCGCCGATCATAGCCATACGCTACATCGCGCCCGGCGCACGCGCGGCTGGGACGAGAGACCGCGCGAAGGCGGTGGCCGGTATCTATAAGGAAGGAGGGCAGGGGTGAACAAGGATCTGAAATTTCTGATCGTCGACGACTTTTCGACGATGCGGCGCATCGTCAAGAATCTGCTGCAGGATCTGGGGTATAGCAACGTTACCGAGGCGGATGACGGGAAGACGGCGTTGCCGATGCTGCAGGCCGGCAACTTCGATTTCCTGATCACGGACTGGAACATGCCCGGCATGCCGGGCATCGATCTGTTGCGGGCGGTGCGCGCGGATGCGAAGCTGGCCAAGCTGCCGGTGTTGATGCTGACGGCGGAGGCCAAGCGCGAGCAGATCATCGAGGCGGCCCAGGCCGGTGTGAACGGTTACGTCATCAAGCCCTTCACCGCCGCGACGCTGAAGGAAAAGCTCGACAAGATCTTCGCCACGCTGCAGGCGGCCTGAGATTCCATGTCCGCCGCCAGCAACGACATCCGGCTGCAATACGCCGTGCCGATGGCCGCCCTCGCCGGCGCGCTGGAAAGGAACGACGAGGCGGCCTTTTATGGCGCGCTCGACGAGATGGCGCGGGTGCGCGAGGGCAGCGTGCTCGGCGAGATCGACGATGTGACGCGGAACATCCGCTCCGCGCTGGCGCGGTTCTGCGCCGAGACCCGCATGAACGACCTGGCGGAGAAGGAGGTGCCGGACGCGCGTCTGCGGCTGGAGCATGTGCTCAGGCTGACCGATGACGCGGCCCATCACACCATGGATCTGGTGGAGCGGGCCCACGCGCCGGCCGAGCGCGCGAGCCAACGCGTCGCGCAGCTCGTTCCGCTGTGGCGGGCGTTCCGCGCGACCGGTGCCGAGGCCGCCCTGCGGGGGCATCCGGGACTGTTGCAGTCGATGGACGACTTTCTGGAGCACGCCGGCGCGGAGGCCGGGCAGGTGCGGGACAACCTGAAGGAGGTGATCCTGGCCCAGGGCTATCAGGATCTCTCCGGGCAGATCCTGCGCGGCGTCATGAAGCTGATCGCCGAGCTGGAGCAGGCGCTGGTGTCGCTGGTCCGGCTCTCGCACGGCCAGCCGCCGGGCGACGGGGGCGTCGTCCGCGACCGCCCGGCCGGCGATGCCCACGGACACGGGCCGGTGGTGCCGCGCGTCAACGACGCCGATGTCGTGGGCGGGCAGGCCGATATCGATGCCCTGCTGTCCGATCTGAACCTCTGAATCCGCCGCGCATCGACTCTCCCGGCTCGCCGGAAAATTGGCGCGTGCGTCGCCGCCGCCGGTGTCTCCTCCGGCCAGGCCCCGTGTAGGCCCTTGATCGCGGCCGTCCCGGCCATATCCCGATACTCCCTTGTTTCTTCGGCGGAATCGTCTTTCGCCCGTCGCGCCCGGTCGGGGCGGAAGGCGATCCGTCTCCGCATCGATCGCGCGGTCTGGCATGCAATCTGCTTTTGCCCGGCACGGGTTCGGTGTCGCTCCTATTTCATGCGCAAACGCGGGGCGCGTCACGGTGAATGCGTGCCTGGACGATTGACTTTAAAGACGAATCGTGCATCGCCGATACAGGACAGGGGGTTACGAGAGGGATACGGGGAACGGAGGCGCGCGAAGGACAAGGATGGCCGGCGGAAACGATCCGCTCGGCGCGCGGCCGTCTCCGCCTTTTTTCCATCGATGGACATGAGTCGAAGGCACGCAGAATGACTACGGAAGATACGCCAGCCGCGGCGAACGCGCCGCGCAGGGTGGTGCTGGGGACCTCCTGCACGATCGAGGACGTCGCGCAGTTGCGCACCGATCTCATCGGACATCTGGAGGCGAACCGCCCGATGATCATCGACGCCACGCGGCTGGAGCGCATCGACACCGCCGGCGCGCAGTTGCTGGCGGCGTTCGCCATCGACTGCCTGGAGCGCGGCACCGCCTTCGCGTGGAAGCCGCGTCCGGCGGCGCTCGAGGAGGCGATCCGCCTGCTCGGCCTGGGCGCCTTGATGCAGAGTCCGGGCGCGGTGCTCGATATCGAGGGGGCGGCATGACGATCGATCTGGCGCAGTTTCACGAGATGTTCTTTCAGGAGAGCGCGGAGGCGCTCGACACCATGGAGCAGACCCTGCTCCAGATCACCGAGGGAACGGTGGAGAAGGAACAGATCGATACCATCTTCCGCGTGGCCCATTCGATCAAGGGCGGCAGCGCGACCTTCGGCTTCACCGGCATCGCCTCCTTCACCCACACCATCGAGACCCTGCTCGACCTGGTCCGCACCGGGCGCATCGGCATCACGCCGAACGAGATGGACCTGCTGCTGCGCTCGGTGGACGTGATGCGCGAGATGCTGTCGGCCGAGCAGTACAAGCGCCCGCTGGACGAACAGGCGGTGGCGGACCTGCAGGATAGCGTCAAGGCGGTCATCGCGCGCTCCAGCGGGGCGGCGCCGACGCCCGTGCCGGCCCCCGCAGCGGTGGAGCCGGGCTCTTCCGTACCCGTACCCGCCGCGCCCGCACCGGCCGCGGCGCCCGGTGCGGAGCGCTGGCGGATCGGTTTCCGGCCGGGGGAGAACCTGCTCGCGCGCGGCAACGACCCGCTGCGCATCTTTCGCGAACTCTCCCGCCTGGGGGAGATGAGCGTGCGGGTGGACGCGGCCGGCCTGCCGCCGCTGGCGCAGCTCGATCCGCACCGCTGTTATCTCAACTGGAACCTCGAACTCGCCGGGCCCCGGGAGCGGGAGGCCCTGGATCAGGTCTTCGACTGGATCGGCGACGACGCGGACATCCGGATCGATGCCCCGGTGATCGACGCCCCGGTCACGCCCGCCGCGCCCCGGGCGGAGGGGTCGGCCGTCGCGCCGAAGCCCGCGCCGGAACCCATGCCGGCCGCGGCCGCCCAGCCCGCCCCGGTCGCGCCGGCGGCGGTGAAGGCGCCGGAGACGCGCGCCGCCGGGGGCGAGGCGCCCAAGGCCGCGCCGAGCGAATCGACCTCGATCCGGGTCAGCATCGAAAAGATCGACGAGCTGATCAATACCGTGGGCGAGCTCGTGATCACGCAGTCCATGCTGAGCCAGTTGATGGTGAACATGGATGGCCCGCAATCGGAGGAGCTGCGCAACGGCCTCGGCCATCTGGAGCGCCAGATGCGCGCGCTGCAGGAGAGCGTGATGCGGGTACGCATGCTCCCCATCAGCTTCGTGTTCAACCGCTTCCCGCGCATGGTGCGCGACCTCAGCCAGAAACTCGGCAAGAAGGTCGAGCTGAGGATGACCGGCGAGCAGACCGAGCTGGACAAGACGGTGCTGGAAAAGATCGGCGATCCGCTGGTCCATCTGGTGCGCAACAGCATCGATCATGGCATCGAGACGGTAGAGGGGCGCCGGGTGGTCGGCAAGCCGGAGGCCGGGACGATCCACCTGAACGCCTATCACAAGGGCGGCAACATCATCGTCGAGGTCATCGACGACGGCGCCGGGCTGAATCGCGAGCGCATCCTGGCCAAGGCGCGCGAGCGCGGCCTGATCGGGCCGGACGAGGAGCTGTCCGACGACCGCATCTACAACCTGATCTTCCAGCCCGGCTTCTCCACCGCGGAGCAGGTGACCGACGTCTCCGGCCGCGGCGTCGGCATGGATGTCGTGCGGCGCAACATCATGGAGCTGGGCGGCAACGTGCAGATCTTCTCCAACGCCGACCACGGCAGCACGGTGCGCATCCGCCTGCCGCTCACGCTCGCCATCCTGGACGGCCAGCTCGTGCGCGTGGGGCGCGAGGTCTACGTCATCCCGCTGGTGTCCATCGTCGAGACGATCCAGATCCGGCGCGAGCAGATCAACTCGGTCGCGGGCGGGCGCGCGGAATTGCTGCGCCTGCGGGAGGAGTGCATACCGATCCTCCGGCTGTACCAGTTGTTCGAGGTGGAGGCGGATACCACCGAACTGGACGACGGCCTGCTCACCATCGTCGAGTCCGACGGCCAGCGCATGGGCATCTTCGTGGACGAGCTGCAGGCGCAGCAGCAGGTGGTGATCAAGAGCCTGGAGACAAACTTCCGCCAGCTCACCGGCATCTCGGGCGCGACCATGCTGGGCGACGGCCGCGTGGCGCTGATCCTCGACGTGCCCGGCCTGATCTCCCTGTTCGAGAGCCGGGAGAAACAGGCGCGCGACGACAGGCAGGCCGCGGTGCGGCACGCGGCGTAACGGACGGAAACGGGGAACGGAGGGATCCACGATGCAGACGGGCGCGGCACTGAGCGACAACATGATGGGGGCGGGTGAGTTCGCCGCCGATGGGACGGAGGCGGGGACGCAGTACCTCACCTTCATCTGCGCGGGGGAAGAATACGGCATCGACATCCTGCGTGTGCAGGAGATCAAGGGCTGGGAAGGCGCCACCCATGTGCCGCACACACCGGCCTACATCCTGGGGGTGATGAACCTGCGCGGGCTGATCGTGCCGGTGATCGATCTGCGCACGCGCTTCGATCTGGAACAGCGGCCGTTCAACGCCTCCACCGTGGTGATCGTGGTACGGGTGCGATGTTCCCTGGCCGAAAAGACCGTCGGCCTGGTTGTCGACGCGGTATCCGAGGTCTACACCTTCCCGGGCGAGGCCATATTGCCGCCGCCGGAGATGGGCGAGCGGATCGACGGGGCCTGCATCAACGGGCTGGCGAGCGCGGGCGACACGATGGTCATGCTGCTGGACATCGACAGTCTGATCGCCTCGAGCATAGAGCACATATAAGGAAGGGTGCCCGGCGCATCCACCGCAGGAAACGGAGAAAGGGACGCAATCATGAATTTTACATGGAGACGCACGATCGGGGGTCGGGTCATGACGGCGTTCGGACTGCTCGTCATTCTGACACTGGCGCTGCTGGCGAATGCGTACGACCGGCTGGATGACATCGGCGCGATGCAGGGGCGTCTGACGCGGATGCACGCCCTGGCGGGGGAGCAGGCGGCGGCGGAACACGGCGGGATCCGTGCCTCCGCGCCCCGCGCGGCGGAGGCCGCCGGGGAGGGGCTGGACGCGTCGTACGCGGAACAGTCGGCGGCCCTGACGGAGGCCGTGCGCGGGCTCGCCGTGATCCTGCTGGGCAGCGGCGCGGCCATCCTGATCGCCGGGCTATGCGCGGCACTCGCGCTCACGCGCCGGCTCGCGCGGCCGCTGCGGCTCGCGCGGGAGTCCATCGACCGGCTCGCCCGGGGCGATCTGGCCCATCGGGTGGAGGTCGCGGACGGCGGCGAACTCGGCGCGCTGGTGACGGGGATCAACGGGCTGGCGGACCGGCTCAGGGCCGTCGTCGCCGGCATGATCGACAGCGCCGCGAACATCTCCAGCGGCTCCCGGCAGATCGTGCGCGGGGTCGAGGACCTTTCCCGCGGCGCGGAGGAGCAGGTGTCCGGTCTGGAGCGCACGGTCGCGTGCCTGGAGGAGATGGATTCCGCGGCGCGGCGGCGCGCGGACGAGGCGCAGGGGACGGGCCGGCTGATCGGGGCGGCGCTGGAGGAGACCGCCGCAGGCGGCGGCCTCGTCGGCGAGATGACGGCGGCGATGTCCGACATCGAGGGCGCCGGCGGCCGGGTCGCGGAGATCACCGGGCGCATGGACGAGATCGCTTCCCGGGCGAATCTGCTCGCGCTCCAGGCCGTGGTCGAGGCCGCGCGCGCCGGCCGGCCGGACGGCGAGCTCGCCGGGTTCGCCGCCGAGGCGCACGCGCTTGCCCAGAAGAGCGCGGCCGCGGCGAAGGAGATCCGGGGGCGGATCGAGTGCCATCTGGAAAAGGTCGAGCTCGGCCGGCGTTCGGTCGAGCGGTCCGGGCAGGCGCTGGACAGGATCCTCGCCAGTGTCGGCGAGGCGGCCGGCGGTGTCGAGGGCGTCTCCGGCGCCAGCCGGGAACAGGCGGCGGGTATCGGCCGGGCCCACCAGGCGATGGCGCGGATGGACGAGATGGCGCGGCAGAACGCCGCGCTGGTCGAACAGGCCTCCGCCGTCACCCGCATGATGGAGGAAGAGGCGTGCAGGCTGCTGGAACGGATCGCCTGTTTCAGGATGCATCGCATCGATCGACCCGTCGCGGCGAACGGCGGAAAGCGCCGCTTCTCCATCGCGCGGCGCTTCGGGCGGGACGCGGGGCGGAACGGGATGATCGGGGCGTCCGCGGCCTAGCGGCGATGAACGGGTCAAGAGCGGGGAAAAAATCATGGCAACGATAATGGCAGTCGACGATTCGGCCTCCATGCGGCGCATGGTGGCGTTCACGCTCAAGGGAGCGGGCCACGAGGTGATCGAGGCCGAGGACGGGGTGGAGGCCTTCAGCGCCGCCCGGGATCGGAAGGTCGACCTGGTGGTGACCGACGTGAACATGCCGAACATGGACGGCATCACGCTGGTGAGGGAGCTGCGCACGCTGCCGACCTACCGCTTCACCCCGATCCTGGTGCTGACCACGGAATCCTCCGACGCCAAGAAACAGGAAGGCCGGGCGGCCGGCGCCACCGGATGGATCGTCAAGCCGTTCAGCCCGGATCAGTTGATCGCGACGATCAGGAAGGTACTGGGTTGAGGGAATCCCTACGGCGGCCGGAATGCGCCGCCACGAACCGACAGCAGCAGGAGAACGCACGATGAATACGGCGCAGGCAATGATGGCGGGAATGGAGGCGGAGGCGCGGACGGACGATGTCACCGATCAGTTCCTGACCTTCGTCCTGGCGGGGGAACATTACGGGGTGGATATCCTGCGCGTGCAGGAGATCCGCGGCTGGTCGCAGGTGACCCATATCCCCAATACGCCGGAATACATCCACGGCGTGCTCAATCTGCGCGGGACGATCGTCCCGATCGTGGACCTGCGCATGCGCTTCGGCATCGAGCGCATCGCCAACAGCCGGACCACGGTCATCGTGGTGCTCCGGGTGACGCAGGGCGAACGGCAGCGCACCATCGGGCTGGTGGTGGACGCCGTGTCGGACGTATGCAATGTGGGCGACAGTGAACGCAAGCCGGCGCCGGACTTCGGCGCGTCGGCGCAAACGGAATTCATCAGCGGCATGGCCGCGATCGACGACAAGATGGTGATCCTGCTCGACGTCGATCGTCTGTTCCATAGCGATGAACTGGCGGTGGTGGATGCCGCGGCCGGATCGCGTCGATCCGGTTGAATCGACGCATACCTGAATCACACCGAACGACGGGTGAACAACGAGAGGAAGGGCGATCATGTTCAAGAACATATCGATCAAGGCACGCTTGATCTTCGTGCTGGGGATGCTGGCCGTGTTGCTGATGGTCAATGGCGGTTTCGGTCTCTACGGCCTGAGCGAAACCAATGGAAACCTGAAGAAGGTGTTCGAGCAGGATTCCGCGAACGTGCTCCGGCTGTCGGATATCGAGCGCATGATCCTGAAGAACCGCATCGCGCTCTTCATCGCGACCTCGGATCCGTCGGAGGATACGATCCGCTTACGGACCGACGAGGTCGAGAAGAACATCAGCGAGATCAACCGGATCTGGGATGAATACGTCAAGACGGACATGTCCGCGGAAGACCGGGCCCTGGCCGACGACTTCGCGACGATACTCCCGCGCTTCATCCAGGAGGGCGTGCGCCCCGCGGTTTCCTTCCTGCGCGAGGGCAAGGTGCCGGATGCGGAACGGCATCTGATCTATGTCCTGTTCGCCCTGTCGCTGGCGCTGGAGCCCCGCATGGATGCCCTGATGAACGTCCAGCAGGAGCACGCCCGGCAGAGCTACGAGGCGTCCCAGGCGACCTACTCGCAGGCGCAGCTCATCGCCTTCGCCTGCATCGGCATCGGCCTGCTGGTGGCCACCGTGGTCGGTTTCCTGCTGGTGCGCGCCATCGTCAATCCGCTCAACGAGGCGGTGCGCGTCGCCAACGACATCGCCAACGGCGACCTGACCAAGCAGATCCAGGTGCGCACCAGGGACGAGACGGGCAAGCTGCTCGCCGCCATGAAACAGATGAGCGCCAAGCTGGCCGAGATGGTCGGCAAGGTGAGCGCGGCCAGCGTCTCGGTCGCCACCGGGGCGCGCGAGATCGCCGCCGGCAACGTCAATCTGTCGCAGCGCACCGAGGAGCAGGCCTCCTCGCTGGAAGAGACCGCCTCCTCGATGGAGGAGCTCACTTCGACGGTGAAACAGAACGCCGACAGCGCGCGTCAGGCCAACCAGCTCGCCAACGCGGCGCGCGAGGCCGCGGAGAAGGGCAGCGACGTAGTGTCCCGCGCGATGAACGCCATGGGGGAGATCAACGCCTCTTCCAAGAAGGTGGAGGACATCATCGGGGTGATCGACGAGATCGCGTTCCAGACCAATCTGCTGGCGTTGAACGCGGCGGTGGAGGCCGCGCGCGCCGGGGAGCAGGGCCGCGGCTTCGCGGTGGTCGCCGCCGAGGTGCGCAACCTGGCCCAGCGCAGCGCCACCTCGGCGAAGGAGATCAAGGACCTGATCAGCGATTCGGTGCGCAAGGTCGACGACGGCGCGCATCTGGTCGATCAGTCGGGCAAGACCCTGGAGGAGATCGTGTCCAGCGTGAAGAAGGTCACCGATATTGTGGCTGAGATCGCTGCTGCGAGCCAGGAGCAGTCGGCCGGCATCGAGCAGGTCAGCAAGGCGGTGATGCAGATGGACGAGATGACCCAGCAGAACGCGGCGCTGGTCGAACAGGCCTCGGCGGCGAGCCGTTCCATGGAGGAACAGGCCGACATGATGAGCGAGCTGATGACCCGGTTCAAGATCGCCGGCGGCGGGGCGGTGGCGGCCGTGGCCGCGCACATGGCGCCGGCGGCGCCGCACACGGAGACGAAACCCGGGGCCGGCAAGGAGCGCAAGCTGATCAGCGTACGCATGCCGTCGGCCGCGCATCGCGGCCGGGAGCCGGTGCCCGCGCGGGATGACGAGCCTTCCATGCCGTCGCCGGCCGCCCGCGTCAATGGCCGGGTCAACGGTAACAGCGCGGCGGAGGAGTGGCAGGAGTTCTGACGACGCGCGCCGCGGCGGTATGCCGGGGCAGGGATGGCCGCCACCGATAATAAGGATCGAGGAGTGTGAATAATGCGTAACAACGGGCCGGTAACCGACGTCGAGCTTTACTTCGGCGAGCACGAACGCATCGTTTCCAAGACGGATACGAAGGGACGTATCACCTACATCAACAAGACCTTCGAGGAGATCAGCGGGTTTACCAAGGAGGAGCTCATCGGGAAGGCGCACAATATCGTGCGTCATCCCGATATGCCGCCGGAGGCCTACGAGGATCTGTGGAATACCCTCAAGGCCGGCCGGTCCTGGCGCGGGCTGGTGAAGAACCGTTGCAAGAACGGCGACCACTACTGGGTGGAGGCCAACGTCAATCCGATCACCGAGAACGGCGACATCACCGGTTACGTCTCGATGCGTTCGCGCCCGACGCGGGAACAGGTGGAGTCGGCGGAGAACATCTACCGGATGATACGCGAGGGACAGGCGCGCCACCTGCGCGTAAAGGAAGGCCGTGTGGTGCGCCGCGGCCTGCGCGGACAACTCGACAAGCTCGGCGCCCTGAGCATCCGGGCGCGCCTGATGATGGGCATGGCCGCACTGACCTTTACCGCGATCGGTCTGCACTATCTGGGGGTGGACACCCGCGTGATGATCGGAGTGAACATCGCGCTCCTGATCGCGATGGAGATGTACCTGGTCCGGGTGATCGTGCGGCCGCTGCGCGAGGCGGTGCGGGTGGCCAACGCCATTACCGCGGGCGATCTCGCCGTGGAGGTGGAGGACAAGGGGCGCGACGAGTTCAGTGATCTGCTTTATGCCCTCAAGATCATGAAGGGCACGCTGGAGGGTATCGTCTCCGACGTGCTGGGCAAGGCCTCCTCCTTCAACCATACCGCGAGCGGCATCGCGGCGGGCAACGACAGCCTGTCGCAGCGTACCGAGGAGCAGGCCTCCTCGCTGGAAGAGACCGCCTCCTCGATGGAAGAGCTCACTTCGACGGTGAAACAGAACGCGGAAAACGCCATACAGGCGAGCCGGCTGGCCGACGAGACGCGCAGATCCGCGGAGAAGGGCGGTCAGGTGGTAGCCAAGGCGGTCGATGCGATGAGCGGCATCAACGAGGCGAGCAAGAAGATCGCGGACATCATCGGGGTGATCGACGAGATCGCGTTCCAGACCAATCTGCTGGCGTTGAACGCGGCGGTGGAGGCCGCGCGCGCCGGGGAGCAGGGCCGCGGTTTCGCGGTGGTGGCGGGAGAGGTGCGCAATCTGGCCCAGCGCAGCGCGACCTCCGCCAAGGAGATCAAGGATCTCATCAATGACAGCGTGCTCAAGGTCGAGGCGGGCACCGAGCTGGTCAATGCCTCCGGCCAGACGCTGACCGAGATCGTCGCCGGAGTCGGCAAGGTCTCCGCCATCGTCGCCGACATCGCGGCGGCGAGCCGTGAACAATCGGCGGGGATAGAACAGGTCAACCAGGCGGTGATGCAGATGGACGACCTCACCCAGCAAAACGCCTCGCTGGTGGAGGAGGCGGCGCAGACCAGCCGCACCCTGGAGGAGGAATCCAGGGGCCTGATCCAGATGATGGACTTCTTCCGTACGACGAGCGCGCCGGGCACGCGCGCCGCGGCGCCGCTCAAGCGCCCGGCCCCGGCCGTGGACGGCGTATCGTCGCGTCCGGCCGCATCCGCCGCCGCGCGGCGGCCGGGTTCCGCCGGTCCCGCCGCGGAATGGGCCCAGTTCTGACCGGACGCGGTCCGGATTCGGCGGGCGAGGCGCAGGCGAACGAACCTACGGAGTGGAACATGGCGGCGAACGGGCAGCGTGTGACGGAGGGCTATCAGCGCGAGCTGATATTCACCGACGCGGATTTCGATTTTATCCGCCGTCTGGTCGCGGACAAGACCGGCATCGCGCTGTCGGAGCAGAAGCGCGAGCTCGTCTACGGGCGTCTGGCCAAGCGGCTGCGCAGCCTCGACCTGCAGACCTTCGCCCAGTACTGCGACTTCGTCCAGGACGACGCCGGGGAACTGCACGAGCTGGTCAACGCCATCACCACGAACCTGACCTCGTTCTTCCGCGAGCCCTATCACTTCGACTATCTGCGCGACACTCTGCTGCCGGAGCTGCTGCGCCGCAACGCCGGCAGCTGCCGTCTCCGCCTCTGGTCCGCGGGGTGTTCGACGGGCGAGGAGCCGTATTCGATCGCCATGGTCCTGCGCGACGCGCTGCCGTCCGGCCAGGGCTGGGACGCGAAGATACTCGCGACCGATATCGATTCGAACGTGCTGGCGCGCGCGGAGTCGGGCATCTATGCCGAGGAACGCGTCAAGGGCGTGCCAGAACAGTATCTGCGGCGCTGTTTCCGCCGCGGCCAGGGGGACAATGCCGGCATGCTGCGGGTCGGCGACGAAACCCGTTCGCTGATCACCTTCCGCCCGCTCAATCTCATGCAGGAATGGCCCATGAAGGGGCCGTTCGACGTGATCTTCTGCCGCAATGTGGTGATCTACTTCGACAAGCCGACACAGCGGCGTCTGTTCAACCGTTACGCGGACCTGCTCGTGGACGGCGGACACCTGTTTATCGGTCATTCCGAGACCCTGTTCAAGGTGTGTGACCGTTTCACCCTGATCGGGCGCACCATCTATCGCAAGCTCTGACGGCCGGGGAGCCAGACGCCATGAACGCGAGCCGTCCCGCGAGCCGGAAGCCACCCGCCGAACTCCCACCCGCCCTGCCCGGGTTCGAGCATGTCAACCGCTACTGGGACGATATACACCAGCAGTTCGCCGCGAAGATCCTGCCGGGCGAATACTATGTGACGTGCGGCCGGGAGGTGGTGGTCACGGTGCTGGGATCGTGCGTGTCGGCCTGCATCCGCGATGTGGTCAACGGCGTCGGCGGCATGAATCACTTCATGCTCCCCGTCAGCCAGGGCGGCGGAGGCAGTTGGGACGCCGCCGGCCTGGGCAGCTCGACGCGCTACGGCAACTACGCGATGGAGCGGCTGATCAACGACATCCTCAAGCACGGCGGCCGGCGCGAGAACCTGGAGGTCAAGGTGTTCGGCGGCGGGAAGATCCTCGCCAACATGACCGACATCGGGGACAAGAATATCGGTTTCGTGCGCGCCTACATCGACGCCGAGGGGTTGCGGCTGACGGCGAGCGATCTGGGCGACATCTATCCGCGCAAGGTCTATTACTTGCCCGCCACCGGCAAGGTCTTCATGAAGAAGCTGCGCGCCCTGCACAACAATACCATCATGGAGCGCGAGACGGCGTACATGGAGGCGATGGTGCAGAAGCCGGTGGAAGGGGATATTACATTGTTCTGACGCGACCCCCGCGGCGCCGTGCCGCGGGGCGATATCGAATATCGAACGGGGAACGACCGCCATGAAAAAGATACGCGTACTGATCGTCGACGACTCGGCACTGGTGCGGCAACTGCTCACCAAGATGCTGGACAGCGATCCGCAGGTGGAAGTGGTGGGCACGGCGCAGGATCCCTATGTCGCGCGCGACAAGATCAAGGCGCTCGATCCGGACGTGCTCACGCTGGACGTCGAGATGCCCAGGATGGACGGCGTGACCTTCCTCTCCAATCTCATGCGCCTGCGCCCGATGCCGGTGGTCATGGTCTCCTCGCTCACCGAGAAGAGCGCCGAGATCACGCTGCGCGCGCTCGAGCTCGGCGCGGTCGATTTCGTCTCCAAGCCGAAGATCGACCTGGCCCATACGCTGGAGGAGTACCGCGACGAGATCCTCGCGAAGATCAAGATGGCGGCGCAGACGCGGCCGCGCCTGCGGACGCCCGCGCCGGCCCCCGGCCATATCCCGCCGCGCCTGAGCGCGGACGCGGTGCTGAAACGCGAGTCGCCGCAGCATTTCCGCACCACCGACCGCCTGATCGCGATCGGCGCCTCCACCGGCGGCACCGAGGCGATCAAGGATGTCCTGGTGCGCATGCCGCCCGACGCGCCCGGCATCGTGATCTCGCAACATATCCCCGAGGCGTTCAGCCGCCCCTTCGCCCTGCGCATGGATCGCGAGTCGCAGATGACCGTGAGCGAGGCGAGGGACGGGCAGCAGATCCTGCCGGGCCATGTGGTGATCGCCCCCGGCAACCGCCACCTGGTGATCGAGCGCGACGGCGCGCGTTACATCTGCCGCCTGAGCGACGGACCGCCGGTGAACCGCCACCGCCCGAGCGTGGACGTGATGTTCCGCTCGGTGGCGCAGAACGCCGGCCCCAACGCCATCGGCGTGATCCTGACCGGGATGGGGGACGACGGCGCGCGCGGCCTGAAGGAGATGCACGAGGCGGGCGCCTATACGTTGGCGCAGGACGAAAAGAGCAGCGTGGTGTGGGGCATGCCCGGCGAGGCGGTGAAACTGGGCGGGGTGGACGAGGTGGTGGACCTGCGGGTGATGACCGAGGCCATCCTGCGCGCCGCCGCGCGCGGTGACGCCCGGGCCTATGGAAAGGCGGGCTGATGCGATCGATTCGACGCCGTCGCGAATCCTTCGCCGCGCCGCCGCGCGGCAGC
Organism: Gammaproteobacteria bacterium; assembly: GCA_020847075.1. GTDB lineage: Bacteria > Pseudomonadota > Gammaproteobacteria > SZUA-140 > SZUA-140 > JADJWH01. Next base: position 36,719 of record JADLCS010000040.1, read on the forward strand.
CGGGCGGTCTGGGCGCTC
>JADLCS010000041.1 GCA_020847075.1 Gammaproteobacteria bacterium
CACCCATCACCCATCACCCATCACCCATCACCCATCACCCATCACCCATCACCCATCACCCATCACCCATCACCCATCACCCATCACCCATCACCCATCACCCATCACCCATCACCCATCACCCCACCACCACATCACCAAGGGGGACAGATTTCAAATCTGTCCCCCTTCCAGCCGCCCAGCCGCCCAACCGTCCCCCCCTCCAGGGCCGCCCCATCACCGCTCAGCCCCTCTTCACTACCCCGATCGTCCCTCTGGCCCTTCGCCCGGGATTTCGGTATAAAATTCCTCCTGCCTTCCTCGTGTCTTCCACCTGCGGATTCCCCCATTTTTGTACCGCTTTCGGCTCAATTCCCCGTGCATATAGCACGTAAATAATGTATATTGTGCCTTGAGCGCAGAAGGAGCCCCTCCCCATGAAACACGCCACCGCAGCCACCCCCGACAAGGCGGACGTCCTCGCCGAGGCGCTGGTCAATGCCGGCCGCTATCTGGGCCTGAGCCAGGCCGAACTGGGGGCCATCGTCGGCAAGGACCGCACCGCCATCAGCCGCGGCCGCGTCGATCCGGCCAGCAAGTCGGGCGAACTCGCCCTGCTGTTCATCCGCTGTTACCGCGCCCTCTATGCCCTGACCGGCGGCGACCCGGACCAGATGGCGCACTGGATGCGCACCGAAAACCGCCACACCGGCGGCGTCCCGGCCGAACAGGTCAAGACCGTGCAGGGACTGATCACCGTGCTCGAATACCTCGACGCGATCCGGGGAAAGCTCTGAAATGACCGCATGGGACGGCGTCATCGCCGCCGCGTCGCCCGCGCCGCTCGCCGGCACGCTGCAGCGCCTGGTGGAAAGCCAGGAGCAGGTCGCCACCAATCAACTGGTCGCCTCGCTCGCGCGCCAGTCCGTGCTGGAAGAGATGCTCGAGGGCACCAAGCCGCCGCTGCGGCGCGGCACCGAGCCGCTGCATTACCTGCTGTCCACGCCGTTCCGCTATCCGCCCCTGAAGTTCGGCTCCCGCTTCGGCCGGCGCAGCGAACCCAGCCTGTTGTACGGCGCGCGCGAGACGCGCACGGCGCTGGCCGAGGCCGCCTATTACCGTTTCGTCTTCTGGTACGGCATGACCGTGCCGCCGCCGGGCAAGCTCGACACCCAGCACACCCTGCTCGGCGCCGACTATACGACCGAGCGCGGCCTGCAACTGCAACACCCGCCCTTCGCCGAATACGCCGCGCGACTTGCCCACCCCGGCGACTACGGCGACAGCCAGGCGCTGGGCGCGGCCATGCGCGAGGCCGGCATCGAGGCCTTCGAATACCCCTCCGCCCGCGACCCCGGGCACGGCCTCAACGTCGCCCTGTTCACGCCCGCGGCCCTCGCCGGCCCCCGGCCGCTGTTCCAGGACGCCTGGCTGTGCGAACTCACCGCCGCCCACGTCCGCTTCAACGCTGCGCACGGCCCGGAGGGATACGACTTTTCAGTCGAAGTGTTTCGCGTAAACGGTTCATTGCCCTGGCCCGGCTGAGAAAAGCCCACTGATTGGGGACAGACTTCCAGTCTGTCCCCTTACCCCCTCACCAGCAGTGGCGCACGTTAGCGGCAGCAGGGGACAGATTTCAAATCTGTCCCCCCTTACTCCCTAGGGGACGGATCTTCCAGTCTGTCCCCGTCCCCCAGTCACAGCCATCCCATCCCTAACCCATAGTCCTACGACCTTCGTCTTAGATTGTGTGGGGCTCTATATATATGTGTTAGGATTCCCGTCTAACCCCATAAGAACTATAAACATATAAAAACATGTCCGCCCCGAATGACACACGCACGCTCCGCATGACCGATGGCCGGTGCGGAGGAGGTATTGTCATCGGGTCGTATGTTTTATCTGACGCCGTATCGGAGATCATCATTGTCAAGAAAGAAGTCCACCACTGATAAAAACACCAACGGCGGTGCCCTCGGCTTCGAGGCCAAGCTATGGGCCGCGGCCGACGCGCTGCGCAACAACATGGACGCGGCCGAGTACAAGCACGTCGTCCTCGGGCTGATCTTCCTCAAGTACATCTCCGACGCCTTCGAGGCGAAGCACGCCGAGCTCGAGGCCGACCGCAAATCCGGCGCCGATCCCGAAGACCCGGACGAGTACCGCGCCGTCAGCATCTTCTGGGTTCCGCCCGAGGCGCGCTGGCAATACCTCAAATCCATGGCGCCGCAGCCGACCATCGGCCAGCTCGTCGATGACGCCATGACCGCCATCGAGCGTGACAACGTTTCACTCAAGGGTGTGCTGCCGAAAGAGTACGCCCGGCCTGGTCTCGACAAGCAGCGTCTCGGTCAGATCATCAATCTCATCAGCGACGTCGCCCTGGGCGACAGCGCATCCAGATCGAAGGACACCCTCGGCCGCGTCTACGAATACTTCCTCTCGCAGTTCGCCAGCGCCGAGGGCAAGAAGGGCGGCCAGTTCTACACGCCCCCGCACGTCGTGCGCGTGCTGGTCGAGATGCTCGCGCCCTACAAGGGCCGCGTCTACGACCCCTGCTGCGGCTCGGGCGGCATGTTCGTGCAGAGCGAGAAATTCATCGAGGCCCACGCCGGCCGCCTCGGCGACATCTCCATCTACGGCCAGGAATCCAACTACACCACCTGGCGCCTGGCCAAGATGAACCTCGCCATCCGTGGCATCGACGCCCAGATCGGCCACGGCGACACCTTCCACACCGACAAGCACCCCGACCTCAAGGCCGACTACGTCCTCGCCAACCCGCCCTTCAACGACAGCGACTGGCGCGGCGAACTGCTCAAGGACGACAAGCGCTGGGTTTACGGCGTCCCGCCCGCCGGAAACGCCAACTTCGCCTGGGTGCAACACTTCATCCACCACCTCGCGCCGGCGGGGACGGCGGGCTTCGTGCTCGCCAACGGTTCCATGTCCTCCAACCACTCCGGCGAGGGCGAGATCCGCAAGGCCATCATCGAGTCCGACCTCGTGGATTGCATGGTCGCACTCCCCGGCCAGCTCTTCTACTCAACCCAGATCCCGGTCTGCCTCTGGTTCCTGACCCGCGACAAATCCGGCAAGGCTGCGAACGCCCGCGTGAAAACCGGGACTGACCTTAGCGAAGCGGGGTCTGTCCCGCATTTTCGCGACCGCCGCGGCCAGACATTGTTTATCGACGCCCGCAAGCTCGGCCACCTGGCCACCCGCGTCCACCGCGAACTGAGCGATGAAGACATCGCCCGCATCGCCGACACCTATCACCTCTGGCGCAGTGACAAGGCGGCTAACATTAGCGAAGCGGGGTCTGTCCCCGCGTATGAAGACATCCCCGGCTTCTGCAAATCCGCCACCCTCGAAGACATCCGCAAACACGGCCACGTCCTCACCCCTGGCCGCTACGTCGGAGCCGAGGCGCAGGAGGATGATGGAGAGCCGTTCGAGGGGAAGATGAAGCGGTTAGTTGCGACGCTGCGGGAGCAGCAGACGGAGGCGGAGAGGCTGCATGCTGTGATTGCGGCCAATCTGAAGGAGCTTGGGTATGGCGGGTGAGTGGTCTCAAGTGAGGCTTGGGGACGTAGCTGAACGAATCACCAAGGGAACAACGCCTACGACCATTGGCGGCAGGTTTGTCGATGCGGGCATTGCATTCGTCAAAGTGGAGTCCTTTAGCGATGATGGTCGTTTCTACCCAGACAAGCTTGCCTTTATCGACGACGAAACAAATCAGCTGCTTTCTCGCTCGGTCCTGCAAGAAGACGACGTGCTATTCACGATTGCCGGGACCATAGGCCGGGTTGCGCGTGTGAGCCGTGAAATTCTACCAGCAAATACGAACCAGGCTGTCGCGATTATTAGACCGCGGAAAGACTTGATTGACCCTGGATTCCTGTATTTCGTCCTTAAAGACGAACTGCGCGTCCAACATGCTCATTCCAGAGTAGTTCAGTCTGTACAAGCCAACTTCAGTTTGAGTGAACTTTCGGGTATTGAGATTCCACTACCCGAAATGGGAGAACAACGCGCCATCGCCCATATCCTCGGCACACTGGACGACAAGATTGAACTGAACCGCCGCATGAACGAAACGCTGGAGTCCATGGCGCGGGTACTCTTCAAATCGTGGTTCGTGGATTTCGATCCCGTCCGCGCCAAAGCCGAAGGCCGCGACCCTGGTCTCCCCAAACCCCTCGCCGACCTCTTCCCAGACTCCTTTGAAGACTCTGACCTGGGCGAGATTCCGAAGGGGTGGGAGTTGCGCCCCCTTGGCAAGTTGGCTGATGTCAATTGGGGCGATACAAATACTACAAAAGCATCATATTGTGAAAGTGGATTTCCTGCATATAGCGCGTCCGGAAAAGATGGTTTCTTAAGTTATCACGACTTTGATATTACCGGTGTGGTAGTAAGTGCAATCGGCGCAAACGCAGGAGAAACCTGGCTCGCAACGGGGAAGTGGTCTTGTATCAAAAATACCATCTGCTTTTGGGCAACTGAGCCGAACATAACGACTGAATATCTTTTCTATGCTACACATGGAAAGGAAAGATGGCCATTGCGTGGCTCCGCGCAGCCATTTATTGCACAGGGTGACGCGCGCTCCATGACAATCCTTGTTCCGGCGAATGATCTCGCCATTCGATTCAAAGAGCTAATTCGACCGTGGTTAGATGGAACGGAAAGCCGAACACGAGAGTCCGCCACGCTCAGTGGGATACGGGACGTGTTACTACCAAAACTTATCTCCGGAGAATTACAATGTAATCGGTTGGGAGCATATAAATGAGTGAAGAGAAGAGTAATGTGATTAGTGAGCCACCGATCGATGAATCCATCAGATTGCACCCAGCCTGGTTCCGATTGATAGATCAATTAAATTGGTATGACCGAAAAAGCCAGCATTGCCAGCATTGGTATAAAGGGTTGAAATTCGCTCAGGTCATATTAGCAATATTGATACCGGTCATGAGTCTTTTGCCTGCTGAATATGCCAAATGGTCGGCTTCTATCGCCGGTGTCGTGATCGCCATGTTGGAGGCGATTCAGCAGATGAATCAATATTCGACCTTATGGATTACTTATCGCGCTACGTCGGAGCGTCTCAAGCATGAAAAATATCTGTTTCTCTCTAGTGCGGGTCCTTATAAGGGCTTGGCCGAGCCAGATCGCCTGATTGCGCTGTCGGAAAGAGTAGAGGAGCACGTCTCGACTGAGCACGCCAATTGGTTCAATGAGGCCCGTCGCGCCACCGCCGTGAAGAAGGCGGAGAGTAGGTAATGGCAGTCGAGCGCCAAGAAAGACTGCTTATTGGAGTAAAGTCTCTGCCGTTGCCTGTGTATTTTCCTTCCATTTCTTCGGTCAAGACGGCGCTGCGTCCTCAGGAATATTTGGGGTTTTTGTCGTCTCTCGCCGGATTGAATGGTCAGTTTTTGGTGTCAGCTTTCGATCTAGCGAGTATCGAAAATTCGCAATCGGCGAAAGAGGCATTGATATCTGCCAATCAGTCGGGCGTTGTTACCTTAATGGATTCTGGTAATTACGAGAGTTACTGGAAAGATGCGCAGACAGACTGGCGGCAGATTAAATTTCACAAGATCCTTGGTGAGTTCCCTTGCGATCTGGCTTTCAGTTTTGACGAACAAAGACCACCATCCAATGCAGACGATCATGTTGCATTGATCACAGAACACTGGCGAGAAGATCAGGCGGCGGCGGGAAGTTGTCTAGTCATCCCCATTATCCATGCCCCGGTCAGCGAATTGCCCGCCTTGTGTAAGGCCATCGCTGTTAGAACCGATGTCACAATGTTGGCCGTTCCAGAGCGCAGGCTTGGCAATGGTATTCTTGAGCGTGCTCGCGCTGTGCAGGCCATCCGATCAGCACTGAATGAGGTCGGTCACTACATCGCTTTACACTTGTTGGGTACTGGTAATCCTATATCTATCACCCTGTACTCGGCGATGGGGGCCGATAGCTTCGATGGGCTGGAATGGTGTCAGACAGTGATTGACCATGATACGGGTTTACTATACCACCTTTCCCAGGCCGATTTCTTTTCCGGTCAAACCGCATGGGATAATGCCGGGCTGTCGTTCCAGGCGCGCACGCTGGCCCACAATCTCGAATTTTTTTCTGATTGGATGCGAAGACTGCGGAATGCGATGAATCAACATCAGTTACACGAATTCTGCCGCCTCAATCTACCTGCCCGTGTTTTTCCGTATTGTGCCAACGTCGCTGGCTGGAGCCAGTCATGACGGTTGCTATCATCAATCAGACGATTCGCGCGATGTGCCAGGAAGTAAAGGCCCAAGGTTCGGCCATGCAGAATTGGAAGTTAATGGCGGAGGAAGAGTTACTGTACGAGGCTGCAGTCTGCATTTTCGGGAGTCAAATACTTTTCGAGGTGGCTGTGGCAACGGCGGATCGGCTGCGTGAGCAGGGCCTGCTTCGCTTGGGTTCGCATAGCAGAAGCACGAAAAGGGTCGAGCGGAAGATTATTGAGGCCCTAGCCAATCCGTTGCATATCACCAAAGATGACGGGTCGCAAAGATGGGTGCGGCCACGCTTCAAGAACCGTCTGGCATCTTTGCTTGCCACGAGTATCGCTGAAATTTACGGACGATCCCGAACGATTCAAGGATTCTTGTCCTGTGCCAAGAGTGCGAAAGAAGCCCGAGAAATGCTTATACGATATGTTTGGGGCTTCGGCCCCAAGCAAGCCAGTTTATTTCTGCTCCGTGTAGGCTATTGCGCCAATCTCGCTGTGCTGGATGTTCATGTGCTGGACTACCTGCAACTGGCTCGTGGCATGTCCTTATCGCCTAGCAAGCTAGGCCGCTTGTCCTTTTACGAGGAAATCGAGAATACATTCCGGGAGATTGCCGACCAGTTCGGTCATTCAGTGGGCTGCGTCGATTTGGCGATGTGGCTTACCATGCGCGTGGCCAAACGAGAGGCTTTCTTGTGAGTTTAGTAAATCTGGTTTCTGGCGGTCTTGATTCAACGCTGATCGGTGTGATGGCGAAGGAAGAAGGCATTGAGCATTTCCCGCTGTTCATCGACTACGGGCAGCGAGCTGCCCATAAGGAATGGGAAACGTGTAAGGTCGTCCACAACACATTAGGTCTTTCAGCGCCGGTACGAATGGATCTATCCGGTTTTGGTCATCTGATCGCATCCGGACTTACGCGGGAGGAACTAGACGTCAAGGATGATGCTTTCACACCGGGGCGTAACCTGATGTTCTTGCTGATGGGTAGTGCGTATGCCTATCAGCATGGCGCATCATCGGTGGCTATTGGCTTGTTGGCGGAGGAATTTAGCCTGTTCCCTGATCAGAAACCGCAGTTCGTCGCACAGGCCGAAGCCACTATCACAGCGGCGATGGGGCGACAGATTAGAGTGCTGATCCCGCTGATTGAGTTTGGCAAGGCAGACGTTGTCCGTCTGGCTCATGCCAAAGGTATTATGGGCACCTATTCGTGCCACACTGGTAATTCAGAGCCTTGTGGGCGATGCATTGCCTGTTTGGAATATCAGTTCAATGAGGAGAAATGATATGGGCGGAAGTTATGGTGGAGGATTGGGTAGTTCGGATATTAAGAATCTTGAAGAGCGGGTTAAACAGAAGCTTAACGAGGCCAAGAGTGACAGCAGTCGTCATGTGTTTATCAGTTTTGACCATGAGGATATGAATGATGTGAATCTGCTTCGCGGTCAAGCGAAGAACGATAAGCTCGACTTGCAGTTTGACGACCACTCCGTCAAAGAACCTTATGACAGTGCCAATGCGGATTACATAAAGCGTCAAATACGAGAAAAGATTGATCGCTGTTCGGTCACAGTGGTTTATCTCAGTAATAAAACTGCTTCCAGTAAATGGGTGAATTGGGAAATTGAAGAGAGCATTAAGCGTGGCAAGGGTGTTATCGGCGTTTACAAGGGCGACAAAGCGCCTGCCAGCTTACCCTCCGCCTTTCAGAAGAATGGTTGCAAAGCTGTAAAGTGGGAGCACACTGCTCTGATGAAGGCAATTGAAGATGCCAGTACCAAAAGGTGACAGTGAGAAGGGAAAGCTTGCCTTTTCATTCGAGGGTAAGTGCCAAGTAGCTGGGTTTCTGCGCTAGGGCCGGCGGGGAACTTGAATGTATCTTGTGTGGTGAGTAATATTACTCAAAACATTGAGTAATTTGTAATGACCTACCAGCGCCCCCACGCCGACATCCTCGCCCGCCGTCTGGCGGAGCCGCGCCGTTTCATCCAGGCGGTGGCGGGTCCGCGCCAGGTGGGCAAGACCACGCTGGTGCAGCAGGTGGTCGAGCAGGCGAAGTTGCCGGTGCAGTTCGCGAGCGCCGACGAGCCGACCCTGCGCGGCGCCGAATGGATCGCCCAGCAGTGGGAGGCGGCGCGGCTGATGGCGGCCGATGCCGTACTCGTGCTCGACGAGGTGCAGAAGATCGGCGGCTGGTCGGAGACGGTGAAACGGCTGTGGGATGAGGACACCCGCAAGCGGCGGCCCATCAAGGTGGTGTTGCTGGGTTCGGCGCCGCTGCTGATTCAGCGCGGCCTGTCCGAGAGTCTGGCCGGGCGCTTCGAGGTGTTGCACCTGCCGCACTGGTCGGCGCTGGAGATGCAGCAGGCGTTCGGCTGGCCGGTGGAGAAGAGCATTTTCTACGGCGGCTATCCCGGCGCGGCGGCGCTCGCGGCGGATCATGAGCGCTGGGTGCGTTACGTGCGCGATGCGCTGATCGAGACCACGCTCGCCCGCGACGTGTTGCTGCTCAGCCGTGTGGACAAGCCGGCGCTGCTGCGGCGGCTGTTCGAACTGGGGTGCCGCTACTCGGGACAGATCCTGTCGTACACCAAGATGGTCGGCCAGCTTCAGGACGCGGGCAATACGACCACGCTCGCGCATTACCTCGATCTGCTGGCGGGCGCGGGCATGCTGGCCGGGCTGCCCAAGTTCGCGGGCGCGGTGGTGCGCAGTCGTGCATCGAGCCCGAAATTGCAGGTGCTCGATACTGCGCTGTTCTCGGCCTTGGGCGGCTACACCTTCGATGAGGCGCGCGCCGACCGTGAGTATTGGGGCAGGCTGACGGAATCCGCGGTGGGGGCGCATCTCGCCAATGCCGCGATGGCCGGTGAATGCGAACTGTTTTACTGGCGCGACCGCAATCGCGAAGTGGATTTCGTTGTGCGCGCCGGCCGCCGGCTGACCGCCATCGAGGTGAAGAGCGGCCGCGCCACCGATACCTTGCCTGGCATGGAATCCTTCGCGACGGCCTTCAAGCCGCAGCGCAAGCTGCTGGTTGGTGGCGATGGCATTCCGGTGGAGGAGTTTCTGATGCGGCCGGTGAGCCATTGGGTGGGGCCGTGAGTCCGCCGAACGGTAATCCCGGCGGCGAGGTGCTGGTGTACGAGGCGGCCGACGGTTCGGCCCGGGTGGACGTGCGGCTGGAGCAGGACACCGTTTGGTTGACGCAGCGGCAGATGTCGGAGCTTTTTGAGACCACGCCCGAAAACGTGCTGATGCACCTGAAAAATGTCTTTGGCGACGGGGAATTGGAGGAGGCGGCAACTATTAAGGATTTCTTAGTAGTTCAAGCCGAGGGCAAGCGGCAGGTGAGGCGCAGCCTGAAGCACTATAACCTCGACGCCATTATTTCCGTCGGCTACCGGGTCAATTCCCGTCGCGGTGTGCGTTTCCGCCAGTGGGCCACCCGTGTGCTGCGTGATCATCTGGTGCGGGGCTATACCTTCAACCAGACCCGGCTGGCCGAGCGCGGGCTTCTGGAGGCCCGGCAGACGCTGGATCTGCTGGCCCGTACCCTTCAGAACCAGGCCCTGGTGGATGACACCGGACGGGCGGTGCTGGAACTGATCACCGGCTACGCCGATACCTGGCGCCTGCTGCTGGAATATGACGAGCACCGGCTGGCGCCGCCGCCCGGCGTGCGACCGTCCAAAGGTGTGTTGGATTATGCCAGAGCTACCGCCGCCATTGCCGATTTCAAGCGCGAGCTGATGGCGCGGCGGGAGGCCACGGAACTGTTCGGCAACCTGCGCAGTCCTGCCCTGGAGGGGATTCTCGCCAGTATCGAGCAGACGATGTTCGGCGAGGCGCTGTATCGTTCGTGTGAAGAGAAAGCGGCCAACCTGCTGTATCTCGTCATCAAGGATCATCCGTTCTCCGACGGCAACAAGCGCATCGGCTCCTTCCTGTTCATGCTCTACCTGAGACAGGAAGACATCGCGCATGCCCTGAACCCGTCGGCATTGACGGCGCTCGCGCTGCTCATCGCCGAGAGCGCCCCGACCGGAAAGGATCTGATGATCCGGTTAATCATGAATCTGCTGGTGGAACGCCGAGCGTGAGCAACTTCTCCGAATCGGTGGTCGAAGATGCTGCGCTCGGTTGGCTGGAATCGCTCGGCTATGCCGTGCTGCATGGCCCCGATATCGCTGCTGGCGAGCCAGCCGCCGAGCGTGGCGACCCGGCGTGTCGCGACGTGGTGCTGGAGGGCCGGCTGCGCCAGGCGCTGGCGCGCTTCAATCCCGGTCTGCCGGCCGAAGCGTTGGATGATGCCTTCCGCAAGTTGACCCGCGCCGAAGCGCCTTCGCTGCTGGAGCGCAACCGTATCGTGCACCAGAGACTGGTGGACGGCGTGACCGTCGAGTATCGCCGCAAGGATGGCTCGATTGCCGGTGCGCAGGCGCGTGTGATCGACTTCGACAATCCCGACGGCAACGACTGGCTGGCTGTCAATCAGTTCACTGTGGCCGAGGGGCAGCACACGCGCCGGCCGGACGTGGTGCTGTTCGTCAACGGCCTGCCGCTGGCGGTGATCGAGCTCAAGAACCCCGCCGACGAAAACGCCACCGTCTGGAGCGCGTGGCAGCAGTTCCAGACCTACCAGGCCCAGATCCCCGCGCTGTTCGCCACCAACGCCGCCCTGGTCGTGTCGGACGGCATGGAGGCGCGCATCGGCGCGGTCGGGGCGGGCAAGGAGTGGTTCAAGCCGTGGCGGACGATCACTGGACAAGGGGACGCACCCTCGAAGCTCACCGAGCTGCAGGTGGTGCTGGAAGGCGTGTTCGAGCAACGGCGGTTTCTCGACCTGCTGCGCTACTTCATCGTGTTCGAGGACGACGGCGGCGGCAGGACCATCAAAAAGATGGCGGGTTACCACCAGTTCCACGCCGTAAACGTGGCGGTGGAGGAGACGCTGCGTGCCTCGGGTCGTGATTGGATGGGTGACTCGTCGGGCAGGTTTTACGCGGAAGGGCAGGTCGGGGGTGAGAAGGGTGACCGGCGCGTGGGCGTGGTGTGGCATACGCAGGGCTCGGGTAAGAGCCTGACCATGGCCTTCTACGCCGGGCGCGTGATCCTGCACCCGGCGATGGAGAATCCTACCATCGTCGTCATTACCGACCGTAATGACCTGGACGATCAGTTGTTCGGCACCTTCTCCCGCTGCCGGGGCCTGCTGCGCTACGAGCCGGAGCAGGCGGCGGATCGTGCCGATTTGCACGCGAAACTGCAGCGTGCCTCCGGCGGGGTGGTGTTCACCACCATCCAGAAGTTTTTCCCCGAGGAAAAAGGCGACCGCCATCCGGTGTTGTCCGATCGGCGCAACATCGTCGTCATGGCCGACGAGGCGCACCGCAGCCAGTACGACTTCATCGACGGCTACGCCCGCCACATGCGCGATGCGCTGCCGAACGCCTCGTTCATCGGTTTCACCGGCACGCCTATCGAGAAGTCCGACGCCAATACCCGCGCCGTGTTCGGCGACTACATCAGTGTGTACGACATCCAGCGGGCGGTGACGGATGGCGCCACGGTGCCCATCTATTACGAAAGCCGGTTGGCCAGGCTGGAACTGAAGGCGGCCGAGCGCCCGAGGATCGACCCCGAGTTCGAGGAGATCACCGAAGGCGAGGAGGTCGAGCGGCGCGAGCAATTGCGCACAAAATGGGCAAGGTTGGAGGCGATTGTCGGTTCAGAGAATCGAATAAGTCTTATCGCCCGCGACCTCGTGGACCACTGGGAACGGCGGCTCGATGACGGTATGGAAGGCAAGGCCATGGTGGTGTGCATGAGTCGGCGCATCTGCGTCGATCTCTACAACGCCATCGCCCGGCTGCGGCCGGACTGGGTCCATGAGTCGGACGAGCAGGGTTCGATGAAGGTCATCATGACCGGCTCGGCCACCGATCCGCTGGACTGGCAGCCGCATATCCGCAACAAGAAGCGCCGCGAGGACATGGCGCTGCGCTTCCGCGATGTGAAAGATCCCTTCCGGATCGTCATCGTGCGCGACATGTGGCTGACCGGCTTCGACGCACCGAGTCTGCACACCATGTACGTGGACAAGCCGATGCACGGCCATGGCCTCATGCAGGCCATCGCGCGCGTCAACCGCGTGTTCAGGGACAAGCCGGGCGGGCTGGTCGTGGACTACCTGGGGCTGGCCGACGAACTCAAGAAGGCGCTGGCTACCTATACCGAAAGCGGCGGCACCGGCAAGACGGCCATCGACCAGTCCGAGGCTGTGGCCCTGATGCAGGAGAAGTACGAGGTCTGCCTGGGGCTGTTCCACGGCTTTGACTGGACCAAGTGGGTCAGCGGCACCCCGCAGGAACGCCTGTCGCTGCTGCCGGCAGCGCAGGAACATATCCTCGCGCAGGACGACGGCAAGAATCGCCTGCTGCAAGCCGTGACCGACTTGACCAAGGCTTTTGCCCTCGCCGTGCCGCACGAGGCGGCGCTCGCGATCCGTGACGACGTAGGCTTCTTTCAGGCCGTGCGCGCCGTGCTGGCCAAGGGCACGCCCGGCGAACGCAAGACCGACGAGGAAATGGAACACGCCATCCGGCAGATCATCTCGAAGGCGGTGGTTTCCGACGAGGTGATCGACATCTTCGCCGCCGCCGGACTGAAAAAGCCGGATATCTCCATTCTCTCCGATGAATTTCTCGCCGAGGTCCGCGGCCTGCCGCAGCGCAACCTCGCCGTGGAGCTGCTGCAGAAGCTGCTGAAGGGCGAGATCAGGAACCGCTCGCGCCGCAACGTGGTGCAGGCCCGCTCCTTCGCCGAGCTGCTGGAACAGGCCATCCGCCGCTACCAGAACCGCGCCATCGAGACCGCCCAGGTGATTGAAGAGCTGATCCAGCTCGCCAGGGATATGCGCGCCGCCAATGCACGCGGCGAGGATCTGAAACTGACTGAGGACGAGCTGGCCTTCTACGATGCGCTGGAAGTCAACGACAGCGCCGTCAAGGTGCTGGGAGAGCCGACACTGGTGAATATTGCCCGTGAACTGGTGGAGATGGTCAGGAAAAACGTCACCATCGACTGGACCGTCCGTGAAAATGTCCGCGCCCAGCTCCGTGTCATCGTCAAGCGCATCCTGCGCAAACACGGCTATCCGCCGGACAAACAGGAGAAGGCGACGCAGACGGTGCTGGAGCAGGCGGCGCTGTTATCAGCGGAGTGGGCGACATCATAGATTCGTGAAAAATCATGTTTCCGGATAATCCACAGGTTGATCTGACGGAGATCCTGCCCCATGAAATCAGGCTGCCCGTTTTGCGAAACCGAATCTTTGTCGGTCGAGTACCAGGGTAATTTGTGTTTCGCGATTCGTGACGCTCACCCGGTCTCTCCGGGGCATACCCTCGTGATACCCCGGCGCCACATCGCCTCGTTCTTTGATGCCACGGAGGCTGAGCGGTCGGCCATGATGATCGCATTGGATGCGGCAAGACAAGTCCTGGGTCGAGAATTCTCTCCGAACGGCTACAACATCGGCATCAACGATGGCATGGCGGCCGGCCAGACCGTGCCGCATCTGCATATCCACCTGATCCCACGCTACCAGGGCGACTGCGCCGACCCGCGCGGCGGGGTGCGATGGGTGGTGCCGGGCAAGGCCAGGTACTGGGAGGGGTGATATTCCCGCGTTCTAAATTCATGAGTTTATCCGTTTGAAGCCGCTCGAATGCCCCGTTCTTATCACTACCACGTCTACGTCATCGAGCTCTCGGAAGACGTGCTCTATGAGCCCAGATTCAAACGGGCCAACCCCGATTACGATTACGGTAAGCCCTGTGTCTACGTCGGCATGACCGGGCTCGACCCCGACGTGCGCTTCGACAAGCACAAGGCCGGCATCCAGTCGAACCGCTTCGTGCGGGAGTACGGGCTGCGGCTGATGCCGGAGCTCTATGAGGTGTATAACCCCATGCCCTACGAGGCCGCGCGCGAGAGGGAAGTGGAGCTGGCCATCGGGCTGCGCGAGGCGGGGTATGGGGTGTGGCAGGCGTAGGGTAATGGCATCGGGCCGGATGGGGACAGATTTGTAGACCTGTCCCCGAATCGAGCCCTGTAGTTTCCGTAGCCTGTATGGGGCGTAGCGGAATCCGGGCGTGCCTGTTTCGTCCTCCCGGATTTCGGCGCTTTGTACGTGTATCCGAGTTACGATCCACGGCCCCGGGGACGGACTGGAAGTCCGTCCCCATCGCCACCGGCGGCGCGCAGGGGACAGATTTATAAATCTGTCCCCGAATTTGGCCGTATTGTGGGCGCGCGGCGCGAGGGCTATAGTCGTGAACGGGGCGGATCACTACGTGGAGGTTTTCAGATGGTTTTGCGGCGGATGGTTTTTCTCCTGTTGCTGGTGATGGTCTGGCCCGCGCAGGCGGATAGCGGGGAGGACCCGGGGCTCACGGAGGCGCGGACGGTCTTTCTGCGCGGGGTGGACGGGGACAAGCGCGCGGTGCGCGACGCGGTGCAGCGTTTCAAGACCCTGAGCCGGGCGCATGCGGGGGAGCCGGTGTTCCAGGCGTATCTCGGCGCGGCGATGACCCTGCAGGGGCGCGACGCCCCCAACAACATCGAGAAGGGGCGCATCACCGAGGAGGGGCTGGGCGTGCTCGACCGCGCGCTGGACGCGCAGATGGCGAAGCCGGACCCGGGGTCGGTGCACACTCTCGACACGATGCTGGTGGCGGCGAATACCTATATCCATCTGCCAGCCTTCTTCAATCGCTACCAGCAGGGCAAGGATCTGTTGCAGAAGATCCTCGCCCATCCCGATTTCGACGGCATGGCGCCGGGTTACAAGGCGGCGGCCTACCTGGCCCAGGCGCTGGTGTCCCACGGCGACGCGGACGACGAGGCCTATCGCCGCTACCTGGAGTTGACCGTCGGCGCCGATCCCAAGGGCCGCGATGGCGAGTTCGCCGGCAAGCGGCTGCAGGAGCTGACGGACGTGGGGGAGTAACCTGAAAAGGGGACAGATTTGAAATCTGTCCCCATTCCTGTGGTAAGGGGACAAGGGGACAGACTTAAGTCTGTCCCCTTACTGCCGATGGTGGGCCTACGCTCAGGCGTACTTCCGGAACTGTCCCACCACAACCCCGAAGATCTCCAGCGCGCCCTGCGGCCGGATGACCGGGTAGGCCTTGTTTTCCGGCTTCAGGATGTAGCGGCCCTTTTCCTGGCCGAGGCGCTTGAGGGTGAATTCGTTGTCCACGATGGCGACGACGATCTCGCCGACCTTCGCGCTGCCGCGCTTCTCGACCACGACGATGTCGTCCGAGTGGATGCCGGCGTCCATCATCGAGTCGCCCTTGACGCGGATCAGCACCGTGTTCGACGGATTCTTCACCAGATATTTGTCGATGGTGACGTTGTCCGGGCGGGTGTCCGCGGCCGGGCTCGGCAGGCCGGCCGGGACGCTCTCGGCAAAGGCCCGCTCGAAGAAACGCGCGCCGGGGCGCAGCCGCTGGCCGGGTGCGCTCTCGAGGAAGCCCTCGCCCTTGAGGCGCAGCACCAGGCTCGCCACCGAGGCCTTCGAACGCATGCCGATGAGTTCGCCGATCCCGGCATAGGAGGGCAGCACCTGATGTCGGGCGTAGTAATCCTGCAGGCGGGTGAGATATTGCGCGTCATTCGACATGAGGGTTATGCTAGCGAACGAACGTTCGGAGGTCAAGGAGGCGCGGCATGGAAGCCGGGAAAACGAAGGAAGGGGAAACCATTGCACCCGTGGAGCGCATCGCGCAGGCGATTCTTCGGGTCCGCGGGCAGAAGGTGATACTGGACGCCGATCTGGCGGGGCTTTACGGCGTGCCCACGAAGCGCCTGAACGAGCAAGTCAGGCGAAATCGGGCGCGATTTCCCGAGGATTTCATGTTTCAGTTGACCAGCGAGGAGAAGGCCGAGGTGGTCGCAAATTGCGACCACCTCGGTCGGCTCAAGTATTCGCCTGCTTTGCCCATGGTGTTTACGGAGCATGGTGCAATCATGGCGGCGTCGGTGCTCAACTCGAAGCGGGCAGTGGATATGAGCGTGTTTGTCGTGCGCGCCTTCGTCCATCTGCGGCAACTGTTTGCCTCTCACGAGACCCTGGCCCGAAAACTTGTCGCCCTGGAACGGAAATACGATGCACAGTTCAAGGTCGTTTTCGACGCCATCCGCGCACTGATGACGCCGCCGGCACCGAAGAAGAAACGGCCGATCGGGTTCGGGCCGTGGGAGGAGTCGCCGGGAAATGGCGATGGGGGGTGAGCTTCCGGCATGGAGGCGGATTCCGGAGCGGGGACGGATTTGAAAATCTGTCCCCGTGTGAGAATCTGTCTCCGTGCGGGGGCGGGCCTGTATAAAATACATCTGTCCCGGGTTTTTCCATGACGAAGGGGGCCGTGATGTCCCATCATCCCTTTTATCCGATCGTCTACGTGCGCGGCTACGCCATGACCCGGGGCGAGATCGAGGATACGGTCGCCGATCCCTACATGGGCTTCAACCTCGGCAGCACCAAGCTGCGCCAGCGCTGGACCGGCGACATCCAGCGCCATATCTTCGAGTCGCCGCTCATCCGCCTGATGAAGGACTACGGCTATACGGACGCCTTCTCCGAGGGCGTGGAGCTGAGCGGCGACCCGCCCGTCCCGTGGAAGACGGTCTGGGTGTATCGCTATTACGAACAGGCCTCGCGCGACCTGGGCGACGGGCGGCGACCGGAGCTCGAGGTCTTCGCCGAGGGCCTGGGCGGTTTCCTGCGCGATGTGCGCGCGCGCATCTGCGGCGCTGATGAAGAGGCGCGCCGGGAGTTCCGCGTCTACCTGGTGGCGCATTCCATGGGCGGGCTGGTGGTGCGTGGCTGGCTGCAGAACACCCGCGCCGGCGAGCCCGACCCGGTCGCGGTGGAGAAGGTCTTCACCTATGCCACGCCGCATGGCGGCATCGACGTGCGCCTGCTCGGCAACGTGCCGCGCTTCGTGCAGATCAACGACAGCGGGAGTTTCAACGAGGCGCGCATGCGCGAGTACCTGCGGATCGCGCCCGGCGAACCGGTGCACAGCCTCGACGGGAAATTCGACCCTGGCCGTTTCTTCTCGCTGGTCGGGACCAACGAGCGCGATTACACCGCGGCCCATGGCCTGTCGCGCCTGGCGGTGGGGCCGATGAGCGACGGCCTGGTGCGGATCCGGAACGCCTATGTGAAGGGCGGTCCGCGCGCCTTCGTGCACCGCGCCCATTCCGGCCATTTCGGAATCGTGAATTCCGAGGAGGGCTATCAGAACCTGCGGCGGTTTTTCTTCGGGGACATGGCGGTGTACGGCGTCCTGCACGTCCGGGATTTCAGGCTGCCGCCGAAGATCGAGACGGCGAAGCGGAAGGGCAGGCCGGTGCGGGCGTCCTATCACGTGGAGGTGATCGTGCGCGTGCGGGATTTCCGCTGGGACCTGCACCGGCGCACGCTGGACGAGGGGTCGGCCGTGTTCGCGAAATACGACGAGGTGGTGGAGCAGGGCAGGGGCCTGACGCTGTTCAGCACTTTCCTCTCCCGCGCACTGATCCAGAAGAACAGCCGCTACATGGGCCTCTCGGTCGATCTGCGCGTGCTGGTGCCCGAGTACGTCGTCGGGGACGACCATTTCTTCGACGATCACTACGACGGGGCGTATCTGTTCCGCGACAAGCTGAATCTCCTCGTCGATCGGGACGCGGACGGCGCGGCCCGCGTCAAGTACGGCTGGGACAACGAGAACGGCGCCAACCGCGCCGGCCGCGTGGCCGGGACCGTGGCCCGGGACGGCGGATGGCAGTGCGAGATCCCCGTCCGGAACACGGCCCGCCCCGGCATCGACGCCGTGCTGACGCTGCGGATGGCGAACATGACCGGGCCGGGGACAGACCCCGGGTTGGGGACAGACTTGAAGTCTGTCCCCTAGTGCGGGGACAGATTTATTTAATCCTGGAGCCCAATCTGGAATTCGGGGACGGATTTGAAATCCGTCCCCGAACCCTACGCAGGATCAAATAAATCTGTCCCCATTTTACGGGAGAGGTATATGCCGGAGACCTGTGTCTGCTGGAAATGCGGGGCGGTCCAGCAGGATCTGTCGTTGCCGCTCGCGCGCCTCGCCGAGTGCCCGTCCTGCCGGGCGGAGTTGCACGTGTGCCGGATGTGCGTGTATTTCGACCCGGTCACCGCGCAACAGTGCCGTGAGCCCGTGGCGGACGCGGTGGCCGACAAGCAGCGCGCCAATTTCTGCGGCTATTTCCAGATGCGGCCGAACGCCTTTGCCGCGCCGTCGAGCAAGGCCGAGGCGTCTCGCCGTGGGCTGGAGGCGTTGTTCGGCGGGGAAGCTGTGGCGTCCGCGCCATCGGAAAACGGCAACCCCGAGGATCTGGCGCGGAAGAGACTGGAGGAATTGTTCAAGAAATAGAAACGGAAGGTAACAGGAGAATGAGTCCGCAGGCTGGGCTGAATGGAATGAGGCCCAACGCATTTCTGGATGAATGAAAAAAGAGACCAGGGATGGCAAGCAAAAAACAGCGGTCTGAAAATACGATGGTTGCAGTGGATCAGGTCACCAGATCGATTCTATGGTTACGCGGACAGAGGGCGATGCTCGATGTGGAGTTGGCATCTCTCTCATCTCTCTATGGTGCAGAAAGTAAGGCGCTGCTCCAGGCGGTGAAGAGGAATCTGGATAGGTTCCCGGGTGATTTTGAATTTCAGTTGACTAATCATGAAGTTATAAACTTGAGGTCATAGGTTGTGGTCTCAAGTTGGGGAGGTCGTCGCTATTTGCCGTATGCCTTTACCGAACAGGGCGTCGCCATGCTGTCCAGCGTGCTGCGCCGCCCGCGGGCGGCACAGGTCAATTCGAAATCATGCGCGCCTTCGTCCGTCTGCGGCAATGGAGGGCCTCGAACGAGGCGCTCTCCCGAAAGCTCGTCGCCCTGGAATGGAAATACGACGCGCAATTCAAGGTCGTCTTCGATGCCATCCGCGCGCGGATGACGCCGCCGGAGCCGAAGAAGACGCGGCCGATCGGGTTCGGGCCGTGGTAGAAAACATAAGAAAACCCGTTCCCCGGCCTATTCTTCGATCAGTTGACGATGGACGATGACGGCGGTGTTGCGCGGACGGATCGCCAAGCCGCGCGCCTCGACGTGGGCGCGGGTGAGGGCGGCGCCGTAGAACAGGATCAGCGAGGAGTAATAGACCCACAGCAGCAACAGCACCAGCGAGCCGGCCGCGCCGTAGGTGGAGGCGGTGGCGGAATGCGCCAGATACAGCGCGATCAGGTAGCGGCCGGCCGTGAACAGCAACGCGGTGACGAAGGCGCCCGGCAGCACGTCGCGCCAGGACAGGACGACATCGGGCAGGATCTTGAAGATCGCCGCGAACAGCAGTGTGATGACCGCGAGCGAGACGCCGATCTCCAGCAGCGTCATGATCGCGGCGGGTATCGGCAGCCATTGCGAGGCGAAGGTCGCGGCCACCTGCACCGAGATGCTCAGCAGCAGGGAGACCAGCAGGATGAAACCGATCGCCAGCACGATCGTCAGCGACAGCAGGCGGGTCTTGATGAACAGCCACAGGCTATTGCGCGAGGGTCGCGGCGCAACCCCCCAGATCGCGTTCAATGCGTATTGCATCTTGGCGAAGACGGTCGTCGCCCCGACGGCGATCGCGCCGGCGCCGAGCAGGGTCGGCCAGAGGCCGCTGTGCTCGATCCGCGAATTGAGCACCGCCGTCTCGACCGCCCTGGCGGCCTCGGGTCCCAGCACCTCCTGGAGTTGCGTCGTCAGTTCGCCATGGGCGGCATGCTCCCCGAGCACGAGGCCGACCATCGTCACGACTACGATCGTGATCGGGGCCATCGAAAACAACGTGTAGAAACTCAGCGCGGCGGCGTGAGAGGCGGCCTGGGCGGAGGCCCAGTTCCGGCCGGCCGCGATCAGGATCTCCAACTGGCGGCGTGGCGTGGCGGGCAGGGCGTCGAGGAATCGTGCGAGCATGGTCTGGAGTGCCGGAGTTCGAAAGGGGGCGTCGGGGGATATTGTAATTCCTTCATCTCCCGGATTCATTTCCCGGATTCATTAGGGGGCGATCCCCTGTGCTCGGGACACGCCGGGCGCGGGGGAAAGGATCCGGTTGCGCACGCGGAGGAAGTCGTCGAAAATCGGGGCAGGCCGTTATTCCGGGAGCGCCGCATGGCACGGTCCGACGACAGGCTGGACAGACTGGTAGGCGAGGCCCGGCGCGCGCGGGAGCAGCGCGAGCAGGGCTATCGCGAGCAGGCGCTGAAGATGTATCCCCACGTCTGCGGCCGCTGCGGGCGCGCGTTCGATCCGCGCAATCTGCGCGAGCTGACGGTGCATCACCGCGACCATGACCACGACAACAACCCACCGGACGGCAGCAACTGGGAACTGCTGTGTCTGTACTGCCACGACAACGAGCACCAGCGCCGGCTCGAGGCGCAACGGGGAGGCACGCCCAGCCCCGGCGGCGCAAAACCCTCCGGCGCCACCTTCAACCCCTTCGCCGACCTCCCGTCGCTCCTGAAAGACAAGCCCAAGAAATAATTGGGGACAGATTTATTTAACGCCCCGACGTCAATCCAATGACGTCGGGGACAGATTTATTTTTCTGGTACGCGGTCTCATCAGGAGGCGGGTTTTAAGCCCGCCCCCCTTTCTTGCATGGAAAAATAAATCTGTCCCCGATTTGTTGATAACCATAGAGCCAGCGGTTGGTGGTGGCCCCGGTGTTGATGACGGTGTGCGGTGCATGGGCGGGGATGAAGATCTCTTCACCGATGGTGGGGTACAGGGCCTTTCCCCCGAGGTGGATCTCGATCTCGCCGTCGATCAGCATGAGCAACTCGTCGGTGTCGTGGGTGTAATCGCGCCAGGTCTGTCCCGGTGGGTCGGTCCAGGTGTCACAACTGAAGCCGCGTGCCGCCCAGTCTCGTTCAACGACCCGGATATCCATGGCGGTCGGCCTTCGGGGGGAGACGGGAACGGTACAAGGTGGATGGGCGGGTGTGATCGTCCGGGGAAGGAAGAGCCTTCGAATCTGCTCTGCTCATGAAGAGGGTATGGACGGAATAAATAAATCTGTCCCCGACGTCATTGGATTGACGCCGGGGCGTTAAATAGATCTGTCCCCGATTGGGCCATCCGCGATCAGGGGGCGTCTTGTTTCGTGTAATACGCGCCGGAGGGATAGGTCAGGCGGGTATGATCGGGCGAGACCTCGAACTGGGCGTCGATGGTGCCGTTGCGCCCCTCCAGCCGCAGGAGCAGGGCGCGGTCCTCCAGGTGGTAGATCCCGTCGATACGGCGGGCGTCGGCGGTACGGATCTCGATCTTGCCGTCCGGGCGAAAGGTCAGCACATCCTCGCTGTCGTGGGCGGGGTTGAACGCGAGCGTCCAGGTGCCGTGCAGCCAGGCCGCCCGCGAGGCATCGCTGCCGCAGGCCGCCAGGGCCACGGCCATCAGGAGCGTGATCGTCCAACCGCGTCTGCCAGGTGTCATCGTCGTTCCCCCGGGATGGAGCCGCGATTATACCGCAGGCGGGTATTGAGGGCAGGCCCCGTTTTCCCCGCACGGCAAAGTCTGCCAGAATAGCGGGACCGGGGTCCGCCCCGAGCGGTATCCATCGTTTCCCGTTGCCTTGGGTGAGCCATGACGATACAACTGACGAGCGCCCTGCGCGCCTGGGGTACCCCGGGCTTCAACGATACGCTCAAGCACGAAGTCGAAGGGCTGGATTACGCCCAGTTGCCTTTGTATCAGGCGCTGTCCGTCGGCAGTCACGTGCTGGAGGGGACGCTCGATGCGATGGTGATCAATGCCTCGGGTGCGCCCGGCGTCATCCAGGCCAAGGTCGGGATCTTTTACCGCTCGATCCTGACCGGCTGCGCCTGCGCCGACGATCCCACGCCCGTCAACGAAAACAACGAATACTGCGTGGTCCGCTTCGATATCGACGCGGCGACGGGCGAGGCGGAGGTGCAGCTTCTGGATGAATGATCCCGCCCGTGGGGCCGTCTCCGGCCCGTTTCCGAACGGCGCATGAAAACGCGGAAGGGGACCCGGTCCCCGGCGCGCAAGCGGCTCGCGCCGAGCAGGGACAAGCGCGGTCTGCGGGTCGACGACATCGTGCTGGGCGCGGAGGCGCCGGAGGTGGCCCCGCTCTCGGCGGAGGTGGCGGAGGCCGGCGGCGCGGCGATCGGCGCGTATCGCGAACCGCTGTCGGGGCGGCCGCTGCTGCTCGCGACCCTGCCCATCGCCGCGGTGCAGCCGACACCGTTCCAGCGCGATCTGTCGCCGACGCATACCAGGCGCCTGGCGGCCAAGATCGAGGAGGCGGCGTCTTTCCTGGACCCGATCATCGTCGTGCGCGGGCAGGATGGCCGCCTGTGGACGCCGAACGGGCGCCACCGGCTGGCGGCGGCCAAGGTGCTCGGGCTGCGCCAGATCACCGCGCTGGTCTCGCCCGACGAGGATCTGGCGTTCCGTATCCTCGCGCTCAATACCGAGAAGGCGCACAACCTCAAGGACCGCAGCCTGGAGGTGATCCGCATGGCGCGCAATCTCGCGGGGCGCCGGCCGCGTTCGAAGGAATCCGACTATCGGGCCGAATTCGAGGCCGCCGAGCTGCTCACGCTCGGCATCGTCTACGAACAACAGCCGCGTTTCGCGGGAGGCGCCTACAGCCCCTTTCTGAAGAAGCTCGATCGTTTCAGCGACCGGACGCTGCCGGTGAGCCTGCGCCAGCGCGAGGGCGTCGCGGCGCGCCTGATCGAGATCGACGCCGCGGTGAAGCGTATCATCACGCGCCTGCAGGCGCGCGGGTTCAAGTCGCCGTATCTGCGCGCCTATGTGGTCGCGCGTCTCAATCCGGTGCGTTTCCACCGCGCGAAGAAGGGCGACGACACGCCGCCGATGACCCTCGCCGCCGGCCTCACGCGCATGCTGGCCGCCGCGAAGACGTTCAAGCCCGATTCCGTACACCCGGGCGACCTCGCCCTGGTGGCTGCGCTGTCCGGCGGCAGCGACTAATACCCATCGACTACGACCCACGTACTATCGACCTACTATCGGGGACAGATTTATTTTTACTACTTTAGTAGGAGGATTGGGGTCTGGAGACGGATTTCAAATCCGTCCCCGAATTAAATAAAAATAAATCTGTCCCCAATTATTCAATGATCAGGAGGTATCCATGAGGGCGGCGGCGGAGTTGCAGGTCGTGCCGATCGGGCGGGGTGTCTCCGTGCGGGAGGAGATCACTCGAGTGATGGCGGTGCTGAAACGCTATGATTTCATACTGGAGCCGCATGCCTCCGGCACCAATATCGAGGGAGAGTTGGCGGACATCCTCGCGGCGGTCGCCGCGATACACGAGATGCTGCATTGTGAAGGCTGCGTGCGCCTGCTCAGTTACCTCAAGATCGAGACCCGTACCGACAAGATCCCGACGCTCGCCGGCAAGCGCCTGTAGGCATGCCCTGACGATAAGTCCGTCCCTGTGAGGGGGGGCGGATTTATTTCTCGCGGTAGATCGGTTACGCTCGATGCATCTCACGTCGCCAAGGATGGCAAGGAGATGCGCTATGCCACGGACGGGCAGGGTTGTGTTGCCGAATTGTCCCCATCACATCGTCCAGCGCGGACATAATCGCCGGGTGATCTTCACCGCGCGGCGCGACTATGAGCGCTACCTCGAGGCGCTGGCGGAGTTCAAACGTACCTTCGGCGTGAAGGTCTACGCCTGGTGCCTGATGAGTAACCATGTTCACCTGCTGCTGGGGCCCGGGGAGGACGCGTCGGCCATCGGGCGGTTGATGAAACGGCTCGCCGGCCGTCAGACACGCTATTTCAATCATATCTATCAGCGTACCGGCACGCTGTGGGAAAGCCGCTACAAATCGAGCCCCGTCGACACGGAGTCCTATCTGCTCGCCTGTCTTCGCTATATCGAACTGAATCCGGTGCGCGCACGCATCGTGGCGGCGCCGGAGGATTACGCTTGGTCGAGTTGCCGCCATCGATTGGGTGTGGAGCCCTGCCCCTGGCTGGATGACGACCCGTGTTATCTCGCCCTCGGCGTCTCGGTTCAGCAGCGCCGGGTAAATTACTGGCAGTTTCTGCGCGCCGCCATTCCCCATGACGAGTGGGCGCTTATTCGTACGGCGGTGCGGCGCAACCAGCTAACCGGTGCGGCGGCGTTTCTCGCCAAGGCGGAGGAGATCCTGGGGCGGCGTATCGGTACGCGTGCGCCCGGCCGGCCGATACGAACCGAGGTGACGTAGACCCATCGTAGTCTCCTGTGTCAGAAGCATGGCGTCGGGGACAGATTTATTTTTCCTGTTTCCCTGTTTTGTCTTATTTTGGGCAATTTGAATCTATGTCCATTCGTCCGGAACCTGGTGTATGGAAAAAATAAATCTGTCCCCGACGTCATTGGATTGGCGGTGAGGGAAAATAAATCTGTCCCCATTTTTAGTGGAGCGCGTCCCGAAGTGCGATGAGTTCGGTCGGGGTGAGGGGGCGGGAGGCGCCTTTGGCGAGATCGCCGAGTTCGATCGGGCCGATGCGGATGCGGACCAGGCGCAGTACGTGCGCATCGATGGCCTCGATCATGCGCCGGATCTGGCGATTCAACCCCTCGTGCAGAGTGATCTCCAGCCAGCAGGTCTTGCCGCCGCTGCGCACGATTTCCACCTGCGCCGGGCGGGTGGTGAGCCCCGGTTCGAGTTCGATGCCCGCATGCAGGCGCGCGATCTCCTCATCCACCGGCACGCGATCGATCTGCACATGATAGATCTTGGGAAGATGGCGTGCCGGGTCGAGGATCGCGTGCGCCCAGTGGGTATCGTTGGTGAACAGGAGCAGACCCTCGCTTGCCTTGTCGAGTCGGCCGACCGGCGAAAGGCGGCGATCGGCATCGTTCAGGCATTGATAGACCGTGGGTCGGTCCCGCTCATCGCGCGCGGTAGTGATCAGGCCATGCGGTTTGTTGAGCGCGATATAGCGCCGCGGCTGTACCGACAAATGCCGGCCATCGAGCATCAGTGTGTCCCGTTCCATGTCGATACGCCGTGCCGGATTATGCACGGAGTGTCCATTGACCGTGATGCGTCCCGCCTCGATCAGTGTGGCCGCTTCCGTGCGCGAGGCGATGCCGAGCTTGGATAGTGCCCGCGCCAGACTGACCCCGGGGGTGGGATTGCGAGGCGTTTTTCGCGAGAAGGGTCGTGTCATGCCGGCGAATTCCAATCCCGATGGCCAGACAGGCCTGCTACTATAGAGCGGATAGATGTAGTAGGAAAGTAATATTGGGGACAGATTTATTTTTCCCATTATCGAGAAATAGTCATAGATTTCAGATCTGTTCCCAAGAGGCAGGAAAATAAATCTGTCCCGGATTAGAGTCGTGATGAATGCCGGTGTATCGCTGAGGAGCCTGATGGGGCCGTTGCTCACACTTAAGGAACGCAATCAGTTGATCGAGGCGGCTCGGGCGGGCGCGGCCACTGTCGAATGTTCCCTCGATCTCGGTCGTACGGTCGTGAGCGTTGGGATCGATTCCGGGGATTGGCAGTGGGAAGGTCGGCGTTATCCCTATCTCGATCAGTGCAAGGAGCGCACCATCTATTACTGGGATGGCGCCGCCTTCGCGCCTGTGACACGCTATACCGACGCCCTGATCAAGCTGGTCCCAACGGAATGGGGGGCGCCGACCTTCGAGATCGACGGCATCAAGATGCTGCCCACGGCGCGGCTTTCGCCCTATGAGGACGCCGAACGCAAGGTGGCGTGGATAGAGCCGCGCGGCAAGGTCATTCTGGATACCTGCGGCGGGCTCGGTTACTTCGCCGCCTGCTGTGTGCGGAGTGGTGCGGAACGGGTGCTTTCCTTCGAGAAAAATCCTGAAGTCCTCTGGCTGCGTACCCTTAATCCCTGGTCGCCCGTAGCAGATGAGGCCTTGAGGCTCGAGCACGGCGATATCCTCGAGCGGATCACGGCACTGGCCGACGCCGCTTTTGACGCCATCCTGCATGATCCGCCACGCTTCGGCATTGCCGGCGATCTCTACTCGCAGAGGTTCTACGACCAGTTGGCGCGGGTGATAAAACGTAATGGCCGGCTGTTCCATTACACCGGTTCGCCGAACAGATTGACCACCGGGCGCGACGTGCCTCAGGAGGTGGCGAAGCGCCTGCGAAAGGCCGGCTTTACCACGGATCTGCACGGCGATGGCATACGGGCACTGAAGACGTAGCTGTGGTGTGGAATTAATCAAAAAGTAATATTGGGGACAGATTTATTTTCCATGCGAATAAAAATCAGGTGAAAAATAAATCTGTCCCCGACGTCATTGGATTGACGGTTGAGGAAAATAAATCTGTCCCGGATTTCGCACGTCTGGTGGGGCGGCAGCGGGCGGGGGAGGTCGGGGCGCCGGTGTTCGCCGCGGCGTATTTCCTGACATGGCAGATCGTACGCCACGGGGTGGGGTTTGCGGCACGCCGTTCGCGCACCGATGTGCGACCCGATGTGGCGGCGTGTCTCGCGCTGCTGGAACGACCGATGGGTAACGGGCTGTGCGCGGAGCTGATCGCGGTGCTCGAACGCTATCAGTTCCGCGGTGTGGCGGGCAACGTTCCGCTCGTGCTGGCACGGTGGCTGCGCGGCGCCTGGCCGCTCGTCCTGCGCGGGGATATCCCCCCGCCGCGCGAGGTCCTGCGCCTCCAGGCCATGGGGCTGCGTCCCGTCACGGCGCTCACCGCCCGGGCGTGTCTGTGCAGGCCGGTACTGCACAAGGCCGACGCCTTCGCGTTTTTCGTGCACGATCTGGAGCATGCGTGGAAGTTCTTTTCCTGTCCGGATCTGCACGCTGGACAACGCGCGTTCTTCGCGCGACTGGAGGTGGCCCTGGAACGTGGCGTGTTCGCGTCCTGTCTGGAGGAATCGGAGTTTACCGAGCGCTTCCATTACCTGATGAGCGACATGAATACGCATCCCGAGCATAGCCGGCAGTACCTGCGCGCGATCCTGGTCGAACATCATCTGCGGCGGGAGCGGAAGGCGCCGGCGGAGACGCTGAGCGCGTCGGCGGAACGGGCGATCGAGGGCATGATGCGTGCGGTGGCGCCGGGATAGTATGCATCCGGGGCAATAAATAAATCTGTCCCGGATTTCAGGAATAAATAGATCTGTCCCCGACGCCATTGGATTGGCGGTTGGGGAAAATAAATCTGTCCCGGGTTTCGGGGACATGGGGCGGGGTGGATCTGGTACAATGGCGCCCAATCCATTTCCGCATCCGCGGCCCGTCCGACTGCAGGCCATTCCATGACCGAAGAAGTGATCACGCGTTTTTCCGATCTGGCGCTCGCCGCGCCGATCCTCAAGGCCGTCGCCGAGGTCGGCTACGAGACCCCGTCGCCGATCCAGGCGCGGACTATCCCGCCGCTGCTCGAGGGGCGCGACCTGCTCGGCGTCGCCCAGACCGGCACCGGCAAGACCGCGGCCTTTGCGTTGCCGCTGCTGAGCCGCCTCGACCTCGCGCGGCGCCGGCCGCAGCTCCTGGTGCTGACCCCGACGCGCGAACTGGCGATCCAGGTGGCGGAGGCGATGCAGGCCTACGCGCGCCACCTGCCCGGTTTCCACGTGCTGCCGGTGTACGGCGGCCAGGGCATGGGTACGCAGTTGCGTCAGCTCGAGCGCGGGGTGCACGTCGTGGTCGGCACGCCGGGGCGCGTGCAGGACCATCTGCGTCGCGCCACGCTGGTGCTGGACCATCTCGCGGCGGTGGTGCTGGACGAGGCCGACGAGATGCTGCGCATGGGTTTCATCGACGACGTGGAGGAGATCCTGCGCCGTGCGCCCGAGGGGCGCCAGGTCGCGCTGTTCTCGGCCACCATGCCGGAACCGATCCGCCGCGTCGCGCGGACGCACCTGCACGACCCGGTCGAGGTGCGCATCGAGGCGAAGACCTCGACGGTGAAGACGATCCGCCAGCGTTACTGGCAGGTGAGCGGCACCCACAAGCTGGACGCGCTGACGCGCATTCTGGAGGTGGAGGATTTCAACGGGCTGCTGATCTTCGTGCGCACCAAGGTCGCGACTGAGGAACTGGCGGAGAAGCTGGAGGCGCGCGGTTACGCCTGCTCCGCCCTCAACGGCGACATGAACCAGGCGCTGCGCGAGAAGACCGTCGAGCGCCTGAAGGGCGGCGCGCTCGACATCGTGGTGGCGACCGACGTCGCCGCGCGCGGGCTGGACGTGGAACGCATCAGCCACGTGGTCAACTACGACATCCCGTACGACACCGAGGCCTATGTGCACCGTATCGGCCGCACCGGGCGCGCCGGGCGCAAGGGCGAGGCGATCCTGTTCGTCGCGCCGCGCGAGCGGCGTATGCTGGCGGCCATCGAGCGCGCCACCGGGCAGAAGATCGCGCCGATGCAGTTGCCGACGCGCGCCGACATCGCCGGCCGGCGCATCGAGCAGTTCAAGCAGTCGATCACCGACGCGATCGAGGGACAGGAGCTGGGCTTCTTCGAGGAACTGGTCGAGGCCTACCAGGGCGAGCGCAACATCGGGCTGGCCGAGATCGCCGCCGCACTGGCGTTTCTGGTGCAGCGCGAACGCCCCTTGCTGGAGGACCTGCCGGAGGAGGCGCCGGCGCGGCAGGCACCGCCGCCGCGCGCGCAGCCGGTTGCGCCGGCACGGGGCGGACAGCGTCCCGACCGGCGGCCCGCGCCGGGCCGGTCGCGCCGGGACGAGTCCACGCCCGACGCGAGCGGACACGGGCGCCCCGTGCCGGAACGGGAGGGCGATGCGGGCCGCGACCAGCGGCGGCAGGAGAGACCGCGTCCGACGCCGGTGGCCGCCTCCGCCGCCCCGCGCCGCGAGTCGGGCGGCACAGCGGCATCGCGCGAGAAGGATGCGCCCGCGCGCGCGCCGACGCCGCGGGAACCGAAGCCGTCCGGCCGCGCACGCGCGGAGGATGCGCGGCTGGCCGATCCCGCCGTGCGCGCCAAGCGCCCCGGCAAGGCCGAGGCCCGCGCCGAGCCGGGCACCGTGCGCTATCGCCTCGAGGTCGGCCGCGCGCACGGCGCGGAGCCCAAGCACATCGTCGGCGCCATCGCCAACGAGGCCGGGCTCGAAAGCCGTTACATCGGCCGCCTGACCATACACGACGACCACAGCACCGTCGATCTGCCCGAGGGCATGCCGAAGGACATCTTCAAGCATCTGCGCAAGGTCTGGGTCTGCGGACGCCAGTTGCAGCTCAGCGCGCTCGGCGCGGATGCGCCGGCCGCGCCGGAGGCGAAGCCGCGCGACAAGCTGCGCCTGAAACCGCCGGCGCCGCACGCCGCGAAGCCGGGCGGCGGCAAGCCCAAGCCGCGCAAGCCGTTCAAATCGAAGCGTCCCTAGCGCCCGTGTCGAGATCGAGAAAGATCACGCCCCGCTGAATCGCCGGGCGGTCATCCCGCGGATTCACGGTCCGCCCCCGCACAGATGGGGGTGGGGATCCGGTGATGTCAGGCCGTCAGAAATCGAAATACCGGATCCCCGCCGTGGGGATGACGTCCATTTCTTCACCCCGGGTTGATCGTGAGACAGGCGCTCGTAACCCGTTCTGAAGAAGCGGGGTCGCGGCGCACGCCGTATTGTCCACCCGTCATCCCCGCGCCGGCAGGAATCCCGTGACTTTGGCTCGTTGAAAGGCGGAGACCCCGGGTTTTCGTCTCCGCCTGCACGGGAGGCGGGCTCCGATTCCGTGGCAATGACGGATCGATGTTCCGGCCCGCGACGCGACCCCGCTTTTCGAAACGGCTGGCAAGAATCCCTCCCGCAATCAATCACGGGTGAAAGAAGGAAACCTTATCCTCCGGTACCGGTACCGGCATCGACACCGGGTCGGCCGCGCACGGCGCGACCTCAGCCGGTGCGCAGGAAGTCGCTGGCCCAGGCCGGGACGGTCTTCCACATCACGTGCAGGGCGGGGGAGAACCCACCGAGGTTGAAGCCGTGTCGGGTGGCGAGGGCGGTCAGGCTCTTCTTCGAGAACAGGCTGATGTGCCCGTTGCGCGGCGAGGCGTACCACCAGGTGAGGCGTTGCCGCGGTGCGATGGCGCCGTCGGACAGCAGCGTGCTGAGGATCAGCACGCCGTCTTCCCGCAGCAGGCCCGCGATGTCCGCCATCAGGCGGTGCGGGTCGGCGACGTGCTCGAAGATCTCGTAGGCGGTGACGAGTTCGTACCGGCCCAGGGATTCGAAGGAGACGTCCGGGCTCGCGTAGGGGTCGTAGGCGTCGGAGTTCCAGCCGGACTCGCGCAGCATCCGGCTCAGCACGCCACTGCCGCTGCCGTAATCCAGGTGACGGAGTGAGGAGGCGACGTGGCCGAAGGTCTGGTGCAGGCCCGCGGCGGCGACGGCGGGGCGTTTTTCTACGTAGTCCGGATCGACGCGGATGTAATCCTCGTTGTAGACCCGCCGCCGGAAATCCTCGGGGCTCCAGCCCAGGAATTCCGGGGCGTGGCAGTGCCCGCAGGTGTCGCAGCGATAGTAGTAGACCGGTGTTCCGCTCAAGGGGAGATAGGTCCCTGACGGTTCCACGCACGACTTGCTGACGTCGACGACGTCGAGCGGTTCGGATGCGGCGCCGCAGATGGGACAGGCCAAGGGTTCCATGACGCTCTACTATATAGCAGATCCCGGCGCTTTTCCCGCCGTGCCGGCGGACCCATGGTCAAGCGCGGGCTTAGGGTTTAGGATGGCGTCATGGACGACATCAAACTTCCGGCGACGACGCGCGCGACCGAGGGCTTCGTCACCCTGACCTATGTGATCTACGGCCTGCACGCCTTCAGCGCCTTCACCGGCCTGCTGAGCCCGGCCTTCATCGTCACGGCCTTTCTCACCGGCTGGCCGTCGATCATCGCCGTGATCCTCAATTACCTCAAGCGCGGGGAGGTGCGCGGCACGTTCCTGGAGTCGCACTTCCGCTGGCAGATCCGCACCTTCTGGTTCGCCCTGCTGTGGGTGGTCGTGGCCCTGCTGCTGGCCGCCACCCTGATCGGCATCCCGTTCGCGCTCATGCTGATCTGGGGCGCCGGTCTGTGGGTGTTGTATCGCATCCTGCGCGGCGGCCTGCGCCTGGCCGATCGCAAGGACATGCCCTTGTGAGATCGGGTCGGGAGGTGGCGCCGGCGTGAGCGCCGAGCTGATCCCCCAGGCCGCCATCGCGGCGGCGGTCGCCTGGGGCGCGGGGCTGCGTCTGTATCTGGTGTTGTTCGCGCTGGGTCTGCTGCACCGGCTGGGGATATTGCAGTTGCCGGCCACGCTCGACATCCTCCAGCATCCGCTGGTCATGGGCTGCGCCGGCCTGTTCGCGCTGGCGGAATTCTTCGGCGACAAGCTGCCCTGGCTGGATACCGTCTCCGACACGGTGCACACCCTGATCCGCATCCCGGCTGGCGCGGCGCTCGCCGCCGCCTTCTTCGCCGACAGTGGCGCCGCCGCGCAGGCCATCGCGCTGCTGCTGGGCGGCTCGATCGCGGCCGGCACGCATGTGGCGAAATCCGGCAGCCGGGCCATCATCAACGGTTCTCCCGAGCCGGTGTCGAACGTGACCGCCTCGCTGGGCGAGGAGGCGCTGCTGGTGTCGGGAGGGTGGGTGGCGCTGTTCCATCCCCTCGCGTTTCTGGTCCTGCTGGCGTTGTTCATGCTGGTCGTGGCATATTTTCTGCGCCGCCTGTGGCGCGCCTTGCGCCGGCGGCCATCGACCGGGCGGGCGTGAAGGCGCGGGACGGAGGTATCTGATCGGGTCATTTGATTCGGTTCGACGGGATGTTCGACAGGGGAGGGTGGCGATGAGACAGGCGATCTATCGGTGGAAGGGACGCGTCGCGGGTATGGCGTTCGCGGCGGCGCTGCTCGGCCTGAGCGGCTGCGGTATCAACAACATCCCCACCTACGACGAGCAGGTGAAGGCGACGTGGAGCGATGTGCTGAACCAGTATCAGCGCCGCGCCGATCTGGTGCCCAATCTGGTCAACACCGTGAAGGGCTTCGCCGCGCAGGAGGAACGCGTGCTGACCGAGGTGGTGGAGGCGCGCGCGAAGGTATCGCAGATGCAGCTTCCGCCGGATGTGCTGACCAATCCGGAGGCCTTCAAGCAGTTCCAGGCCTCGCAGGACCAGCTCACCTCGGCGCTGTCGCGCCTGCTGGTGGTGGTCGAGCGCTATCCCGACCTCAAGTCGAACGAGAATTTCCTCGCCCTGCAGTCGCAGCTCGAGGGTACGGAGAACCGCATCGCGGTGGCGCGGCGCGACTACATCGCGGCGGTCCAGCGCTACAACACCGAGATCCGCACCTTCCCGGGCCGCCTCTGGAAGATGGCGTTATACGGGGATGCCGAGGTGAAGGAGAACTTCACCGCCGCGCCCGGCGTCGAGCAGGCGCCCGAAGTGAAATTCTAGCGCGCCATCCGCGATGCGCGCGCCGGCGACATGGGCCCTGGCCGCGATCGCGCTGCTCGGCGCGGCCGCGTGCCTGGCCGCGCCGGCCTTTCCGGCGCTCAGCGGCCGCGTGGTGGACCAGGCGGGCATTCTGTCCGCCGATACGCGCGCCGAGCTGGACCAGATGCTCGCCGCGCACGAGCGCGCGGGCAGTAACCAGGTGGTCGTGGTCACGGTCGATTCCCTGCAGGGGTACGCCATCGAGGATTACGGCTACCAGCTCGGTCGCTACTGGGGCATCGGGCGGGAAGGGCGCGACAACGGCGTGCTGCTGATCGTCGCGCCGAAGGAGCGCGAGGTGCGCATCGAGGTCGGCTACGGCCTGGAGGGCGCGCTCACCGACGTCCTCGCGCACAACATCATCCGCACCGTGATCCTGCCGCGGTTCCGCGCCGGCGACATGCCGGGCGGCGTCGTGGCCGGGACGCGCGCCGTGCTGCAGGCGATCGACGGCGCCTATCAGCCGCTGCCCGAACGGGACGCCGACACGGACCGTGCCGGCAGCTTCATGTCGCTGTTCATCTTTCTCACCATCGCCGGGGAGATGCTCGCGCGCCTGCTGCGCACGCGGCGCGTGTCCGCCGTGCTGCTCGGCGGCGGCGCGGTGCTGATCGGCTGGCTGGTGCTGGGTTCGCTGTTGCTCGGTCTGACGATGGGCGCCCTGGTCGCCGTGTTTCACCTGATGCTGGGCGCCGGGGGCGGGCCGGGCGGCGGGCTGCCGGGGACGGGGCGCGGCGGCCCGTTCTACGGCGGGGGTCGCGGCGGCGGTTTCGGCGGGGGATTCCGCGGGGGCGGTGGCAGCTTCGGCGGCGGCGGGGCCTCGGGGCGGTGGTAGCATGGCCTTCCTGAGCGACCGCGACCGGGACGAGATCGCGCGGGCGATCGCCGCGGCGGAGGCGCGGACCTCCGGCGAGCTGGTCGCCGTGGTGGCGCGCGCCTCCGACCACTATCTGTATATTCCGCTGCTGTGGGCGGCGCTGGTCGCGCTCACGATCCCGGGCCCCCTGCTGCTGTTCGGAGACCTGCGGGCGGACCACGTCTACGCGGTCCAGATCGTCGTCTTCCTCGCGCTCGCCCTGCTGTTCAATCTCGCACCGGTGAAGATGCGCCTGATCCCGCGCCCGGTGCGGCAGGCCCGCGCGCACCGGCTGGCGCTGGCGCAGTTCGTGGAGCAGAATCTGCACGCCACGGCGGAGCGGACCGGCGTGCTGATCTTCGTCAGCGTCGCGGAGCATCATGTCGAGATCCTCGCCGATCGCGGCATCGACGCGCGCGTGCCGGCGGAGGCGTGGGAGCGCGTGGTGACGGAGTTCACCGCGCGGCTGCGGGCGGGCCGGGTGGCGGAGGGCTTCGTCGAGGCCGTGAACGCCTGCGGCGGGCTGCTGGCCGAACACTTCCCGCGGCCGCCGGGCGACCGCAACGAACTGCCCGACCGGCTGGTCGAGATTTAATGGGGACAGATTTATTTTTCAGCCTGGTTCGGGGACCGGCAAAAGGGGACAGATTTGTAAATCTGTCCCCGGGGAGCGGATTTAATGGGGACAGACTTCAAGTCTGTCCCCTATTACCCCGCCAGGCTGAAAAATAAACCGGTCCCGGTTTTTCCTCCGCGGCAGAAGGGGACAGATTTACAAATCTGTCCCCGGGGGATGGCTACGAAAAATAAATCTGTCCCGGAGATGAGAAGGATAAGCGGACATGATTCCGTGGGAAGTGCTCGACAGTGCGCCGGTGCCGGGCGGCGGGATGTTGCATTTATACCGGCGCGGCGGCGAGTTTTCGATCCGCGTCGGGCGCGATGAGTTGATGAACAGCCGGACCCACGGTTCGGAGGACCGGCTCGCCGAGGCGGCGTGCGCCGGGCTCGCGGGGCATGCCCGGCCGCATGTGCTGATCGGCGGGTTGGGGATGGGGTTTACCCTGGCGGCGGCCCTGCGCCGGCTCGGGCCGGACGCCGGGGTGACGGTGGCCGAGCTGGTGCCGGCGGTGGTGGAATGGAATCGCGGGCCGTTGGGGGCGCCGTCCGGCCATCCACTGAACGACGCGCGCGTCACCGTGCACGAGGGGGATGTCGGCGCGCTGCTGCGGACCAGGGTGCCGGCCTATGACGCCATTCTGCTCGACGTGGACAACGGTCCCGAGGGTCTGACCCGCCGGGAGAACGATTGGCTGTACGGCCTCGAGGGACTGCGCGCGGCGCGCGCCGCGCTGCGGCCGGGCGGCGTGCTCGCGGTATGGTCGGCCACGCCGGATCGCCGCTTCCACGCACGCCTGCGCCAGGCCGGTTTCGCGGTGGAGGAGCTGCGCGTGCGCGCGCATCGCAACCGTGGCGCGCGCCACGTCATCGGGCTGGCGCGGGAAGGGGACGGACTTAAGTCCGTCCCCGGAAGTGAGAGATACGGAAAACCCGGGACAGATTTATTTTGATATTTCTTCCGGGGACAGACTTGAAGTCTGTCCCCTTGTCTGCGGAAGAGATATCAAAATAAATCTGTCCCGGGTTTTAAAATCAGGCGGCGCCGCAGCACTTCTTGTATTTCCGGCCGCTGCCGCAGGGGCAGGGTTCGTTGCGGCCGACCCTGGGGCCTTCGTTGCGCTGCGTGCCCGGCGTCACCATCCGGCCGTCGGTGTAGTACCAGCGCCCCTGGTGGCGGTGGAATGCGCCCACCTCGTGATGGGCGTGGGTCACGCCCTTCTGGCGGTAGCTGGCGATGAACTCGACCGTGCCCGCGTCGTCGTCGGGGCCGCCACCCGTGGTGGCGACGATCGTGAGGCCCTGCCATTCCGCCTTGTCCGCCCAGCGCCGGGTGGCCTCGGCGTCGTGATCGGCGCGCGCGTCGGGATGCAGGCTGTGTTCGAGATGATCGATCGCCCCGCGCGCGAACGCGCTGTAGCGCGAGCGCATGAGGGCCTCGGCGGTGGCGGCGGGGCCCGAGCCCTCGATCACCGGGCCGCAGCAGGCCGGGTAGTCGCGGCCGGAACCGCAGGGGCAGGTATCCGTCATGAGGGTTTCCTGGGGATGAGCGCTCGTCATGGGAAGCTGCATGATAGGGGAAATTCCCGCGCCGGGGAACCGGCCGTCGCGCCCGGGGAAACGTCCGCGGCCTCATCGGGGGCCGGCGCCTTGTGCTAGTATGGCGGCATGCCGGCGCTCGCGGAGTGGTGCATCCTGATCCTGTTCGTCGGCGGCGGCTGGTACTGGTATGAGGCGATGCGCGCGAAGGAACTCGCGCGCGCGGCCGGCCGCGGACGCTGCGGCGAACTCGGCGTGACGTTTCTCGACGATACGGTGGCGCTCACGCGGCTGCGTCCGCGCCGCGACGAGGAGGGCCGGGTGGCCCTGCAGCGGGAGTTCCGCTTCGAATTCACCAGCGACGGCAGCGCGCGCTACGGCGGCGAGATCATCCTGCTCGGGCGGGACATCCGGCGCATCGAGATGGAGCCCTACCGGGCCGATCCCCCCGGGCGTCCGGCCATCGACGTCGCTGCGGAGGCGGCCGATCGGAAGTGGCTGCATTGAATCGGGGGCCGTCCGGGATGGAGCGGCCGCGTGGTTGCCTCCGGTGTTTTCGGTCGGTTCGCGCCTCGCGGGCCGGAAGGGAGATGAGGAACGGAAGGATGATGAAAAAGATCGTGATGATGGCCGTCGTCGGCGCGGCGCTGCAGGCCTGCACCTGGGTGGATCTGAGTCCGGCGGGGGAGAAGACGCGCGTGCTGAGCGCCGCGGAGGTCGTCAACTGCACGCGGCTCGGGACCACCACCGCGAGCGTGAAGGCCGAGGTGGCGGGCATCGAGCGCGCGCCGGAGCGCGTGCAGGAAGAGCTCGAGTCGCTGGCGCGCAATTCGGCGGCGGCGGATCTGAAGGGCGATACCGTCGTCCCGATCGGCAAGCCCAAGGACGGCAAGCAGGTGTTCGAGGTGTATCGCTGCATGCCCTAGGGGGCGAACGTCCCGGAGTGGGGCGGAGGTGTCCGCCCGTGGCGAACGACCGGTCCACCTGATGAGGTCTGCCTCCGCCTGGAATGGGGACGGATTTGAAATCCGTCCCCTGCGTCATCGTGATACGGCCGGGCGACGGAGGCCGCGGGAAAGATGCGTGAGCAAGAGGTCTGTGAGGAGGTCTATATGAAATCGATCGTGATCGTTCTGGCGCTGGCCCTCCTGGCGGCCGCGTGCGGCCGGCAGGAGCCGGAAGAGGAGGCCTCCATGCGCATGGAGGCGCCGGCGGCGGCCGCCCCGCCATCGCAGGAGGCGGCGCCGGCGGCGATCGCGCCCGAGCCCGAACCCGAACCTAAACCCGAATCTGAATCTGTGCCCGAGCCGGAGTCGGGGGCGCCGGCGGAATCGCCCCGCGCCGCGCCGGCCGCGCCCGCGGTCGAGGCGGCATCGGCACCGGCACCGGCACCGGCGACGGTGACCACGCCGCGCCCGGTCGTGACCGCGCCGGCCGGCGTCCCGGGCCGGGACGAGGGACTGGCGCTGGCGCAGAAGGGCGGCTGCCTCGCCTGCCATAAGATCGACGCCAAGCTGGTCGGTCCGGCGTGGCAGGACGTCAGCGCGAAATACAAGGGCGACGCCGAGGCCAAGGCGCGCCTGATCGAGAAGGTGAAGACGGGCGGCCAGGGCAACTGGACCGCGGTGACCGGAGGCATCCCGATGCCGCCGTATTCGCCGCGGGTGTCCGACGAGGACATCGAACGGCTGGTGATGTTCGTGCTGTCGCTGTGAGCGCGGACGTCGTGCGCGTGAAACCGCGGCGGTACGGGGCCGTGCTCCTGCGGGCTGTCGTGTCGGCCGCGCTGCTGCTGGGTCTGGCCGCATGCGCCTCCCTGGGCGCGCGGCTGGAGCCGCCGCGCGTCAGTCTGGCGAACCTGCAACTGGTGGAATTCGGCGTATTCGAGCAGCGCTACCGCCTCGATCTGCGCATCCAGAATCCCAACGACGCCGAACTGCCGATCGCGGGCATGGACTTCCGTCTCTATCTCAACGATGAGGAATTCGCCCGCGGCCTCAGCAACCAGCGCGTGACGGTGCCGGCCTTCGGTGAACAACTCGTCGAGGTGCAGGTGACAAGCGGCCTGACGGGGATCCTCGGGCAGTTGCAGCGTCTGGGGCAGGGAGAGCTGAAGACCTTCAGTTACCGCCTGGCGGGTAACGTCAAACCCCTGCACCGGGCGCTGAAGTATCCCTTCGAGTATCGCGGAGAGATCGATCTCGCTCCCGCGGGCGGAGCGGCCGGCCCGGGGTCCGGGACCAGGGACTGAGGGTCGGGATACCTGGTGAAGGGTGAGGGGTGAGGAGTAAAGGATTATAAGAGGGGACAGATTTCAAATCTGTCCCCATTCCCGCATTCTCGTAGGGTGGGCACGAAAAACGTGCCCACCCTACTTGACAGAGAAGACGAGGTCGGCCAGCCTTTTCGCCTCACGCCTCACGCCTCACGCCTCACGCCTCACGCCTCACGCCTCACGCCTCACGCCTCACGCCTCACGCCTCACGCCTCACGCCTCACGCCTCACGCCTCACGCCTCACCGCCCCCGCGCCAGCTCGGCGCCGATCGCGGCACCGAGCAGGGTGGCGGCGTCGCGGCCGTGCCCGTCGCCCAGTTGATGGCCGATCATGCCACCGATGATGCCGCTGACGATCATGGCCGGTGCGTCGCCACGGTACGGATCGCCGCGCATCGGGCGATGGAATTCATGCGGCCGGTATCCGCGCGCGGGCGCGCGCACTTCGATCACCCGTATGACGGGCCCCACGCGTACGACGTGCGCGTGGCCAGTGTGTCCGCTATGCCACTGTCGATGATGATGTCCGTGTCGCGAGTGATCGGCGAAGGAGACGGGCGCGAATATCAGCGTGAGCAGGGCCAGGCCGGTGATGGAAAGGGTCTTGTTCATGTGCGTCTCCTTGTCGGTGGATACGTGCCCATGTTGTCATGCCGGGGCTGAACCGGAGCTGAACGGACGCGGCTTTTCCCGGAAGCGCGCCCAGTGTGCTAGATTATGATTCCCGACGCAGCGCTGATCGAGGCAAGATCATGACGGAAAAGGCTATTTTGACGGCGAAGGACAAGCAGATCGAGCTTCCGCTCGTAACGGGCTCGGAAGGGGGCGATTCCATCGACGTCTCTCAGCTGCTGGGCCAGACCGGTTTGACCACCTTCGATCCGGCGCTCGCGAATACTGCGGTCTGCCGCAGTGCCATCACTTATATCGACGGCGAGCAGGGCATACTGCGCTATCGCGGCATCCCGATCGAACAGTTCGCGCGCGACCCGAGTTTCGTCGAGGTGGCCTGGCTGCTGATCTTCGGCCATCTGCCGAAGGCGTCCGAGCTCACCCATTTCCGCGAGTGCCTGACGGCGAACGAGCTGCTGCACGAGGGGCTCAAGAATCAGTTCCACTACATCCCGACGGACGCGCCGCCGATGGCGATCCTGTCGGCCATGGTCAGCAACCTGGCCTGTTTCCACAAGCAGTTCCTCGAGGTGGAGGGCGCCGACAAACTGGTGGAGGCCGCCGCGCGCCTGATCAGCAAGGTGCGCACCATCGCGGCGTTTTCCCATCGCCGCTCGCGCGGCCTGCCGTTCATCTACCCGGATCCGAACCTGCGCTATTGCGCGAACTTCCTCCACATGATGTTTTCGCTGCCTTACCGGCAGTACGTCGCGCCGCCGGAGATCGAGGAGGCGCTCAATCTGATCTTCATCCTGCACGCGGACCACGAACAGAATTGCAGCACGACGGCGGTGCGCGTGGTTGGATCCGCGCGCGCGAACCTGTTCGCCTCCTGCGCCGCGGGCGTGTCGGCCCTGTGGGGGCCGCTGCACGGCGGCGCCAACGTGGAGGTGATCCACATGCTCGAGCGCATCCACCGCGGCGGGCTGTCGCCCGAGCAGTGCATCCGCGACGCGAAGGACAAGAACAATCCGTTCCGCCTGTTCGGCTTCGGCCATCGCGTCTACCGCAATTTCGATCCGCGCGCGCGGATGCTGAAGGCGCTGTGCGAGAAGGTGCTGCCGAACCTGCGCTACAAGGACCCTTTGCTCGACATCGCGCGCAAGCTGGAAGACCTCGCCCTGGCCGATCCCTATTTCATCGAGCGCAAACTCTACCCGAACGTCGATTTCTACAGCGGCATCCTGCTGCGCGGCATGGGCATCCCGACCAATATGTTCACGGTGATCTTCGCCATCGGCCGGCTGCCGGGCTGGATCGCGCACTGGAAGGAACAGCACGACGACGTCAACAGCCGCATCATGCGCCCGCGCCAGATCTACACAGGCCCCGCCTTGACCGACTACGTCCCCATCGACCGGCGCTAGGGGTCAGACCCTTTTTGATACGCTTTGCGATTTATTCCTAAAAGGGGTCAGACCCCTTTTTTGCACATCAGCCGCTTCTGCCGCTAGAATTGGCGCTGGGCCAGTCGAACAAGGATGTTCGTATGCCGCGCAAGCCCCGATCTTATCTGCCGGGTACCCCTGCCCATGTGGTGCAGCGCGGGCATTGCCGGCAGGCGGTCTTCTTCGGTGACAGTGACTATCGCGCCTATCTGCGCTGGCTGGCGGAAGGGGCCGCGAAGCATTGTTGCGCCATCCATGCCTATGTCCTGATGACGAACCATGTGCATCTGCTGGTCACGCCCGCCAGTTCCGGGGCGATCGCTCTGACCCTGCAATATATCGGCCGTCGTTATGTGCCGTATATCAATCATGCCTACGACAGAAGCGGAACCTTATGGGAAGGACGCCACAAGGGCTGCATCATCGATAGCGAACGCTATCTGTTTGCCTGCATGCGGTATATCGAACTGAATCCGGTGCGTGCCGGGATGGCGGCGCGGGCCGTCGATTACCGCTGGTCCAGCCATGCGGCCAATGCGGGTGAATGTCCCGATGAGCTTATCACGCCGCATGCCTTGTATGACGGCCTGGGCGACACGCCGGACGAGCGCCGGATAAGATATCGTGAGATGTTCGACGCCGCGCTGGAACCGCATCAGGTGCGGAATATCCGCGTAACCGTTCAGAGCGGCACTCCGCTGGGCAGCAAAGGGGTCTGACCCCAAATCTAATACCATTGAATTAGCCGCGCGAAGTGTTTATTGTTATCGCGTTCTAAGCAATGGTATAGCGTCATTTTTCCGTCTTCGATCTTTGTGCTCGTGGATATACAACAAAAACATGGAATCAAAACGAAAGGGAAATTGCTATGCACACTCGAGTTGCCGTGTTGATGATCACACTGATCCCGACCTGCCTGGTGGGCGCGTCGATACTGATGATGCCCTACGTGTGAGCAGGGGCTAGAACCGGTCCGCGACGCGGACCGCGGGGGCGGCCGTTCCGGCGCCCCCGGAACCGGAGAGGAGGAGGGAGGCCCCCGGTCGTCTAGGCGACCGGGGGCCTCGTGTTTCTGGGGGCGCCGCGGCCGCGACCGTTATATAATGCCCCCGGCCGATTCCCCATCCCATCCGCCGTGCGCCGGGCCGGCCTGCGTTCACCGGGCAGGATCCCGGCGGCGGTCCCGTGGAAAGACTAACCATGAACGATCAGAATCTCCTGGAACAGTTGCGCCTGGACCCCGATCAGCGCGACGGCCGCGGCACGGCGAAACGCCGCTACCGGCTCGTGGCCGGCGTCCTGCTGCTGGCGGCGCTGGGCGGCGGGGCGGCGTTGATGCTGGGGCCGCGTCCCGTGGCCGTGGCGACCGTGACGGCGCAGGCGCCCGCCGCGCTCGCGGGCGGCGTCGCGGTGCTGGACGCCACCGGTTACGTGACCGCGCGGCGCGAGGCGACCGTGTCCTTCAAGATCACCGGCAAGCTCGCCGACGTCCTCATCGAGGAGGGCGACGCGGTGACGCAGGACCAGGTGCTGGCCCGGCTCGACGACGTCGACGAACGCACCCAGTTGCAACTGGCGCAGGCGCGGCTGGGTGCGGTCCGGGCGCAGCTCGGGCAGGTCGAGGCCGAAGCCGATCAGGCGGCGCGCGACCTGCGCCGTCAGCAGGAATTGAACGCGCGCGGGCTGACCCCGCAGCAGGCGCTGGAGGACGCGCGCACCCGCGCCGCCTCGCTCGCCGCCCAGCTCGCCGCCCAGCGCGGCCAGGTGGAGGTCGCCCGCGCCGAGCTGCAGGTCGCGCAGGTCAATCTGGATAACACCGTCATTCGCGCGCCCTTCGCCGGCGTGGTGGTGGCGGTCTCGGCGCAGCCGGGCGAGATCGTGTCGCCGATCTCCGCCGGCGGCGGTTTCACCCGCACCGGCATCGCCACCATCGTGGACATGGACTCGCTCGAGATCGAGGTCGACGTGAACGAGGCGTTCATCAACCGCGTGCGCCCCGGCCAGCCGGTGGCCGCGGCGCTGGATGCCTATCCCGACTGGCGGATCCCGGCGCGGGTGATCGCCATCATTCCGACCGCGGACCGCAGCAAGGCGACCGTCAAGGTGCGCATCGCGCTGGAGGAAAAGGATGCGCGCATCGTGCCCGACATGGGCGCGCGGGTGTCGTTTCTGCAGGAGGATACCGCCGACGCGGTCCCGGACGGCGCGCTGGTCCCGGCCGCGGCGATCGCGCGGCGCGACGGCGCCAGCGTGGTGTTCGTGCTCGACGGCGACCGGGTGCGCCGGCGGGAGATCGAGCCCGGCCAGACCTACGGCGACATGGTGCTGGTGGGGGAGGGCATCGACGTGGGCCAGGTCCTGGTACGCGATCCGCCCCCGTCGCTCACCGACGGCGCGCGGGTCGAGGTCGGGCCGGGGGCCTGAGCGGCGGACGCATGTCGGCACTGATCGAGATCCGCGGCGTCAGCAAGGCCTACACGCGCGGCCGGCAGCGGATCGAGGTGCTGCATCGCATCGACCTCGACATCGAGCGCGGCGATTTCCTCGCCCTGATGGGGCCGTCCGGTTCGGGCAAGACGACCCTGCTCAATATGATCGCGGGCATCGATACGCCGAGCGCGGGGAGCGTCACGGTCGGCGGACGCCGCATCGACACGCTGTCCGCCACCGAACTGGCGCGCTGGCGCGCGGCGCACGTCGGTTTCATCTTCCAGTTCTACAACCTGCTGCCGATGCTGACGGCGCAGAAGAACGTCGAACTGCCCTTGCTGCTGACGCGCCTCGATGCCGCGCAGCGGCGGCGCAACGCGCGCATCGCGCTCGAGCTGGTCGGTCTCGGCGACCGCGTCGGGCACCGGCCCGGCGAGCTGTCGGGCGGCCAGCAGCAGCGCGTCGCCATCGCGCGCGCCATCGTGTCGGACCCGACCCTGCTGGTGTGCGACGAGCCCACCGGCGACCTCGACCGCCAGTCTGCCGAGGAGGTGCTGGCCCTGCTGCAGCGCCTCAACCGGGAGCACGGCAAGACCATGATCATGGTGACCCACGACCCCAGGGCCGCGGAATAC
This sequence comes from Gammaproteobacteria bacterium, assembly GCA_020847075.1. Lineage (GTDB taxonomy): Bacteria > Pseudomonadota > Gammaproteobacteria > SZUA-140 > SZUA-140 > JADJWH01. Next base: position 43,274 of record JADLCS010000041.1, read on the forward strand.
GCGCGGCGCATCCTGCATCTCGACAAGGGATCGCTGGTCGAGGCGGGCGCGCCCGCCTGAGGAGGGGGTCGTCAAGTATCTGCACCTGGTCTGGATGGGGCTGCGGCGCAAGAAGGCGCGCACGCTGCTCACGCTGCTGTCGGTGGCCATGGCCTTCGCCCTGTTCGGCCTGCTCGACGCCGTGCGCGTCGCCTTCACCGCGCCGCAGAATCTCGCCGGCATCGACCGCCTGGTCGTATCGTCGCGCTTTTCCATCATCCAGCCGCTGCCGCTGGCGCATCTCGCGCGCATGCGGGCGGTGCCCGGCGTGCGCCGGATCGCCTGGGCCAACTGGTTCGGCGGGATCTACCAGGATCCGAAGAATTTCTTCCCCACCATCGCCGTCAGCCCGCAGCCCTTCCTCGAGGTGCATCCCGAGATCGTGCTGCCGGCGGCGGAGCGGCAGGCCTTCGTCACGACGCGCACCGGCGCGATCGTCGGCGCGGCCCTGGCCCAGCGCTTCGGCTGGAGGCCGGGTGACCGGATCCCGCTGCAGGCCACCATCTTTCCCAACAAGGACGGCAGCATCGTGTGGACGCTGGAGCTGGTCGGGATCTTCCACGCGGCGCAGCCCGAGCTGCGCGGCATGGAGCAGCAGTTGTTTTTCAACTACGCCTACTTCGACGAGGCGCGCGAATTCGGCCAGGGCACCGTGGGCTGGTACATCGTGCAGGTGGACGACCCCGCGCAGGTCGACCGCGTCGCGCAGGCCATCGACCGCCTATTCGCGAATTCCTCCGACGAGACCAAGAGCCAGAGCGAGCGCGACTTCCAGCTCTCCTTCGCCAAGCAGATCGGCGATATCGGACTCATCGTCACCGCGATCATGGGCGCGGTGTTCTTCGCCCTGATCCTGTTGACCGGCAATACCATGGCGCAGGCGATCCGCGATCGTACCCCGGAACTGGCCGTGCTCAAGACCATAGGCTTCACCCGCCCCCTGATCCTGTCCATCGTGCTGGCCGAATCGATGCTGCTGCTGATGCTGGGCGGCGCGGCCGGGCTGGCCCTCGCGCGCCTCAGCCTGCCGGTACTGAATGCGGCGAGCGGCGGACAGTTCGACCTGCCGATGATGCCGCGGACCTGGTGGACCGGGCTGGGCCTGGCCCTGGTGATCGGTCTCGCGGTCGGCCTGCCCCCCGCGCTGCGGGCGATGCGCCTGCGCATCGTCGACGCGTTGAGCGGGCGCTGAGGGCGGCCCATGCGCGCGTTCGTGCGATTCATGCAGGGGGCCGGCATCGCGTGCGCGGCCCTGTGCGCCGTCGTCCTGTGGATGGCGGCGCCGCTCGCGCTGCTCGCGGTGAGCCCGGCCCTGCCGGCATGGCTGTGGTTCACGCGCCCGGGCCGCCAGGCGCTGGCCGTCGCCGCCAGCGGCCTGTCCACCATCCCGCGCCGCCTCGGCGGTACCTCGGTGGTCGTGGTGGGGATCGGCGGCGTGGTCGCGGTGCTGGTCGCGCTGCTGTCGATGGCGGCCGGTTTCGAGGCCACGCTGAAGGAATCCGGCGGCGACGACACGGCGATCGTGCTGCGCGGCGGGTCCGAGGCCGAGGTCTCGTCCGGGCTGGAGCGCGCCGACGTCACGCTGATCGCGCAGGCGCCGGGCGTGGCGCGCGACGCGCGGGAGGCGCCGCTCGCCTCGCCCGAGATAGTGGTGATCGCGAACATCCCGCTGCGATCCTCCGGCACCGACGCGAACGTGGTGGTGCGCGGCGTGGGGCCCGGCGTGTGGGACGTGCGTCCGGAGGTGAAGCTGATCTCCGGGCGGCGTTTCCGGCCCGGGTTGCGCGAGCTGGTGGTCGGGCAGGGCGCGCTGCGGCAGTTCGACGGGATCGGACCCGGTGCGGAGATCCGCCTCAACAACCAGGGCTGGCGCATCGTCGGCGTATTCGCCTCCGGCGACGCGCACGACTCGGAGCTGTGGGGCGACGCGGAGACCGTCGCCACCGCCTACCGTCGCAACGGCTTCCAGTCGGTGACGCTGCGCCTGGAGGGCGCGCAGGGTCTCGCGCGCCTGCGCACGGCGCTCGACGGCGATCCACGCCTGAAGGTGGACGTGCAGACCACGCGCGAGTATTACAACAAGCAGTCGGAACAGCTCACCCGCATGATCCGCGTGCTGGGTACCGGGGTGGCAATCATCAGGGCAATCGGCGCGGTGTTGGGGGCGATCAATACCATGTCCGCGGCGATCGCCGCGCGCGCGCGGGAGATCGCCACGCTGCGCGCGCTCGGCTTCACCGGGGGACCGGTGGTGGTCGCGGTATTGCTGGAGGCCATGCTGCTCGCGCTGGCGGGCGGCGTGTTCGGCGCCGCGGTCGCCTACGTCCTGTTCAACGGCTACACCGTCTCGACGCTGGGCGGCAACTTCAGCCAGGTGGTGTTTCAGTTCCGGGTGACGCCGGCGCTGCTGCTGCAGGGCCTGCAGTGGGCGCTGGGCATCGGTTTCCTCGGCGGTCTGCTGCCCGCGCTGCGCGCCGCGCGCATCCCGATCACCGTCGCCCTGCGCGAATCGTGATCGGGGGCGGACGTTCGGTCCGTCCCCATGGCAGCCGGGGACAGATTTCAGATCTGTCCCCATTCCTACACTCGGCCTGCACTCGGGTGACCATGGAAGGGGGGCGGTCCCGAATCCCTGAGTGGACGGGTAACGCGATTACCCATGGGTAAAGAATTACCCGCGTGTAGGAAGGGGGACGGAATTGAATTCCGTCCCCGGGTTTTTATCGGGTGGGGATTTGCACAATCCAGCGTAACACAGTACCGTAGGCCATCGTTTTTACCTACCGGAGCCTTTCATGCAGATCGAAAAAAACAAGGTGGTCACGTTTCATTACCGGGTCAACGAGACGGGGCGCGAGACGCTGGAGGATTCGCACGACGGCGATCCGCTGGTCTATCTGCATGGCCATGATTCGATGATCCCGGGGGTGGAGGAGGCGCTGACGGGCCGGCAGGCCGGCGATCACCTGGAGGTGACGGTGCCGCCGGAGAAGGGTTACGGCGTCCGCAACGACGACGCGGTGCAGCGCATCTCGAAGAGCCACGTGCTGCACGCCTCCAAGGGCGCGCGGTTCGAGCCCGGCATGATGATCCAGGTCAATACCCCGTACGGACCGCGCTCGGTGATCGTGCTGAAGGTCGGTATGACCACGCTCGACGTCGACGCCAATCACCCCCTCGCCGGCCGCACGCTGGAGTTCGCCATCGACGTGGTCGACGTGCGCGACGCCAGCGAGGAAGAGATCGCCCACGGGCACGCGCATGGGGCGGGCGGACACGAGCACTGAGGGTGGGGCGTGAAGCGTGAAGAGTAAAGGGTGATGAGTAATTGAAAAGACTGTTGACACGATATTCCGGCTAACCCAGCCTTTTTGCCCTCACCCCTCACCCCTCACCCCTCACCCCTCACCCCTCACCCCTCACCCCTCACCCCTCACCCCTCACCCCTCACCCCTCACCCCTCACGGATTTCCAAACGCCATGCACCTCGTCACCTTCCATGAATCCGGCACGGAACGCATCGGGGTGCTGGATCGGGCGCGCGGCGAAGTGACGGACCTTGCGCGGGCAGCGCCGACCCTGCCGCGAGACATGCAGGGGTTGATCGCGCTCGGCGACGGCGGTGTGGAGGCCGCGCGGCGCGCGTTCGATTCCGGCGCGGCGCGTCTGCCGCTGGAGCAGGTGCGGCTGTGCGCGCCGCTGCGGCCCGCGCGCAATCTCTTCTGCGTCGGCAAGAACTACCGCGATCACGTGAACGAGGTGCGTACCCCGGGTGTGGCCGGTGCGGAGGCGGAGCCCGAGGTCCCGATCTTTTTCACCAAGGCCACGACCTGCGTGATCGGACCGGGCGAGCCGATCCCGGCCCGCCTCGATCCCACCCGGTCGGTCGATTACGAGGGCGAACTGGCGGTGGTGATCGGGCGCGGCGGCCGCGGCATCGCGCGCGCCGGGGCGCTCGATCACGTGTACGGTTACACCATCGTCAACGACGTCACCTCGCGCCACCTGCAGAAGCGGCACCGGCAATGGTTTCTGGGCAAGAGCCTCGACGGCTTCTGTCCGCTGGGGCCGGCGCTGGTGACGCGCGCTGCGGTCCCGGAGGTCGCTGCGCTGCGCATCCTCACCCGCGTCAACGGCGAGACGCGGCAGGACGGGGCGGCGGCGGACATGATCTTCGATATCCCGACCCTGATCGAGACGCTGTCCGCCTACGTCACGCTGCAGCCGGGCGATATCCTGTCCACGGGCACCCCGGCAGGCGTCGGCGCCGGATTCACCCCGCCGCGCTTCCTGCGTCCCGGCGACCGCGTCGCCATCACCCTTGAGCCTATCGGGGTGCTGGAGAACCCGGTTATCTGATCTGATAAGCCGGGGACGGATTTCAATCCGTCCCCTTTCCAATCGATCAGACCGGGGACAGAATTAATTCTGTCCCCATGCCTACCCGAAGGTGGGATGATCAACTCAATCCGAAATAAAGTCGGGGAGAGCCAATTCTACCTGCGTGTAGGAAAGGGGACGGATTGAAATCCGTCCCCGACCTGATTGATTACAGCAGCAGGAGGGCGCCGAGCAGCGCCGCGCCGAGGCCGAGGGCGAAGACGAGCCAGTCGCCCGCCATGCCGCTGTGCCGGAGCAGGGCCTGGTCGGGTCGCCGGGGGTCGTAATAGACCGTGACCCGCCCGCCTGCGGGATAGTCGCGCCGCCAGGCGGCGGCGAGTTCCGGGGAGGGCAGCGCCCCGGGGGGCAGCTCGAGCGCGCGGCGGTAGATTTTCCCGTCCACGCGGTAACTGAATACAATAGACGGCAGCAGGTCCTCCTCCCCGCCGGCGGGTTCCGCGGTCTCGACGACGCCCTCCGTGGCGGGCCAGCGGCGCATGGCGCGCGCGCGGACGACCAGCCGCCAGCCCCAGCCCGCGGTGACGAGGCCGCCGACGATGAAGAGAACGATGATGAGCGCGTATGCGTTGACCATGAGAACCTCCGGGACGACTCTAGCACAGTTCGCGCCGCCGATCGCCGCGCGTACGCGGCGGGGCGGCGCATGAAGCGGGAGGAGGAAGAGGCCGGGGCGTCGGGGCGTCCGAACAAGTCGCAACTGAAGCGCGAGACCGACGCCCTGCGCGCGCTGGCGCAGCGGCTCATCGCCCTCCCGCCCGCGCGGTTGAACAAGCTGCCGCTCGACGACGAGTTGCGCCAGGAGGTGCTGGCGGCGCAGGATTTCGAACGCGGTGCGCTCGCGCGTCAGCTCCGCTACCTGACCGGGTTGCTGCGCGCGGCGGATGCGGCGCTGATCGCGAACGCGCTGGACCGGGTCGATCAGCCGCGGCGCGCCGAGGCGCGCGCATTTCAGCAGGTGGAACAGTGGCGCGATGCCCTGATCGCGGGGGACGATGCGGTGCTGGAGGCGCTGGCCGGGCGCCTGCCGGGCATCGACTCCGACCATGCGCGTCGTCTCGCGGCCGCCGCGCGCGAGGAACGCGCGCTCGGCAGGCCGCCGCGGTCGGGCCGGCAATTGTTCCGCTACCTGGCCGGGCTGCTCGAGGCCTCATGAATCCGGCCGAACTGATCGGCGCCCTGGCGGGCGTCCTCACCACCGTCGCCTTCGTGCCGCAGGTGGTGAAGATCTGGCGTTCCGGCACGGCCGAGGATATCTCCCTGCTCACCTTCTCGCTCTACAGCGCCGGCCTGCTGCTGTGGCTGCTGTACGGGATCGCCCTGAATTCGCTGCCGCTGATGGCGGCGAACGGCATCACCTTCCTGCTGACGCTTTCGGTGCTGGCGCTCAAGCTGCGCCATATGCGTAGAAAACGCCACGCACTGGCGGCGGCGGGGGAGAGGGCGCTTTGAAGATTAGGACTAAGGGCTTAGGACTAAGGACTAAGTTAAAAGATTGAATACGGGGCCAATATACAAAAAACAATGGGCGGCGGCTATCGCGTCGAATTTGACAGCCACCGCCCTCATTTTTTGTTTTACTTAGTCCTTAGTCCTTAGTCCTTAGTCCTAAGCCCTTAGTCCTGATTTTTTTATTCCTTCCTGATCGTCGCCTCTTCGACGATGACCGGGTAGGTGTAACCGGCGCCGAAGTCGCGGTCGATGACCAGGGTGCCGGTGATGGTCACTTCGTCGCCGATCTCGGCGGTGTCCTGGCTGGTGACGGTGAGGTCATTGCTGTCCTCCGTGCCGGTGCCGTCCTGGATGTGCAGGAAGTTCTTGTTCATGATCCCGTTGTTCACCTTGACGACCTTGCCGTGGACGGCGATCTGTTGCCCGCTCAGGGCGGACTTCTGCTGGTAGATCTGTTCCACGGTCTTGGTGTCGCCGGCGGCCTGGGCCGTTCCCAGGCCCAGGAGGGCGAGGCCGGCACAGAGGGTAATCGTGTATCGCTGCATGGCGGGGGTCTCCTTGGTTGATACGCCGTTTTATCACAGACCGGCGGTCCTGAACAGGCGGCCGGCGGCGGCCCGTGCTATGCTCCCGGACACAGGTGCGCCGTTGGTCCGGCGCCCCGATGAGCGTATAGAACACAGCAGGAGCCGCGACGATGACGATATCGATGTACCAGGCCTGCGTCCCCCCGCTGACGCGCGTGTTGAACAATCTGGCGGGCGTGCTCGACAAGGCCTCAGCGCATGCCGAGGCGCGCAAGATCGATCCGGCCGTGCTGATCGGCAGCCGGCTCTACCCCGACATGTTTCCCTTCTCGCGCCAGGTGCAGATCGCGAGCGACAACGCCAAGGGCAGCGCCGCGCGCCTCGCCGGGATAGATCCGCCGCGTTACGAGGATACCGAAGGCACTTTCCCGGAACTGGTCGCGCGCGTGGCTCGGACCGTGGACTTTCTCGCCACCTTCCAGCCCGGGCAGATCGACGGCTCGGAGGAGCGCATCATCACGTTGACCATGCGCCACGGCACGCTGACCTTCCCGGGTCAGGTCTACCTGCTGAATTACGCGCTGCCGAACGTCTACTTTCATGTGACGGCCGCCTATGCGATCCTGCGTCACAACGGCGTCGAGCTCGGCAAGCAGGATTTTCTCGGGAAGTTCTGAGGGGATCGCCATGCCAGGCCCCGCCCGCGCCGGCACCCTCATCTACGCGAAGGATCCGGAGCGCCTCTCGGTTTTTTATCAAGGGTTGCTGGGCATGCGGCGGCTCCACGCGGACGCCGAGCATCATGTGATCGAGTCCGCGGACATGCAGCTCATCATCCACGCCATTCCACCGCAGATCGCCGCCACCATCGATATCGCCTCTCCGCCGGAGCCGCGCGCGGAGCAGGCCATCAAGCTCTTCTTCACCGTGCCGAGCCTGACCGGCGCCGCCACCGTCGCGGACGCCCTCGGCGGCGCGCTGTTCGGCCCGGAATACGCGGGTCCCGGCTTCAGGGCGCGCAACGGTTACGACCCGGAAGGCAATATCTTCCATGTGCGGGAACCTCACTCTTGAATTGTCCATGAAGGACCGGAGAAACCGCAGGGGGCGTCGCTGCCCTGCGTCCGGTTCCGGCCAGCGGTCCGCGTTGCTCGGTGCGGACCGCTGACCATTACCATCACCGCATTTACATCTTCATCTCGTCCATCGAGCCGACGTGCACGATCGGGCAATTCACTGTGGCAACGGCTGGCGCCAGCACCTTGGCCTGCAACACCGTGCTCAGATTGCGAACCATCGACCAGTCGGAGTTGTCGTACACGCTGACCAGCCAGAGCGGCGAGTATCCCATATCGGAAGGGATGGTCAGCGGCACATTGTGGGTCTGCATCGACTTCGGCTCGGTCTTGAAGCCCGAGCCCGGGCCGCCGCCCGGCTGGTCGGGATTGACGTTGAACGTCACGTAGATCGGCGAAACCGGCACGGTGTCCGTGCCGCCACTCGACAATTCCTTCTCGTCGAAGGCGAAATATTTGACGATCTTGCCGCGATACCAGGCGCTGTGCAGCCGGTTGTCGCCGTGGCCCAGGCGGTGGCTCGCCTTCGATCCATCCGGTACCAGCGGATAGTTGACCAGGGTGTCGGTCGGCTCGGTCGCATAGCCAGCTTTCCGGATCCCGTCCAAGCTCGTTACGCTGTTCGCCGTGTAATCCTGCGGCACCTTGACCCTGTTGATCCTCCGGAAATCGTTGTAGCCGGGCTCGCCGGGGATCGCGTCGACGATGTGCAACTGGCCCGTGACCGGCTTGCCGTCGTTTTCCCGCACCAGGATATAGATCTGCGCGGGTTTGGTGCTCTGCACGTCGAAGTTGTAATACTTCACCACGCCGCCGTCCGGTGCGATGCCCTGGGTGATGAACGGTCCCTGGTCGAAATCCACCGGTTCATTGGGTCCAGGCAAGCCATTGGCCGCTGTGCGCAACTGCAGGTGCCCGGCCTTGTCGCTGAAGCGGTCGATGGGGACGATTTCCGCTTTGGCCGGGTCCATCGCCATTCTTTTTCCCATGCCCGTCATGCCGGCCATGGAATCGGCGGCGAGGGCGATATCTGCGCACAACAGGGCGCCCGCGAATATTCCGAGTGTAACGGTGCTGGATAGGGATCTCATGGTTTTCTCCTGTAGGTAGATGTAATCGGTCCAATGTGACAAGCCGGGACGATGCCGATTGCTTGTTCACAGAGGTAGTCGCGGCGGGGAGAAAAACCTTACATGAATGCCTTGTCGTTTGGCGGCCGCCGTCCCGCGCCATGATCGCGAGATGACGAGCCCGTTTTCCATGGGGGGCCCGCGACCGGGAAGGCTGCAGTAGCGTCGGGCGCGGCTTCAGGATACGCTCATGAAGGGATGCGCCAGCCTTGCGGAAGGCGCGGCGCGGTGGAGGCCCTATCCACAAAGGCTGAGAGGATAAAGAGAGACCATCATGGATCCGGATTTCTGGCACCAGAAATGGGAAAGGAACGACATCGGCTTCCACCGGGCCGAGGCCAACCCCTTGCTGGTCGAATACTTCGGGCGGCTGCCCGCGCGGAAAGGCGGCCGGATCTTCCTGCCCCTGTGCGGCAAGACCCTCGATATCGCCTGGCTGCTCGCCCGGGGCTATCGCGTCGCCGGGGCCGAGCTGAGCCGGACGGCCGTCGAGCAGTTGTTCGCGGGGCTGGGCGTGGACCCCGGGATAACGGAGACCGGCGAATGGAGCCGCTACAGCGCGTCGGGCATCGACATCTTCGTCGGCGATATCTTCCGCCTGTCCGGCGCGGCGCTCGGTCCGGTCGACGCGGTCTACGACCGGGCGGCCCTGGTGGCCCTGCCGGCGGAGATGCGCGCGCGGTACACGGCGCACCTGGAGGAGATCACGGCCGGGGCGCCGCAGTTGCTGATCTGCTACGAGTACGATCAGGCGCTGGCCGAGGGGCCTCCCTTCTCGGTGTCTGACGAGGAGGTGGACCGGCATTACCGGGCCGCTTACGCGCTGACCCGGCTCGCCAGCGTGGAGGTCCCCGGCGGACTGAAGGGGAAATGCGCGGCCCGGGAGAAGGTCTGGCTGCTGAAGGGTCGGGTCAGCGGCTGATCCCGAAGGCGTTGTCGAGCGCCGCGCGCAGGGTCTGTTCGTCGCGTACGCTGACCAGCACGCCGCGGCGCGCCCCGTCCGGGCCGAACAGCAGCAGGGCGCTGCCGCCGATCCGCTCCCGCTCCATGAAGGCCTGGCCCGCCTCGGTGTCGATGTCGACGGCGAGGAACTCGATCCGGCCGTCGTAGTCGCCGCGCACCCGGTTCATCAGCGTCATCAGGTCCAGGCTCTGCACCGCCTCCTTGTTGTGGGTGAGCACGACCACGTTGCCGCCCTGGCCGATGCGCGACAGGTCGTCGCTGAAGCCCCGGGGCAGCATCATGAAGGCGATGACCAGCAGGGCGGCGATGATCCCGACGGTGATCAGGCTGGAGCGCAGGGCGGATCCGGATTCGTTGTGGCGCATGGCGCCATCATAGCGGGTCCCGCCGCGAAAAAGAACGGGGCGCGTATGGATCGAACGGGCGCCCAGGCAGTAAGATACGCCCATCGGTGCCCGGGGTGATCGGGCGATCTTGTGACGGGGGAGCGCGCGCAGTGAGCCAGTTCGACGATGTCAGCGTGGTGAAGAAGGCCAATGTCTATTTCGACGGCCGGTGCGTCTCGCACACCGTGTTGTTCCCGGACGGCGGCCGCAAGAGCGTCGGCGTGATCCTCCCCGGCGCGCCGCTCACCTTCAACACCGGCGCGCCCGAGGTGATGGAGCTGACCGACGGCCGCTGCCGCGTGCGCCTGCCCGGCGCGTCCGACTGGCGGACCCTGGGCGCTGGCCAGTCGTTCGAGGTGCCGGCCGACAGCCGCTTCGACATCGAGGCGCTGGAGACGCTCCACTACGTGTGCCATTTCGGCTGAACGGGGCGCGCGTCGTGGACGGAGGGGTGCGGATCGGCGGGCATACGGGCGGCATGATCGCGCTGCCGCTGCGCATGGCGAATCGCCACGGGTTGATCAGCGGCGCGACCGGCACCGGCAAGACCGTGACCCTGCAGGTGATCGCGGAGGGCTTCGCGCGCGCCGGGGTGCCGGTGTTCATGGCGGACGTGAAGGGCGATCTGTCCGGGCTGGCGATGGCCGGGTCGCCGTCGGAACGCATCGCCAGGCGCGTCGCCGACCTCGGCCTGGCGGACTATGCCCAGCGCGCCTATCCGGCCGTGTTCTGGGACCTGTTCGGCCAGCGCGGCCACCCGGTCCGCGCCACCGTGTCCGACATGGGGCCGCTGCTGCTGGCCAATCTGCTCGAGCTCAACGACACCCAGACCGGCGTGCTGCACGCGGTGTTCAAGATCGCCGACGATCAGGGGCTGCTGCTGCTCGACATGAAGGATTTGCGCGCCATGCTGACCTGGGTGGCGGAGCACGCGAAGGAGCTGCAGGCGACCTACGGCAATATGAACACCGTCAGCATCGCGGCCATCCAGCGCGGCCTGCTGGTGCTGGAGCAGCAGGGGGCGGAACGGTTCTTCGGCGAGCCGCAGGTCGCGCTGGCCGATCTGATGCAGGCGGATTTCTCCGGCAACGGCGTCATCTCCGTGCTGGACGCCACCGCGCTGATGACGCGGCCGCGGCTGTACTCGATGTTCCTGCTGTGGCTGCTCGCCGAGCTGTTCGAGCAGTTACCGGAGGTGGGCGATCCGGACAAGCCGCGCCTGGTGTTCTTTTTCGACGAGGCGCACCTGCTGTTCGACGACGCGCCCAAGGCGCTGGTCGACAAGATCGAACAGGTGGTGCGCCTGATCCGCTCCAAGGGCGTCGGCGTGTATTTCGTCACCCAGAGCCCGCTCGACATCCCGGAGGACGTGCTGGGCCAGCTCGGCAACCGCGTGCAGCATGCCCTGCGCGCCTTCACGCCCAAGGACCAGAAGGCGGTTAAGGCCGCCGCGCAGACCTTCCGCGCGAACGCCGGTCTCGATACCGCCAGGATCATCACCGAGCTGGGGGTGGGTGAGGCGCTGGTGTCGGTGCTGGACGCCCAGGGCCGGCCGACCCCGGTGGAGCGCGCGCTGATCTGCCCGCCGGAATCGCGCATCGGGCCGTTGACCGACGCGGAACGCGCCGAGCGCCTGGCGCGCTCCCCGCTCAAGGGCCGTTACGAACAGGAGCTGGACCGCGTCTCCGCCTATGAATCGCTCAAGCAGCGCGCCGACGTCGAGGCGCAGCAGGCGGCGGTCGAACGCGCGCAACGCGACCAGCCGGTGCTGGCGCGCACGCCGCGCGGGACGGGGCGTACCCGGCAGACCCCGGTCGAGGCTATGGCCCAGAGCGCGGCGCGCGCCATCGGCAGCTCGATCGGGCGCCAGATCGTGCGCGGCGTGCTGGGCTCGCTGCTCGGCAAGAAGCGCTAGGGCACCGTTGATATGGGGGCGGATTTAAATAAATCTGTCCCCGATTTACGCTTTGTGTGAGAGGACTCGTGAAGGCGAACGAACTGAAGCGCGGCATGGTCATCCAGGTGGACGGCCACAATATCCTGATCCTGCAGACCACGGTACAGACCGCGTCCTCGCGCAGCGGCAATACGCTGTACAAGGTGCGCGGGCGCAACATCGTCACGCGGCATAAGTTCGAGCGCGGCTTCAAGGGCGACGACCCGGTGGAGGAGGTGGAATTCGCGCGCCGTCCGGTGCAGTTCCTGTTCCGCGATGCCGACGGCTGCACCTTCATGGACAGCGAGAGCTACGAGCAGTTTACGGTGCCGGAGGACTCCATCGAGGAAGAGCTCCAGTACATCAGCGACGGGCTCGAGGGCCTGGCCGCGCTGGTGGCGGACGACAAGGTGCTGGGCATCGAGCTGCCGCCGACCATTGCGCTCGCCATCGTCGAGTGCGCGCCCGGCATCAAGGGCGCCTCGGCCTCCGCGCGCAGCAAGCCGGCGACGCTAGCCACCGGGCTGGTGGTGCAGGTGCCGGAATACCTCGAACCGGGCGACGTGATCAAGGTCAATACCGAGACCGGCGCCTATATGTCGCGCGCCTGAGACGCCGCGGACCGTTCGTGACGCCGTTCCCTCCCATCATCTCCGATGTCCGCTGACCCCGGCGCCGCCCCCGACGCGGCCCTGCGCCTGCTGAACGAGGTCTTCGGCCATCCGGACTTCCGCGGGGCCCAGCGCGAGATCGTCGAGCACGTGGCGGCGGGCGGCGACGCCCTGGTGCTGATGCCGACCGGCGGCGGCAAGTCGTTGTGCTATCAGTTGCCCGCCCTGTTGCGCCGCGGCACCGCGCTGGTGGTCTCCCCGCTGATCGCGCTGATGCAGGACCAGGTGGACGCGCTGCGCCAGCTCGGCGTGCGCGCCGCCCTGATCAACTCCACCCTCGACGCCGAGGCGGTGGCGGCTACCGAACGCGCGCTGCGGGCGGGGGAGCTCGATCTGCTCTATTGCGCGCCCGAGCGCCTGGTGATGCCGCGCATGCTGGGCGCGCTGGAGGACGCGCGCCTGGCGCTGTTCGCCATCGACGAGGCGCACTGCGTCTCCCAGTGGGGCCACGACTTCCGCCCGGAGTATCTGCAGCTCTCGCTGCTGCACGAACGCTTTCCCGAGGTGCCGCGCATCGCGCTCACCGCCACCGCCGATCCGCAGACGCGCGCCGAGATCGTCCGCCGCCTCGCGCTGGGCGAGGCGCGTGTATTCGTCTCGAGTTTCGATCGCCCCAACATCCGCTACACCATCGTCGACAAGCAGGACGCCCGCTCGCAGTTGCTGCGCTTCATCCGCGGCGCGCACGCCGGCGAGGCCGGCATCGTCTATTGCCTGGCGCGCCGCAAGGTGGAGGAGACCGCCGCCTGGCTGGCGGCGCAGGGCGTGAACGCGCTGCCCTACCATGCCGGGATGTCGTCCGAGGCGCGTGCGGAGCACCAGGCGCGTTTCCAGCGCGAGGACGGCGTCGTGATGGTCGCCACCATCGCCTTCGGCATGGGCATCGACAAGCCGGACGTGCGTTTCGTCGCCCACCTCGACCTGCCGAAGAGCATCGAAGGCTATTACCAGGAGACCGGCCGCGCCGGCCGCGACGGCGCGCCCGCCGATGCCTGGATGGCCTATGGCCTGGGCGACGTGGTGCAGCAGCGCCGCATGATCGAGCAGTCGGAGGGCAGCGAGGAATACCGGCGTGTCTCCACCGTCAAGCTGGAGGCGTTGCTCGGCCTGTGCGAGACCGCCGGCTGCCGCCGCGTGCGCCTGCTCTCCTATTTCGGCGAGCAGGCCGCGCCCTGCGGCAACTGCGACGCCTGCCTGGAGCCGCCCGAGACCTGGGACGCCACCGAGGCGGCGCGCAAGGCGCTGTCCTGCATCTACCGCACCGGCCAGCGCTTCGGCGCAGGCCATCTGATCGACGTGCTGCGCGGCCGCGCCACCGAGCGTGTCGGCCAGTGGGGGCACGATGGGCTGGCGGTGTTCGGCCTCGGCGCCGACCTGGATGAAAACGCCTGGCGCGGCGTGTTCCGCCAACTGGTGGCGCTCGGCTACGCGCGCCCGGACCACGAGGCCTATGGCGCCCTGCGCCTCACCGAGGCGAGCCGCCCGGTGCTGAAGGGTGAGCAGAAGATCGAGCTGCGCCGCGCCGCGCCGCGCAAGGCAAAGCCGGTGGCGCGCCAGCGCGCGGCCTGGCCTGAGACGGCCTCGCCGGCGCAGACCGCGCTGCTGGAACGCCTCAAGGCCTGGCGCGCCGGGCAGGCGCGCGAGCAGGCGGTGCCGGCCTATGTGATCTTCCACGACAGCACGCTCGCCGCGCTGGCTGCCCTCCGGCCGCGCGATCTGGACGGCCTGTCCGTCATCGACGGCATCGGTGCCCGCAAGCTCGAGCGCTACGGCCCGCAGTTGCTGGAACTGCTGCGGGAGTGAGGCCGATATGAAAAATTTATCAGGACAATCATCGAGTAAACAGCGATCGTCCCGGTGGGGCGGGCAAGCCCGGCGGCGCCCGTGCCAGGATCCGCGGGGCGGCGGCGGGGCGGGGCGGAACGGGGCGCTCCGCGGCCCATGACACAGTGTTTTGCCGTCCGCCGCGGGTTTCTGTATAGTAGCCGGGTCGCAGCTTATTTCTTGTGGCAGTTCGGTGCAGCCCTCCTGTTGTTCGGAAGACCCTCCGCAGACTCGCACTACAAGAACTACTGCAAACATTAAAATTTTTTGATTGAGGTATTTCCGTGACGACAGGTACCGTTAAGTGGTTCAACGATAGCAAGGGCTTCGGCTTCATCACTCCCTCCGACGGCGGCAAGGATGTGTTCGTGCATCACTCCGCGATCCAGGGCAGCGGCTTCAAGTCGCTGGCCGAGGGTCAGCAGGTGCAGTTCGAGATCACCCAGGGTCAGAAGGGCCCGGCTGCGGAGAACGTGCGTCCGCTGTAAGCGTCCGACACTGCCTACGCAGCGTCAGACCGGAACCCCGCCCTCGTGGCGGGGTTCTTATTTTCCGGCTCGCGCCTCGCGTCTTTGTTTATCTCCTTTACCATTCATCCTGCGGAAATCCGATTGAATCGTCATTCCCGCGCAGGCGGGAATCCAGTCTGATCAGGATCGACAAATCCTGGATCCCTGCCTGCGCGGGGATGACGTGTATAGGGAACGTGCCGTGCTAGCTACCGCCAACCTCACCATGCAGTTCGGGGCCAAGCCCCTGTTCGAAAACGTCTCGGTCAAGTTCGGCCACGGCAACCGCTATGGCCTGATCGGCGCCAACGGCTGCGGCAAGTCGACCCTGATGAAGATCCTCGGGCGCGACCTCGAGCCGAGCGCGGGCAACGTCAGCGTCGATACCGGCGAGCGCATCGGCAAGCTGCGCCAGGACCAGTTCGCCTTCGAGCAGCATACCGTGATCGATACCGTCATCATGGGGCACGCCCGCCTGTGGGAGGTGAAGCGGGCGCGCGACGAGATCTACGCCAAGGCCGAGATGAGCGAGGCGGACGGTCTGCGCGCGGCCGAGCTGGAGGTGGAGTTCGCCGAGCTGGACGGCTACACCGCGGAGGCGCGTGCCGGCGAGCTGCTGCTCGGCGTCGGCATCCCGCTGGAACGACACGCCGGCCCGATGAGCGCCGTGGCGCCGGGCTGGAAGCTGCGCGTGCTGCTGGCACAGGCGCTGTTCGCCGATCCCGAGATCCTGCTGCTCGACGAGCCGACCAACAACCTCGACATCAACACCATCCGCTGGCTGGAGGACGTGCTGGTCGAGCGCAACAGCACCATGGTCATCATCTCGCACGACCGCCATTTCCTGAACCAGGTGTGCACCCACATGGCCGACCTCGACTACGGCGAGCTGCGCGTCTATCCGGGCAATTACGATGAGTACATGACCGCCGCCACCCAGGCGCGCGAACGCCTGCTGAGCGACAACGCGAAGAAGAAGGCGCAGATCGCCGAGCTGCAGAGCTTCGTCAGCCGTTTCTCCGCCAACGCCTCCAAGGCCAAGCAGGCCACCTCGCGCGCGCGTCAGATCGAGAAGATCCGGCTGGACGAGGTGAAGCCGTCGAGCCGCGTGAATCCCTTCATCCGCTTCGACCAGGACAAGAAGATCCACCGCGTGGCGCTGGAGCTGAAGGGGCTCGCCAAGGGCTTCGGCGGCGCGCCGCTGTTCCAGGGGCTGGACCTGCTGCTGGAGGCCGGCGAGCGCGTGGCGGTGATCGGCCCCAACGGCAGCGGCAAGACCACGCTACTGCGCTGCCTGCTGGGCGAGCTGGCGCCGGACGCCGGCGAGATCAAGTGGTCGGAGAACGCCGCTATCGGCTATTTCGCCCAGGATCACGCGGCGGACTTCGCCGTGGATATGTCGCTGTTCGAATGGATGAGCCAGTGGAAAAGGCCTGGCATCGACGATCAGGCGATCCGCGCCACGCTGGGCCGGCTGCTGTTCTCGGCGGACGAGATCGACAAGCCGGTGCGCGTGCTGTCGGGCGGCGAGCAGGGCCGCATGCTGTTCGGCAAGCTGATGCTGCAGCGGTCCAACGTGCTGATCATGGACGAGCCGACCAACCACCTCGACATGGAGTCCATCGAATCGCTCAACACCGCGCTGGAGCACTATCCCGGCACGCTGATCTTCGTCAGCCACGACCGCGAATTCGTCTCCTCGCTCGCGACCCGCATCGTCGAACTCGGCACGCCGCGCGGCGTCGTCACCTTCAACGGCAACTACGAAGACTACCTGCGCAGCCAGGGCGTGGCATAAGAAAAGGGGTCAGACCCCTTTTCTTACTGTCTCTATACTCGGTAGGAAAAGGGGTCTGACCCCTTAATTACGCCCCGCCGCGGCTGCCGCTGCGATGCATGCCCTGGGGACGGCTCGTGCCTGGGCGTCCGCCCTGCGGGCGATGGCGTCCGCCGCCGGACGGCCGGTCGTGCGCCGGTCGGCCGCCGCCGGGCCGTTGCCCCGCGCTGCGGCTCGGCGGGTTGCGGCCACCGCCGCTCGCGCCGCGCCCGTTGAGGATCGGCTCGGGTTTGATGGAAGGATCGGGCTCGTAGCCGGGGACGACCTCCCGCGGGATCGGGCGTTTGATCACGCGCTCGATGTCCTGCAGCAGCTTGAGCTCGTCCACGCAGACCAGCGAGACCGCCGCCCCCTCGTTGCCGGCGCGGCCGGTGCGGCCGATGCGATGGACGTAGTCCTCGGGCACGTTCGGCAGTTCGAAGTTCACCACATGCGGCAGTTGATCGATGTCGATCCCGCGCGCCGCGATGTCGGTCGCCACCAGCGCGCGCACCGTGCCCTGCTTGAAGTCGGCCAACGCGCGCGTGCGCGCGCCCTGGCTCTTGTTGCCGTGGATGGCGGCGCAGCGGATGCCGTCGCTCTCGAGCTGGCGTGCCAGGCGGTCGGCGCCGTGCTTGGTGCGGGTGAACACCAGCACTTGGCGCCAGTTCCGCGAACCGATCAGATAGGACAGCAGTTCGCGCTTGCGCGTGCGGTCGACGGGATGGATGGTCTGGGTCACGGTCTCGGCCGCGGTATTGCGCCGCGCCACCTCGATCAGGGCGGGGTCGCGCAGCAGCGAGTCGGCCAGCCGTTTGATCTCGTCCGGGAAGGTGGCGGAGAACAGCAGATTCTGGCGCTGTTTCGGCAGCAGGGCGAGGATGCGGCGGATGTCGTGGATGAAGCCCATGTCGAGCATGCGATCGGCCTCGTCGAGCACCAGGATCTCGATCCGGGACAGGTCGACGTTCTTCTGCGCGACGTGGTCGAGCAGGCGCCCCGGCGTGGCGATCAGGATGTCGACGCCGCGGCGCAGCGTGGCGATCTGCGGGTTGATGCCGACGCCGCCGAAGATCACGGCGGATTTCAGCGGCAGATGACGGCCGTAGGCGGCGACGCTGTCGCCGACCTGCGCCGCGAGCTCGCGCGTCGGCGCCAGGATCAGGGCGCGCACGTGGCGGCGGCCGCCGGCATGGGGCCGCGCGTTGAGCAGTTGCAGCAGCGGCAGCGTGAAGCCGGCGGTCTTGCCGGTGCCGGTCTGGGCGCCGGCGAGGATATCGCCCCCGGCGAGGATCACCGGGATGGCTTGGCGCTGGATCGGCGTGGGTTCGGTGTAGCCCTGTTCGGCGACGGCGCGCAACACTGCGGCCGACAGGCCGAGGGTATCGAATGACATGAGATTCTCCTGCTTGGGTGTTCCCGGATCGTTACGGGTCCGGGACATTCGGGTGCGATGAACGCTGGGTTCGGGTCCGCTGGCCTGGTTTCAATCGGGGGCGCGGACGGCCCCGCGCTGGCATGGCGGGCATTATACGTAAATTCGCCGCCGGATGCGTCCTTTATTTGCAGGGACTCCGGTGCAGCCCCGGGCGCCGCCGCCCGCCGCACCCGCGGGGCGGGTTTGTGGCAATAGGGTATGGATGGTGCAATCCGGCGGGCACAAGAAACGTGCCCCCTGCGGGTGCGCGCGTATCGGGCAAGCAGGGTTCCGGGGTGCCGCGCCGGGCGCTCCGGGGTATCATGTGCGGGGATCATCGGCCCCGCGGGGCCGCGACGGGAGGAGCATGAACGGAAAGACCAAGACCGAGAACATGGCGTTATTCTGCGATTTCGAGAACGTGGCGCTGGGCGTGCAGGACGCGCGCTACGCCGCCTTCGACGTCCAGAAGGTGCTGGAGCGCCTGCTGCTCAAGGGCAGCATCGTGGTGAAGAAGGCATACTGCGACTGGGAACGCTACAAGGACTTCAAGAAATCGATGCACGAGGCGGCCTTCGAGCTGATCGAGATCCCGCACGTGCGCATGTCCGGCAAGAACTCGGCCGACATCCGCATGGTGGTGGATGCGCTTGACCTGTGCTACACCAAGGAGCATGTCGACACCTTCGTCATCATCAGCGGTGACTCGGACTTCTCCCCGCTGGTGAGCAAGCTGCGCGAGAACAACAAGGTGGTGATCGGCGTCGGTGTGAAGAAATCCACCTCCGATCTGCTGATCTCCAACTGCGACGAGTTTATCTTCTACGACGACCTGGTGCGGGGCGCGGAGAAGCAGGCCAAGGCGCGCCGACGCAGCGCGCCCAAGGCCAGCAAGAAGACCGAGGAGGGGGTGCAGGAGGACAAGAAGCAGGCGGCGCTGGACCTGGTGCTGGAGACGGTCGCGGACCTGTTCGGGGAGCGCGGCGAGGAGGACAAGGTATGGGGCTCGATGGTCAAGCAGGCGTTGAAGCGCCGCAAGCCGGGCTTCAACGAGACCTATCACGGCTTCCGCACCTTCGGCAAGCTGCTGGAGGAGGCGCAGGAGCGCAAGCTGCTGGAGCTGGAGCACGACGAAAAGTCGGGCGGCTACATCATCAAGAGCTATAACCACGACTGAAGATCCGGGGGCGAACGGGTTCCCGTTCATCCCTCCGTGTCCAGTATCGAAGACGTGGATGTTTCACCGGCGCGTCCTCCCGGTCCTGCCGCAGGCCATTGAACGGGTAATTGTCTTTTCCCTGCGGCGGGTCGCCGGGCGGCCGGCTTCTCCTCGTTTCTGCCCCGTCTTCAGGTGTGCTTCAGCCTCTCTTGCGATACTGCGCCAGGCAGTGGCAAGACGAGGTGGATATGCACACTCTTTATTTTCGTAAACGCGGGCAGCTTCTCGCCGAACTCGCGTTCGACAGCGGTACCTTGAAGCGCGTCACACCGCTCCAGCCGGCGGTGATAGACATCCCGGGGCATTTCACGCCCGGACGGGTGAGGAGCGAGGACTTCATCAGGAGTCATTTTCGCGCGAGCTACGGCGCGGAGATCAGCGTCTCGTATCCCACCCTGATGAGTGTCCAGAACGGGGACGGGCGTATCCTCGCCGCGGCCGGGTTCCGGCCGGCCGTGCAGGGGCCGTTGTTTCTCGAACAGTACACCCGCACCCCCATCGAGGATGTTCTGAGTCGTTTATACGGCGAGACGGTTGCCCGTCATGAAGTCGCGGAGATCGGCAATCTCGCCTCGGAAGGGAAGGGCGCGTCCGTTTTCCTGTTCGCCGCCATCGCCTCCTACCTGCTGCGGCAGGATATCCGTTTCGCCGCGGTCACCGGCACGAAAAAACTTCACCGCCGGTTCGAGATACTGGGATTCCAGCCCCGGGTCCTGTGCGAAGCGGATCCCGCGACGCTGGAAGGCCCGCAGGAGCAATGGGGCCGCTACTATGAGAGCGAGCCACGCGTCCTGGCGGGCTCGCTGGAGGCCAGCATACTCCGCCTGAACGAGCAACTGGGCGCCGTTTATTCGGAGAACGGCAGGCATCTGTTGCCGCGCCTGCACCGTGTGTCCTGAGCCGATCCCATGAGCGGGATACTGCATCAGATCGCACACCATGCACGCCGGGAACCCGGGATCCCGGCGCTTGCCGACGGCAGCGGCAGCGTCACGTACGGCGATCTTCATGGTGAGATCGCCGCGCGCGCTTCACGCCTGCGGGCGGCGGATTGCCGCGTGCTGGGGATCGCCGGAGACAATGGCATCGAATGGATGCTGTGGGATCTCGCCGCCTTGGCCGCGGACACGGTCTGTGTCCCTCTGCCGCCCTTTTTCGGGGTCGGGCAGCTCGAGCATGTGCTGCAGACGGCCGGGGTTTCCCACATCGCGGACGTGAATGGTCTCGAATCGACGGGAACGAAGGCATTGCCGCGCCTGCCGGCGGGGACCTCCAAGATCACCTTCACGTCGGGCACCACGGGCAGGCCCAAGGGCGTCTGCCTGCCGCAGCACGCGCTCGAACGCGTGGCGCGCGGCGTCGGCCAGGCCGTGGGCGCGGACGCCGTGAAGACGCATCTCTGTATCCTGCCGCTGTCGATCCTGCTGGAGAACGTCGCGGGGACGTACACGGCGCTGTGGTCGGGGGCGACCGTGTTCGCGCCGCCGCTGGCATCGATTGGTCTCGGCGATCCGTTCAAGCCCGATTTCGACACGCTGGCCGACAGGATCGCCGCTGTCGAGGATGCCTCGATCATCCTGGTGCCCGAGTTGCTGCGCGGCCTCATCGCGGTCACGCGCCGGCGGGGATTGTCATTCCCGGGACTCAGGTTCGCCGCTGTCGGCGGCGCGCGGGTGGCGCGGAGCCTGCTCCACGATGCGCGCTCGCTCGGCCTGCCCGTTTATGAGGGTTATGGCCTGAGCGAATGCGGCTCCGTCATAGCTCTCAATGTGCCCGGATCGGAAAAGCAGGAGACCTGCGGCAGATTACTGCCGCAGATGCGGGCCGAGGTGGTGGACGGAGAAATCGTCGTCCTCGCCCCGGCTTTCCTGGGTTATCTCGACGGCGCAGGGGCCGGCGAACGCTTTCCGACGGGTGATCTCGGCGCGATCGATGCCGAAGGTTTCATAAGCATCTCCGGCCGGAAGAAGAACATCATCATCACCGGCTACGGCCGCAACGTCTCGCCGGAGTGGATAGAAAGCCTGCTGTTGGCCGAACCCGGGGTAATGCAGGCGCTGGTCTACGGCGATGATGAGGAGCGGCCGTGTGCGCTGATCGTTCCCGCGCCCGCCACCGCCGTCGACGCCGTCGTGCGGCGGGTCAATCGTCAACTGCCCGAATACGCGAAGATCGGCCGTTACGAGATCTCCGCTCCCTTTTCCATCGCCGACGGCACCCTGACCGCCAACGGTCGTCCGGTCCGGGGCGCCATTCTGAACCGCCACGTGAAGGTGAATCCATGACGTTCTATGAAAGACTGAGGCAGGAAACACAAACGGAGCGACAGGCGCTGTACGCCGTGCCGCAGGTGGTCGATGCGCTGCAGGGACGGATCTCGCGCGAGACCTACATCGCCTATCTGACCGAGGCCTACCATCATGTCCGGCATACGATCCGTTTCCTCATGGCCATGGGCGTGCGCCTGCCGGACAGCAAGAAATGGCTGCACGATGTCATCGCTGAGTATGTCACGGAGGAGAAGGGGCATGAGGAGTGGATACTGAACGATATCGACGCGGCGGGCGGCGACAGGGAAAAGGCGAAGAGCGCGGCGCCCCGCCTGGAGACCGAGGTGCTGGTCGCCTACAACTATGACTATATCGGGCGCAAGAACCCGGTCGGTTTCCTCGGCATGGTGTACATGCTGGAGAGCACCTCCATCGATATCGCGACGGCGGGCGCCAGTGCCCTGCAGTCGGGCCTGGGGCTGCCGCAGAATGCCTTCACGTATCTCTCTTCTCACGGCGCGCTCGATGTCAGGCACATGGAGTTCTTCGAGCGGACGGTGAACAGGATCATCGGGGAGTCGGACCAGGCCGCCATCCTCGAAGTGGCCAGGAACACCTTCCGCCTGTTCGCGAATCTGCTGCGGTCGATTCCCTGCGGCGTGCCCGGCCATGCGGCTTGAAGGAAAGCGGGTCTTTATGACCGGCGCGTCGGGTGGCATCGGCGTACCGCTCGCACGCCTGCTGCGCGAGGCCGGGGCCGCGGTCGCGGTGCACGACCAGTTGCACGACGGCGACCTGGGCGGCGATATCGATGCGCTGTGCGCGCGCCTGCGGGAGGATCCGCCGGACATCCTGGTGAACCTGGCCGGATACAACCAGTTTGCCCGCTGCGAGGATCAGGACGTGCGCGGCCTCGTCACGGTCAATCTCATCGCGCCCGCGCGCCTGATCCAGGCCGTCCTGCCCGGCATGAAGCGGCGGAATTCGGGCCATATCGTCAACATCGGTTCGATGGCGGCACTGATACCCATGCCGCACCTGGGCGGTTATGCCGCCGCCAAGGCCGGGCTCAAGGCGTTTTCCGACGCCTTGCGCAGAGAACTGTCCGGGAGCGGGGTGCGTGTCGTGTTCGTCGCGCCCCGGGCCGTGGATACCGGCGCGAACCGCGGCCTCGTGGCGGAGCTCAATCGCCGCACCGGCGTGAGATACGACACCCCTGAGCAGGCGGCCCGGCGGATATTCCAGGCGCTGTGCAAAGGCGAAAAGGACGTGCGCATCGGCTGGCCGGAGAGATTCTTCGCCGCCGTGAACGCATTGATGCCCGCTTTGGTGGATCGCGGCCTGGCGGGTCATCAGCGCATCGGAGAGAAACTCTTGCACAAGTCGGAGACGGATCAAATATCGGGAGCAGGATCATGAAACAGGTGGGTATTCTTTTTGCAGTGCTGATAAATGTCGCCGGGGCGGCGCAGGCGCAAATGCCGGATCCGCAGGCGGCTCCGGAGAAGGAGTCGGCGCCTCCCGGTTCGAGCGAGGCCGCAAGACCCGATCCCGTGATGCAAAGGGTCGCGCATCTGCAGGACGAGTGGGCGTGGATCAAATATCGCGTCGCGGACGAGGACAAGCGACTCGACGAGATGCGGCGGCTCGAACTGGAGGCGACCGCGACGACGTCCGAATTCCCGGGCCGGGCCGAGCCCATGATCTGGGAGGCGATCATCCTGTCGACGGAGGCGGGCATGGTAAAGGGCCTGTCTGCGTTGTCCCAGGTCAAGCGGGCGAAGGCGCTGCTGGAAGCATCCCTGCAGTTGAGCCCGCACGCGCTGGACGGTTCGGCCCTGACCTCGCTGGGCTCGCTCTATTATCAGGTCCCCGGCTGGCCCATCGGGTTCGGCGACGACGAGAAGGCGGAGCAATACCTGAAGGTCGCGCTTAAGGTAAGTCCGGACGGCATCGATCCCAACTTCTTCTATGGAGATTATCTGGTGCGAAACGGCCGTTATGCGGACGCCGTCCCTTTCCTGGAGCAGGGGCTGAGGGCGCCCGATCGTCCGGGGCGTTCGGTTGCGGACGAGGGCCGGCGCGCCGAGATCCGCGCCCTGTTGAAGCAGGCCCGGCGAAAAGCGGGGTTCGGCCCCGGCGATGATTGAGTCCCGACCCGGTGAGGGGATAAATTAGCCGGAATTTCCGCAATTCCCGCGATCCGGGTCAGGCAGACATGCGCATATTGCTGGTCGAGGATGACGAGATGCTGGGCAAGGCCACCGCCGCCGGCCTGGGCATGGATTATGCCGTGGACTGGGTCAGGAGCGCGGAGGAGGCGCGGCTCGCCCTCGGGACCACCCCGTATGCCCTGCTGGTGCTGGATATCAGTCTGCCGGGTCGTTCGGGACTGGACCTGCTCGCGGACCTCAGGCGGCAGGGAAGCGCTGTCCCGTGCCTGTTCCTTACGGCGCTCGACGCCGTCCACGACCGGGTGCGGGGATTGAACGCCGGAGCGGATGATTATCTGGTCAAGCCCTTCGACCTCGACGAACTGCTCGCGCGCGCATCCGCCCTGATACGCCGTTCACAGGGCCGTGCCTCCACCGTGGTGCGCCACCGGGACGTCGTGTTCGACACGGTAGCGAAGACGGTGGAGCAGGCCGGTCGGCCGGTCGCCCTGTCCGGCCGTGAACTGGCGATCGCCGGGATCCTGCTGGGCAATATCGGGCGCATCATCAGCAAATCCCAGATCGAAAGCCAGATCTACGACTGGAACAGCGGGGATATCGAGAGCAATACGGTAGAGGTGCATGTCTCCGCATTGCGGCGCAAGCTGGGCAAGGATTTCATCAAGACCGTTCGCAACGTCGGTTATACCATCGAGAAATGAGCGTGCAGCCGTCCTTGCGCCGTGTCTTTCTCCGCGTGGTCGCGGTGCCGTTGCTCCTCTGCAGCATCGTCATCTGGTCGGCGGGCCTGCTCTATACCTATCACGAGGTCGAGGAGGTCTACGACGCGACCCTGGCGCAGTTTGCGCGGGAAATAAACCAGTTGATCGAGCAGGGTTCGTTCGCGGAGGGACAGACCGTGATCGCCGGGGCGGCGGAGGTTCATCACAAGTATGAACGCAAGATCGCCTTCCGCGTCCTCCGGCAGGGGCGGGAGGTCGCCCATTCCGCTTTCCCGGATCCCGGCGAGAGCTTTCCCGGGGCGGGCTATTACGACCGGGTTATCGCGGGCGAGAAGTGGCGGTTCTTTGTCCTGTCCCCGAGGGGCTCGGACCGGACCATCGAGGTGGCCGAGGAATATGCCATCCGCTACGAGATGATCCTGCAGTTGCTGGGAAGCATGATCGTGCCCGCCACGCTTTTTCTGGCCGCCGTTCTCGGCATCGTCTGGTGGGGTGCGACATACAGCCTGCGGCGGCTGGTCGCCCTGTCCACTCAGGTGGATGCGCGCGCCGTCGACGACATGACGCCGATAGACGATGCCGCGATACCCCGCGAGGTCCGGCCGCTGCTGAACGCATTGAACCGGCTGTTCGCACGCGTATCGGAGGGCTTCCGGCGTGAAAAGGAATTTACCGACAACGCGGCGCACGAATTGCGCACGCCCCTCGCCGCGATCAAGACCCAGGCGCAAGTCATCGAGCGGTCGGAAAGGCTGAGCGAGTCGGGACGGGCGGGGCTCGGCAATCTGTTGAGCGCCATCGATCGGGCCGCCGCCATGGTCGATGCCCTGCTGGCTTTTGCCCGCGTCCAGGCCGACCGCTCCGGGATGCAAGCCGTCGACTTCTCCGCGATCGTGCAGCAGGAGCTGGAGGATCTGTTGAGATATTCCGGCTGGCGCGGCCGGCGGATAGAGCGGGATATCTTGCCGGGGATAACCCTGCGGGGATCCGCGCAGGGGCTTGCGATCCTGGTCCGCAATATCCTTTCGAACGCGCTCAAGTTCACGCCGGAGAGCGGTGGGGTCTCGGTTGCGCTCGGCCGGGGTGCCGGTGGAGTCGTGTTGCGCGTCAGCGATACGGGTCCCGGGATCCCCGATCCGCTGAAGGACAAGGTGTTCGAACGTTTCTTCAAGGGTTCGAAATCCCAGTCCGGCAGCGGGCTGGGCCTCGCCCTGGTGAAGTCGGTCGCGGATATCCATGGGGCCCGGATCAGCCTCGGGGATAATCAGCCCTCCGGGCTCAGGTTCGAGGTGATGTTCCCGCTGGAGATCCCGCGGACTCCGGCCTGAATATACGGGATGATTTACCCTGTCCCCGGGAGAAAGGGCGCGGTCGCTTCCGTGGCCGGTTAATTGATCAGTCCTTCCGCCTTCATGGTTTCACGCACGGAGGGGCGCGCCGCGATGCGGCCCATATAGTCCTTCAGCGCCGGCCACTGGGCCAGCTCGATCTGGTGCAGATTGCACCAGTTGAGCAGCGTGAACAGATAGCAGTCCGCCACGGTGAAGCGGTCGCCCGTCACATAGGATCTGCCGTCCAGTTGCGTGTCGAGGTACGCGAGGCGGCGCGTCAGCAGGCGCAGGTTGTATTCCTTGATCTCCGGCGGTGCCTTCGGATTGAAGAAGGGGCTGAATGTCTTGTGCACCTCGGTGGAGAGGAAGTTGAGCCACTCCATGAGCCGATAACGTTCCAGGGTTCCGGTCCTGGGCGCAAGCCCGGCGGCAGGCGCAAGGTCGGCGATGTATTGCAGTACCACGCCCGCTTCGGTCAGGATGGAGCCGTCGTCGAGCTGCAGCGCGGGTACATAACCCTTGGGATTGATGCGCAGGTAGTCTTCACCCGCCGCGGTCTGATGCCGGGCGAGGTCGACCTTTTCCGGCTCGAAGCTTATGCCCGCCTCGCGCAGGGCGATATGGGGGGCCATCGAGCAGGCGCCGGGTTTGAAGTACAGCTTCATGATCATGCTCCTTGGTGCCGTGGGTCGTGCGCGCGGGTGCTTCCGGGTCGTTTCCGGAGGGTGCTATTCTGGCCAAGCGCGGCGGCCGGGTCAATCCGAGGGCGATGGCCGGGGTGCGATGCGGCGCGACAGGGGAGCGGGGGGTAGGTACCCTTTTTCCCGGCAGGAATCGGGACGGCGGATTCTCCGTCTGGAAAGGGGTCTGACCCCTTTTTTGCCTTTTTTGGAGGCGAGTATGAGCGGGATGGAACAGCAATCGGCCTATGAGGCCCTGGGCGGCGAGGATGGCGTGCGCCGTCTCGTCGATCGTTTCTATGAATTGATGGACACCCTGCCGCAGGCGCGCGCGATACGCGCCCTGCATCCGGGGGATCTGCGTTCCTCGCGCGACAAGCTGTTCAAGTTCCTCTCCGGCTGGCTGGGCGGCCCGCCGTTGTATATCGAGGAATACGGCCACCCGCGCCTGCGCGCGCGCCATCTGCCGTTTCCGATCGGAGAGGAGGAGCGCGACGCCTGGCTGCTGTGCATGGCGCAGGCGCTGGCGGAGACGGCCATCGATCCCTCCCTGAACGACCACCTGTTCCGCGCCCTGAGCCAGTTGGCGGATCATATGCGTAATCAGTAGCTGTCTCGGGGTGAGGCGTGAGGCGTGAGGCGTGAGGCAAAAAAGCTGGCCGACCTCGTTTTCCCTGTCAGGTCTTACGAGAATGAGAGAATGGGGACAGATTTGAAATCTGTCCCCTTTTTATAATCCTTTACCCCTCACGCCTCACGATCTTCCAGCATTGATGGATCCTGGCATCGCGTTCGAAGTCCTTCGGCCGGGTGGCGCGCGAGAGGTCTTCCGCCGCCAGACCGAGCTCGGCGAGCGCCGTCTCGTCGAGACGGAAGCGGCGCAGATTGGTGGAGAAGATCAGCGTCCCGCCGGCGGCGAGCCGTCGGGCGCCCGCGCCGATCAGCGCGATATGGTCGCGCTGTATGTCGAGCGTGTCCTGCATGCGTTTCGAGGTGGAAAAACTCGGCGGATCGAGAAAGATCAGGTCGTAGCGCTGCCATGGGCCCGCCCGTTCCAGCCAGTCCAGGCAGTCGGCCTGGACGAATTCATGCGCCGCGCCGGTGTAGCCGTTCAGCGCCATGTTGTTGCGCGCCCACTCGAGATAGGTGTTCGACATGTCCACCGTGACAGTGGAGGCCGCGCCGCCCGCCGCGGCGTAGACGCTGGCGGTGCCGGTATAGGCGAACAGGTTGAGGAAACGCCGTCCCGCCGCCAGGCGCCGTATCAGCGCGCGTACCGGGCGGTGGTCGAGGAACAGCCCGGTGTCCAGATAATCCTCGAAGTTCACCAGAAAGCGCAGCCCGCCCTCGCGGACCTCGTGGAATTCCCTTTTCTCCGCGAGCTTCTCGTATTGCGACCTTCCCTTCTGCGGCTGCCGCACCTTGAAGAACAACTGTTCTCTCGGAATCTCCAGCACCTCCAGGATCACACCCAGCGCCTCGCGCAGGCGCCGGTGTGCCTTCTCCGCGTCGACGCTGGCGGGGGCGCGATATTCCTGCACGTGGACCCAGCGTCTCTCGCCCTCGTAGACGTCGACGGCGAGCGCGTATTCCGGCAGGTCGGCGTCGTACAGGCGCCAGGCATGGATGTCCTCGCGCGCGAGCCAGGCGCGCAGGTGCCGACGGTTCTTGAGCAGGCGATTGGCAAACATCTGCGCGCCCGGCCCGCGTTCGGCGGCCGGCAGCGGGCGCGGCCCCCGTTCCGATCCCGGGCGCTCGGCGTGGAACCATTCCGGCGTCAGTTCGTAATGCATCAGGCGGCACTCGATCGCGCCGTTGTAAAGCGTATGCATGCGCCGCACGCGCAGGCCGAAGCCGCGGCACAGTTCGGGGTCGTCGGTGAGCACGGCGGCGCGCCAGCCCTGGAAGCGCTCCTTCATGACGCGGCCGAGCTGCGCGTAGAGCGCCGGCAGTTCGGCGGTCGCGCCGATGCGCTGGCCGTAGGGCGGGTTGGTCGCGAGCAGGCCGGCGCCGCCGCTGCGCGCGGGCGCGCAATCCGCCAGCGCGCGCTGTTCGAAACGGACATGGCCGCCGAGCCCGGCGCGTTCGGCGTTGGCGCGCGCATCGCGTAGGGCGCGGGCGTCGTGATCCTGCCCGTCGACGGGATCGAGGCGTTCCAGCCCGCGCGCGCGGCGACCGGTCGCCTCGTCCAGCAGGCGGTCCCACAGGTCGGCCTCGTGTCGCTTCCAGGCCAGGAAACCCCAGTGCGCGCGCATCATCCCGGGCGCGATGTCGGCGGCGATCAGTGCGGCCTCGATCGGCAACGTGCCCGAACCGCAGAGCGGGTCGAGGAAGGCGCCGCCCGCCCGGGCGATGTCGGCCCAGCCGGATCGCAGCAGGAGACCGGCGGCGAGGTTTTCCTTCAGCGGGGCCGCCGCACCCGCGAGGCGGTAGCCGCGCCGGTGCAGCGATTCGCCGCTGAGGTCGAGGCTCACCACGGCCTCTTCGCGCCGCAGGTAGACATTGATGTTGATATCGGGCCGCTCGGTCTGCACCGACGGCCGGGCGCCGGTCTGCTCCCGGAACTGGTCGACGATTGCGTCCTTTGCCTTCAGCGCCGCGAAGTG
>JADLCS010000042.1 GCA_020847075.1 Gammaproteobacteria bacterium
AAGACTTCGTTCAACGCGACGCCGAGCACCGCGGGCTCGTCGGGCGGCTTGCCGGTGTAGGTGGAGTGGTAGATCGGCTGCCGGCGCATCGTGATGCGGTCGAGCGTCAGCACCGGGAAGCGCTCGACCTCGTTGTAATAGCCGGTGTGGTCGCCGAACGGTCCCTCGTCCGCCTCGTCGCCGGGATGGATGTGGCCCTCGAGCACGAACTCCGCGCTGGCCGGCACGGTGAGGTCGCTGCCGAGACACTTCGCGACCTCGGTCTTGCCGCCGCGCAGGAGACCGGCGAAGGCATATTCCGACAGCGTATCCGGCACCGGCGTGACCGCGCCGAGGATGGTGGCGGGATCGGCGCCGAGCGCGACCGCGACCGGGAACGGTTCGCCGGGATGCGCCTGTTGCCAGTCGCGGTAGTCGAGCGCGCCGCCGCGATGCGCCAGCCAGCGCATGATGACGCGGTTGCGCCCGATCACCTGCTGGCGATAGATGCCGAGGTTCTGCCGCGGCTTGTGCGGGCCGCGCGTGACAACCAGCGCCCAGGTGATGAGCGGCGCGGCGTCGCCCGGCCAGCAGGTCTGGATCGGCAGGCGCGCGAGATCGACCGCGTTGCCCTCCAGCACGTTGTGCTGGCACGGCGCGGCGCCGACGACCTTGGGATTCATGTTGAGCACCTGCTTCAGCACCGGCCACTTGTCCCAGGCGTCGCGCAGGCCGGCGGGCGGCTCCGGCTCCTTCAGATAGGCGAGCAGCTTGCCGGTCTCGCGCAGCGCGGCCACCGAGTCCGCGCCCATGCCGAGCGCGACGCGCTCCGGCGTGCCGAACAGGTTGGCCAGCACCGGAACCGTGTGACCCTTCGGATGCTCGAACAGGATGGCCGGGCCGCCCCGGCGCAGGGTGCGGTCGCAGATCTCGGTCATCTCGAGGTAGGGATCGACCTCGGTCTTGACGCGGACGAGCTCGCCGCGCCGTTCCAGCGCCGCGATGAAGTCGCGCAGGTCCTGGTATTTCATGCTGCTCCCCTTGGAGATCGAGAACCTGTCTCAAAATCGGTCATGGGTGAAAAGACGTCGTCCCCGCGCAGGCGGGGACCCAGTGACTTCATGCCATTTAAAGGCAGAAACGCCGGATTCCCGCCTGCGCGGAAATGACGACTCGGTGTTTCATCGCAAACGCGCATGTTCACTTAATGAGACAAGTCCGAGTCAGAGATCGAATTCGGCGACGACCGGCGCGTGGTCCGACGGCCGTTCCCAGCCGCGCGGGCCCTTGTCGATCGCGGCGTCGCGGCACAGTGTGCAGAGGTCCGGGCTCGCGAGGATATGGTCGATGCGCAGGCCGAGGTTGCGGCGGAAACCGTTCATGCGGTAATCCCACCAACTGTAGGCGACCTCGTCCGGGCGGCGCAGGCGGAAGGTGTCGCACAGGCCGAGTCCGAGCAGGCCGTGGAACGCGGCGCGCTCCGGCTCGCTGAACAGCACCTGGCCTTCCCAGGCCGCCGGGTCGTGGACGTCGATCGGCATGGGCGCGATGTTGAAGTCGCCGAGCACGACCAGGCGCGGGTGTGCGCGCAGTTCCCGCGCGAGAAAGGCCGTCATCTTCGCCAGCCAGTCGAGTTTGTAGCGGTACTTGTCGGACTCGACGCTCTCGCCGTTCGGCACGTACAGGTTGACGATGCGCACACCGTTGATCGTCGCGCCGAGGATGCGGCGCTGCGGGTCGTCGAGCTCCGGGATGTCGCGGAACACATCGAAGGCCTCGGCACGGCTCAGCAGCGCGACGCCGTTGTAGGTCTTCTGTCCGGAGCAGACCGCGTGATAGCCGGCGGCGCGCAGCTCCGTGGTCGGAAACTGCTCGTCCTGCAGCTTGATCTCCTGCACCGCGAGTACGTCCGGCTGCGCGTCCGCGAGCCATTGCAGCACCTGCGGCAGGCGCACGCGCAGGGAGTTGACGTTCCAGGTGGCGAGCTTCATGGTTTTCGTAATCTATTTATTCTGTCCATATCCTACAACACCAGGGGTTGGAATGTCCGGGAGCGGACGCGGTCCTCGTGGGTCGCGCGTCATGCACAGCAAGGCGCCAGGAGTTGCGTCACCCAGTTGCTGAAGGCCTGCACGCGGCGCGAAAGATGGCGGCGGTGGGGATAGACCAGTTGCACCGGCATGGGGGGCGCCTGCCACTGAGACAGCACCTCGACCAGTTCGCCGGAGGACAGGTGCTCGGCAACATCGAAGGCCGGAATCTGGATCAGACCCAGTCCGGCGAGACAGCATGCAATATAGGTCTCGGCGTTGTTCACGGACACGGGGCCGCCCATCGGCACGCTCCGCAACTCGCCCGCCTCGACCCATTCCCAGGGTTCGACGCGCCCGTTGGACGGGGAGGCGTACTTCACCGCCTGGTGTCTCGTGAGGTCGGCCGGGGTCCGAGGTATGCCCTGTCTGGCCAGATAGGCGGGGCTGGCGCAGTTGACGAGTCGCAGATGCCCGATGGGGCGGACCACGAGGCTGCTGGGAGGCGGGGGGCCGACACGCAGGGCAAGGTCGATCCCCTCGTGAATGAGGTCGATCACGCGGTCGCTGGAGCCCAGTTCCACCTCGATGCCGGGATGCTCGGCGAAGAATACCGGCAGTGCGGGGGCCACCAGCCGACGGGCGATGCGGCTCGGCATGTCCACCCGGACGCGCCCCGTCAGTGTCCCGGAGCGGGAGTGAAACTGCTGCTCGAGTTCCTCGGCATCGGCGACCAGGGCAATGGCGCGTTCCACGAGGGATTCACCGTCCTGCGTCAGGCTCACCTGACGGGTGGTCCGGTTGAAGAGCCGA
Organism: Gammaproteobacteria bacterium; assembly: GCA_020847075.1. Taxonomy (GTDB): domain Bacteria; phylum Pseudomonadota; class Gammaproteobacteria; order SZUA-140; family SZUA-140; genus JADJWH01. The sequence goes on from JADLCS010000042.1 coordinate 2,823, forward strand.
ACGCCCAGATGCGCCTCCAGTTGCTGGATGGTCAGGGATACCGTCGGGCGTGGGAGTTCAAGCTGGTCCGCCGCCAGGGTGAAACTGCCGCTCTGGGCCACCCGGATGAAGATGCGCAGTTGATCGATTCGGTCCATGGCATCTATTGGTAGTGATTTATGAATAGTCTATGAGTATTTTCATTATTTATTAAGGTTTCTGTTCTCAATACAGTGGGCCCTGTTCCATTCGATTCCACAGGAGCTCTTCCATGTCCAGACACAGCATCCAGGGCAAAGTCGTCTTGATCGCCGGCGGCGCCAAGAATCTGGGCGGCCTGATCGCCCGCGACCTCGTCGCGCACGGCGCCGGGGCCGTCGCCATTCACTATAACAGCGCCGCCAGCCAGGCCGACGCCGATGCCACGGTGGCGGCCCTCGAAAAGGCCGGCGCCAGGGCCGTCGCCCTGCGGGCCGATCTGACCACGGCCGGCGCCGTCGAGAAGCTCTTCGCCGACACGGTGGCCGCCGTCGGTCGGCCCGACATCGCGATCAATACCGTGGGCAAGGTGCTCAAGAAACCGATGATCGAGATCAGCGAGGCCGAGTACGACGAGATGGCGGCCGTCAACGGCAAGTCGGCCTTCTTCTTTCTCAAGGAGGCCGGCAGGCACGTCAACGACCACGGCAAGATCGTGACGCTGGTGTCCTCGCTGCTGGGCGCGTTCACGCCCTTCTATGCCTCCTATGCCGGCACCAAGGCGCCGGTGGAGCATTTCACCCGCGCGGCGGCCAAGGAGTTCGGCGCGCGCGGCATCTCGGTGACGGCCGTCGGCCCGGGCCCGATGGATACGCCGTTCTTCTACGGCCAGGAGAGCGCCGATGCGCAGGCGTACCACAAGACGGCCGCGGCGCTGTCACCTTTCAGCAGGACCGGCCTGACCGACATCGAGGACGTGGTGCCCTTCATCCGCCATCTCGTCAGCGACGGCTGGTGGATCACCGGACAGACCATCCTGATCAACGGCGGCTACACGACGAAGTAGCCGGACGCCGCGTCGCCCTGCCTCCGGTGGCGGGAGCTGAGTGCGATGTCGAAGTGCTCCGCCCCGGCCGGGCGGAGACGCCTGGCCTGCGCCCTGTCGGCGCCGCCACGATCTTCCCGCGGTAGTCCTCGGCCGGCGCGCGAACACCCCCGTCGATTCGTCATTTCAATTCCTCCTTCCAGGCGCGGCGCGGCGGAGGCCCGGAATCCAGGGGTTTCGAGGAAGATCGAAGCCATTCGTCATGCCCGCCTGCACGGGCATGACGACTCAATCATGATTCAGACCTTGCTTCATTCGATCCTTGACCGGATTCCCGACCTCCCGCCTTCGCGGGGGCGGGCTTCATGCGCGGGCGCGGCCTCCGGACAATTGACCGGCGATTCCTTGACTCTTCGTCGGAAATGGGACACATCGTCGCGGAAGGTCCCGTGCGCGCCGAAAGGCCGTTTTCAGGGCGCTCCGGGGCGTCGCGATACATCAAAGGGTGACGGCGGGCCGGATGCCGGTATCATATCCGGCGTCGAGTCCGCGCGATCGCGTCGCGGCCGGCGGACCGAGGCCTACGATGGGAGAGCACATGAGCCCGGAGAATCCGGACCTGATCCTGCCCGGCGAGGTGGATACCTTGTCCGGGCTGTTCTACGCGCGCGTCCGGCGCAGCCCGCACGCGCCGGCCTACCGGTATTTCGACGCGGACGGCGGGGAATGGCGCGAACTCTCCTGGGCCGGGGTCGCGGCGGAAGTGGAGCGCTGGCGCGCGGCCCTGCACGGCGAGGGGCTGAAATCCGGCGACCGCATCGCGGTCATGCTGCCGAACGGCGTCGATTGGGTGTGCGTGGATCAGGCGGCGCTGAGTCTCGGCCTGGTGGTGGCGCCTCTCTTCGTGAACGACCGGCCGGACAACGTCGCCTATATCCTGCGTGAAACCGGGGCGCGCCTGCTGTTGATCGATCGGCGCGAGCAGTGGGACGCGCTGCGCCCCGCCCTGGCCGCGTCCGCCTCCCTGACGCGGGTCGTGGTGCGTGAGGATGCCGATGGCGACGAGGCGCGGGTCACGACGCTGGGGCGCTGGCTGGCCGCGGCGTCCGGTCCCGCCCCGGCGCGGGAGGAGGGACGCGGCCGCCGGGACGAGCTCGCCGCGATCGTGTTCACCTCCGGCACTGCGGGGCGCTCCAAGGGCGTGATGCTGACCCACGGCAACATCCTGTGGAACGCCCACGCCAGCTACTGCAGCAATCCGGTGAACGCCTCCGATACCTTTCTGTCGTTTCTGCCGCTGTCCCATACCCTGGAACGCACCGTGGGCTATTACCTGCCCATGATGGCGAATGCCCGCGTGGCCTTCGCGCGTTCGGCCGCGCAGCTCGGCGAGGATCTGCTCGTGATCCGTCCCACGGCGCTGATCTCCGTGCCGCGGATCTACGAGCGGATCTATGGTCGGATCCAGGCGCAGATGGAAGGGCGTTCTGCCCCGGCGCGCTGGCTGTTCCGCCGCGCGGTCGAGACCGGCTGGCTCCGTTTCCAGTATCTGCGGGGGCGGGCGGAATGGCGCCCCGCGCTGTTGTGGTGGCCGCTGTTGCGGCGGCTGGTGGCCGGCAAGGTGCTGGCCCGCTTCGGCGGCCGGATACGCATCGCGGTCTGCGGCGGCGCGCCGCTCTCCGCCGAGGTGGCGCGCACCTTCATCGGCCTGGGTCTGCCGCTGATCCAGGGCTATGGCCTGACCGAGGCCGGCCCTGTGCTGAGCGGCAACCGGCCGGAGGACAACGAGCCGGCGAGCGTGGGGCGCCCGCTGCGCGACGTCGAGATCCGGGTCACCGAACAGGGCGAACTGCTGGCGCGCAGCCCCGGCGTGATGCCGGGCTACCTGAACGACGCCGCGGCGACCGCATGCACGCTCGACGCCGAGGGTTGGCTGCATACCGGCGACCGGGGGAAGATCGAAAACGGTTATATCTACATCACGGGGCGGCTGAAGGACATCATCGTGCTGTCCAATGGCGAGAAGGTCTCGCCGGTGGACATGGAGCTGGCGCTCGCCTCCGATCCGCTGTTCGAGCAGGTGCTGGTGGTGGGCGAGGGCCGGCCGTATCTGACCGCACTGCTGGTATTGAACCGCGAGCGCTGGTCCCTGCTGGCGCCGCGGCTGGGCGTGGCGCCGGAGGACCCGGATGCATTGCAGGCGCCGGCCGTGACGCGGGAGGTGGGGCGCAGGCTCGAGGCCCTGATGCGGGAGTTTCCCGGCTACGCGCGCATCCGGCGCTTCAGTCTGGGGCTCGATCCGTGGACGGTGGAGAACGGCCTGCAGACCCCGACGCTCAAGCTGCGCCGCCAGCGCATCGCGGAACAGGCGGACGCCGTGATCGAGCGTCTGTACGCGGGATATTGAGATGACGCGGGACGCGGCCCCGGATCGACTGCCGGAACGCCAGCCCGCGGTGCGCGTGCTGGCCATGCCGACCGACACCAACGCGGCGGGCGATATCTTCGGCGGCTGGATCATGTCCCAGGTCGACATCGCCGGCAGCATCGCGGCCTATCGCCGCGCCGGCGGCCGCGTGGTGACGGTCGCCGTCAATTCCTTCCAGTTCCACCAGCCGGTCTTCGTCGGCGACCTGATCAGTTGCTACGCGGAGGTGACGCGCGTGGGGCGCACCTCGCTGACGGTGCGCGTCGAGGTGTACGCGGAGCGCGGCCGCGGGATCGAAGAGGCCATCAGGGTGACGGAGGCCGAGCTGACCTACGTCGCCATCGACCCGGATCGGAGGCCGCGCCCCGTCGACGGGGGCTGACGGGCCGGGTCAGCGCGCCGCCGCGGCGGCCGGTTCCGGTTCCGCCGGCGCGGACTTGCGCAGATGCACGAGGACGCCGCCGCGGCGCTCCTGCACGGACAGGATCTCGTGCCCGTCCTTGCGGAGACTCTCCGCGGCCTGCCGGGCGAGCTGCTCGCTGCCGAACAGGAATCCGGCCGTCGCGCCCGCCGTGACGCGGCGCAGTTCGTTGCGTGCCTTGACGTAATGCAGCGGGCAGCCGAAGGCGGTCAGATCGATGTCCTCGGCGTTTTTCTTTCCGGCCGCGGCGACCGTCGGCACGGAGACGCCGAGATCGAGCTGGCGGTCGATGTCCTGGGAGATCGCGGCCGCCTCGGCGGTCCACTGATCGAGTGCCTGGGTGAGCGTCCTGTAGGCGGCCTCGTCGAACGCCTCCTTCAAGCGATCGAACCGCGCGGCGAAGTCGATCAGGCGCCGGCCCAGATCCTCGCCGGCCGGGAACGAAACGGACAACCGGCGGCCGATCCCGGAGAGGTCGTCGACGGGGGGCTCCCCCGCCAGGAACAGCAGCGACTGTCCGACCAGGCGGGCGCTGGCCTGGGCGCATTCGATGGATTCTTCGTACTTGCGCTGGAACAGGAAGCCATTGCGGTAGTTGCGTTCGTTCGCCGCCTCGGCGAAGTTGGCCGCGACCGTCTCCTGCGCCGCGCCGGCGCATTCGCCGCCGCCGAACTGTTCGACCTTGAAGGCCAGCTCGTCGCCGTGATCGCGCAGCACGGTCGCGATCTCCTCCGGCGCCACGGTGGCGAGGTCGGCGAGCAGGCGGGCGAAGTAGTCCTTCTCCTGTCGGTGCGACCAGGCGAAGAAGGTCTCGCCGTCGAGGCGTCCGCCGGCGTAGGCGTCCTGGACGCGCTGGATTGCCTGCTGCACGCGCGCGGCGGGCACCGAGGGGCCTTTCACCGCGATGTCGCCGCCGTTGCGGCCGTCGCCGCCGAGGTACATCTGGTAGTGCGGCACCAGTTTGCCGTGCAGGCGCTTGCCCTCGCCGTAGATGCCGATGTCGCCGGTCTCCGGCTGCGCGCAGCCGTTGTGGCAGCCGCTGGCGCGCACGCGCAGGTCGAACTCCCCGCCGGAGATCTCGAGGCCGATCTTTTTCGAGGCGGTGATGCCGAGGCGGCAGGTCGAGGCGCCCGGGCAGGCGACGACGTCATCGCCCGTCCGGGGTTCGCCGAGACCGAGCCGGGCCAGTTCCTCGCGGATGGCGCCGATGCGGGCTTCCGGCACGCCGGCCAGGACGATGTTCTGGTCCTGCGTGGTGCGCACGTCGGACAGTCCTTCGCGCCGCATGAGCGCGGCGATGCCGCGCAACTGGGGCGCCGTGATGTCGCCGATCGGCACGCGGATGGGGAAGATCCACAGCCCCGGCTGTTTCTGCGGGACGGCCCGGCGCGGCGCGCCCGGGTTGTTGCAGCCTTCCGCGGGACGGCCGTCGGTCCATTGCCCGCGGACGTAATCGTGGCCGGCGAGCGCGGTGCGCGTGCGCGTCAGCTCTTCCTTGTACTTCTCGATGAAACCTTCCGGGCCGAAGCGATCGACCAGGAACTTGATACGCGACTTGGCGCGCTGCTTGCGATTGGAATAACGGTTGTGCAGGGAGATGACCGCCTCCATGCAGGGGATCAGCGCTTCCTCCGGGATGAACTCTTCCACGGTGAGCGCCTTGCGCGGCTTGTGGCCGAGACCACCGCCGGCGAGCAGCTTGAAGCCGAAACGGCCGTCCTTCTTGATCGCGACCACCGCCAGGTCGTGGATCATGCCCTGGGCGCAGTCGGACTCGCAGCCTGAGAAGCTGATCTTGAACTTGCGCGGCAGGTGCTGGGTCAGCGGGTGGCGCAGGAAATAGCGCATCGCGTGATCCTGGACCGGGCGGATGTCCACGCGTTCGCTGGAGCACAGGCCGGCCAGCGGGCAGCAACTGACGTTGCGCACGGTGTTGTTGCAGGCCTCGCGCGTGGTCAGGCCGCCGCGGGCGAGATCCTTCAGCGCGGCGGGTGTCTTCGCCAGCGGCACGTAGTGAATCTGGATGTCCTGGCGCGTGGTGATGTGCGCGACGTCGTGCGGCGAATAGGTCTCGAGCGCGCCCGCCACGGTCTCGAGCTGGTCCGGGGTCATGCGTCCGCCCGGGATCTTCACGCGCACCATCTGCACGCCTTCCTGGCGCTGGCCGTAGACGCCCTGCTGCAGGCGGATGGACTGGAGTCGCTCGGCATCGAGCGCGTGGTTCAGGAAGGCGCGCACGCTCTCCTCGAAACGATCCAGTTCTTCGTGATTGACCAGTGATCCAGTCCCGTTCATGCCCGCATCCCATGCGCCTTGCTTCGTTACGTCGTCCCGGCGGTGCGCGCCGTCCCGTGGTTCAGGCGGCGAACATGAATCTCGCCCCGATCAGCATCAGCACGCTCGCCAGCAGCGGCCGGATCACGCGCTCCGGGACCCTCGAGGCCATGCGGCTGCCCAGATAAATGCCCGGCAGCGATCCGATCAGCAGGATGGACAGCATCGTGAAATCGATGGTCCCCATGCGCATATGTCCCAGCCCCGCCACCAGGGTCAGCGGCACCGCGTGGGCGAGGTCCGTCCCCACGATGGCGCGCGTGGGCAGGCTCGGGTAGAGAAAAATCAATATCGCGGCGCCCAGTGCGCCCGCGCCGATCGAGGATATCGGTACCAGTATGCCCAGCAGCACCCCCGCGCCGATCGTGGCGGCGGGACGCAACGATCTCCACTGGGGGAGCCAGGTCTTGATCCCGCGTCCCAGCCCCTGTACCCGGGATTTGAACAGCAGGGAGAGGGCGGTGAGGATCAGGGCCACGCCCAACCCGGTGTGTATGATCAGATCGAGGTCCGCCCCCGACAGCGCGGAACGATCCATATAATACACCACGAGGATGGCGCTGGGCAGGCTGCCCGCGAGCATCAAGCCTGTGATATTCCAGCGGATATTATCCTGACGCTGATGGTGCCAGACCCCGGTGGTCTTAGTGATGGCGGCGAACATCAGGTCCGTGCCCACGGCCGTGATCGGCGCGACGCCGAAGAGGAATATGAGCAGGGGCGTCATCAGGGAACCGCCGCCGACCCCGGTCAGGCCGACCAGGGTGCCGACGCCGAATCCGGCCAGAATGAAGGCCAGCGTGTCCATCGGTCTCCTCCCGTCCGCCCCGGCTGAGGCGCTTTGTCTTCAGAGTTCAGACAGTTGCACGAATTCCGGCCGTATCCCGGAGACACCGCGGCGGGACCGGAAGGGGGGATCGGGCAGGAAAAACTATAGCATTCGAACTATATTCAAAAAAATAATGAAGTATTATATTTATATAAAAATTTCGTATATCGGGTGCCGGAGATGAACATTCAGCAGTTGCGTTATCTGCGCGAGGTGGCGCGCTGCGGCCTGAATATCTCCGCCGCGGCCAATGTCCTGCATACGGCCCAGCCGGGGATCAGCAACCAGATCCGCCAGTTGGAGGAAGAGCTGAACGTCCGGATCTTCGAGCGCAACGGCAAGCGCCTGGTGGGCATCACGCAGCCTGGGCGCGCGGTGCTGGCGATGGCGGAGCGGGTGCTGCGCGACCTCGAGCACATCAAGCAGGTCGGTTACGAATACACCAGCGACGCGACCGGCAGCCTGTCGATCGCGACCACCCATACCCAGGCGCGTTACGCCCTGCCGCGGGTCATCAAGATCTTCACCGAGCGCTATCCCGACGTACGCCTGCATCTGCATCAGGGCAATCCCACCCAGATCGCCCAGCTCGCGGCCTCGGGCGTCGCCGACATCGCCATCGCCACCGAGGCGATGGACCAGTTCGAGGAGCTGGTGGTGATGCCGTGCTATGAGTGGCACCATTGCGTGATCGCGCCGCCGGGCCTGCCCATCCTGCGCGACCCGCCCCTGACGCTGGAAAAGATCGCCGAGTATCCGATCGTGACCTACGATTTCTCCTTCGCCGGGCGCGTCAAGATCAACGAGGCCTTCGAGCGCGCCGGCCTGCGTCCCAACGTGGTGTTCGCGGCCATCGATTCCGACGTGATCAAGACCTATGTCGAGATCGGTCTCGGTATCGGGCTGATGGCGCAGATGGCCTTCGATCAGGAACGCGATACCAATCTGCGCATGCTGGAGGCGAGCCACCTGTTCGAACCGTGCATCACCCGGCTGGGCGTGCGCCGCGGCAGTCATCTGCAGGGGTATATGTACGCCTTCATCGAGCTGTTCGCGCCGCAGCTCGATCGGGGCGCCGTCGACAGGGCGCTGGCGGGACAGCCGGGGCGCGCGCGCCGGGTCGCTCAGCCCTGAGCGGCCCGGCGCGGGGTCTGTTCCGACTGTTCCTCGTAAGGCTCGCTGTGGCCGCAGTCCTTCTGCGGGCAGACGAGTTCGGCGCCGTTCTTCTTGGTGGTCTTGATGGTCAGGATGGGCCACGCGCAGTTCGGGCACGGGGTCGCCACCGGTTCGTTCCATACCGCGTAGTCGCAGTCCGGGTAGCGGGAGCAGGAAAAGAAGGTCTTGCCGCGCCGTGAGCGCCGCTGCAGCATGTTGCCCTGGTGGCACTTGGGACAGGTGACCTGGGTGTCCGAAGGCTTGACCAGCGGCTCGATGTATTTGCATTTCGGATAGTTGCTGCAGCCGATGAATTTGCCGTAGGGACCGCTGCGCACGACCAGCGCGCCGCTGCACGTCGGGCAGGTGCGCCCTTCGACCAGGTCGGAGCCGCCGTCCTGCTCGCTGTCGCCGAGGTTGCGCGTATAGTCGCAATCGGGAAAGCCGGTGCAGCCGATGAAGCGCCCGCGCTTGCCGAGCCGGATCGACAGGGGCTTGCCGCACTTGGGGCACTGCTCGTCGAGCGCCTCCTGGGTGACGTCCTTGCGCTGCACGGACTTTTCCTTGTCGTCGACCAGGTGCTTGAACGGCTGCCAGAAGGAGCGCATCAGCGGGACCCATTCCTCCTCCCCGCGCGACACCGCGTCCAGTTCGTCCTCGAGCTTGGCGGTGAATTCATAATCGACGTAGCGCGAGAAGTGCTCGGTGAGGAACTTGTTGACGATGCGGCCGACGTCGGTCGGCCGGAAGCGTTTCTTGTCGAGCACCACGTATTCGCGCTGCTGCAGCGTCGCGATGATCGCCGCGTAGGTCGACGGCCGGCCGATGCCGTATTCCTCCAGCGCCTTGATCAGGCTCGCCTCGGTGTAGCGCGGCGGCGGTTCGGTGAAGTGCTGCTCGGTATGGAGGGCCTCGAGCGTGACCGTCTCGCCCATGGCAAGCTCGGGCAGGAGGTTTTGTTCCTCGCCGTCCTTGCCGTCGTCGGTGTCTTCCTGATAGACGCTCATGAAGCCGGGGTCGACGATGGTCGAGCCGGTGGCCCGGAACACGTTGCCCTTGCTGGCCTCGAGGTCGACGCCGACGGTGTTGATGGTAGCGTGGATCATCTGGCAGGCCACCGTGCGCTGCCAGATGAGGCGGTACAGCTTGTATTGATCCGCGCTCAGGTGTTCCTTGATCGAATCCGGGTCGGTGTAGACCGAGGTGGGCCGGATGGCCTCGTGGGCCTCCTGCGCGTTCTTGGCCTTGGTCTTGTAGACCTGCGGCTGCGCCGGGAGATTGTCCTTGCCGAAACGTTCGGCGATCAGGCGGCGGATCTCCTCCACCGCCTCGTTGGCCAGGTTGACCGAGTCGGTGCGCATGTAGCTGATCAGGCCGGCGGCGCCCTGGCCGGTGTCGATGCCCTCGTAGAGCTGCTGGGCCGTGCGCATGGTGCGCTGAGCGGTGAAGCCGAGCTTGCGCGCGGCCTCCTGCTGCAGCGTCGAGGTGATGAACGGCGCCGCGGCGTTGCGCTTGCGCTGCTTCTTCTCGACCTGGATGACGGTGAGCCGGCCGTTCGCCGCCTTGAGCAGGGCGCGTTCGGTCTCCCGCGCGTCCGTTTCGTCGGTGATGCTGAACTGATTGAGCTTTTTGCCCTGGTAATGCGTGAGCTTGGCCCGGAAGCGCTCCTTGCCCTTGGAGCTCTCCGCGTCGATGGTCCAGTATTCGCGCGGCTTGAAGGCCTCGATCTCCAGCTCCCGCTCGACGATCATGCGCAGGGCCGGGCTCTGCACGCGTCCGGCGGAGAGCCCGCGCCGGATCTTCTTCCACAGCAGCGGCGAGAGATTGAAGCCGACCAGGTAGTCCAGCGCGCGGCGCGCCTGCTGCGCGTTGACCAGATTCATGGAGATGTCGCGCGGATGGCGGATCGCCTCCTGCACCGCGTTCTTGGTGATCTCGTGAAAGACGATCCGGTGCACCGGCTTGTCGCCCAGCGCCGCGTCCTGGCGCAGGATCTCGTACAGGTGCCAGGAGATCGCCTCGCCTTCACGGTCCGGGTCGGTGGCGAGATACAGGGTCTCCACGCCCTTCAGGTTCTTGCGGATCACGTCGATGTGCTTCTGGTTCTTTTCGATGAGCTGGTACTTCATCGAAAAATCGTGCTCGGGGTCGACCGCGCCTTCCTTGGGGAGCAGATCGCGCACGTGACCGTACGAGGCGAAGACGTTGAAGTCCTTGCCCAGATATTTTTTCAGCGTCTTCGCCTTGGCAGGCGATTCCACGATGACGAGATGTTTGCTCATCGACGTGTCCGAGACCCCGATTGTCTGTGGTGCGCCAGTCGCTGTGGATCCGTCAATCCGCGCTATTTCCCAGAAGAAACATCGCGTTTTGACCGTTGCGGCGAGAAAAACGGGCCTATATTAGAGGCGTGATCCGCCGGCTGTCAAAGCTGTTTCGGTCCGTCGTCGAAAATCTTAAACCCGTCGCGGCATGACGGGTGCGTCTCCGGCCCGTCTTCCGGATAAGACTGCGCGCCGTCCCCGATGGTTCAAAACGGCGCCGGTCGCCGCGGTCGGAAAGGCGGCTTGCCCGTTGATTGGCTTGATGAATTGGCGCGCGCGGGGCCGTGCGGGCGGTACGGGTAGGACGATCGGGCCGGTCCGTGCATACGCACGGCGGGTGTCAATGCATATAGCCGCTGTTGCGGTCGAAGATGACGGTCTCGAGCCAGAGATGCGCCAGCTCCCTTTCCGGCTGGTTGGCCAGCACCATCATCACGATCCATTTGAATCGCTCGAGGTTGAATTCGTCGAGCTCGAGCGCCATGGCGCGTTCGATGATGGTCTCGCGCGTGCTCGCGTCGATGATCTCGTGCGCCTCGAGCGCGAGCAGGAAGCCGCGGCACTCCCGGTCGAGTTTCGCCGTCTCGGGAGAGGCGTAGACGCGCAGCACCCCGGCCGCCGTGTTGGCGCCGACACCGTCGTACGGCTGCGCGAGATTCTCCAGCCAGTGGAACGCCTTGTTGATCTCCGTCTGGGCGAAGCCGGCGCTGCGCAGCATGCCCTTGAGGGCGGATTCGTCCTGTTCGATGGAGCGGTCCTCGTCGAGACAGTGCTCGAACAGATACATCAGGACATCGAACGTGTTTTCTTTCATGTCATTTCCTTTCGGTTCGCCGCAGATAGGCCCCGCCCGGACCCGCATGGATGTGGCCGGCCATTTCCAGCTCCAGCAGTATGGGGCACAGTCGCTCGCTGGGGAGGCGGGTGCGCGCGATCAGGGCATCGATCGTCGTCGGGGCATGATCTATTTGACTGAGCACGGCCGCCATTGTTTCATCCAGGCATGAATCCGTCGCCGCGCTCCGTTCCGCGCCGTCTCGCGACGGGGCCCGCTCCGCCGGGGTGACCGGATGCAGCTCCTCCAGAATATCATGAATGTCCTCGACCAGCTTGGCGCCCTCGCGGATCAGGGCGTGACAGCCGCGCGCGCAGGGGTTGTGGATCGAGCCGGGGATCGCGAACACCTCGCGTCCCTGCTCGAGGGCGGCCCGCGCGGTGATCAGCGAGCCGCTGAGCAATGCGGCCTCGACGACGAGGGTCCCGCGGCTGAGCCCGCTGAGGGTCCGGTTCCGGCGCGGAAACGATTCCGGCAGGGGCGGACTGCCGAGCGGGAATTCCGAGACGACGGCGCCGGCGAGCCGGATCTCCGCAGCGAGCGCTGCGTGCCGTGCCGGATACACCCGGTCCAGGCCGGTTCCGGCGACGGCGATGGTGACGCCACCCGCCGCCAGCGCCCCGCGGTGGGCGGCGGCGTCGATGCCCGCCGCCAGTCCGCTGGTCACCGCGTAGCCGTGGCGGACGAGCTCGGACGCGAATTGATGCGCGAGCTCGAGCCCCGCCGGCGACGGGTTGCGGCTGCCCACGACGGCCACCTGCGGGGCCGTCAGGCAGGACGGATCGCCCTGTACGTGCAGCACCGGCGGCGGGGCATGGATCTCCCTCAGCCAGGGCGGATATCCCGGCGCGTGCAGGGTCAGTGCGTGATGCCCCGGCCGGGCGAGCCAGCGCAGGTCCCGTTCCACGTCCGGCCAGGCCGGGTCGGCGAGATAGCGGGCGGTTTCGGGGGCGATCCGTCCGGCGGCGAGGAGTTCGCGCGGCGGCCGTTCGAAGACCGCGCGCGGGGTGGCGTAGCGCCGCAACAAGTCATGGAAACGCGCCGGGCCGACGCCCGGCGCGCGCAGCAGGGCGAGCCAGTAGGCGATCTCATCCATGTCGGCGGCGCCGCGGCGCCGGTGTCCATCCCTGTCTCCCGACGGTTCCCCGTCAGGGGTTTTCTACGGTATCCAGTATACGCAGATCGCGCGTCGCCTCCATGACGAGCGCATAGCTGATGTTATCGAACAGGCGCACGATCATCAATGTCCCGGCGCGTTCGTTGGGCAGTTTCACCACGCGCTCCGCGCGACTGACATCGCCGACGGTGTCGCGCACCTGCTCGCCGGTCCGGTAGACGGCCAGCACATGCCCTCGTTCCAGTCCGTCGGCCCGGCCGCGGTTGATGACCACGGTCTGCAGGCGGCCGATGCGGGAGACGCCGTCGAGCACCGAGATGATCTGGCCTTCCACGCGCTCCTGCGGTGCGCGCGGGGTGAAGTGCTGATCCGGTTCTTCCTCGATCTGCGGGAGTACGCGGTCGCCCTTCAGGACCTCGCGATTCGCCCGCTGTATGACCAGTGTGCCGGGGTCGCCGGCCGCGACCAGGTCCCCGTCGGCGACATCGAGGGCCTCGATGCCGAGGACGCGCTTGGGGTTCGCCGGATCCCGGTAGGCCTTGCCCTTGCGCACAATATTATAGGAATGGATGTCGGTGTCCGGGTCCAGTCCGCGGACGTAGACCTTGTCGCCGGTCCCGCTGATCAGATGGTCTTCCGCCGTCGCGACGATGTACGGGCTCGCCTCCAGTTCCCCCTCGCTGACGATGCGGGGATGCAGCAGGAACTGCCGGATGGCGTCGATCGGGATGGTGGGGATCGCCGTCTCCAGGGAGGAATAGCGCGCGCCGGGGGTCAGCTTCACCGTTGGGAGTCCGGCCTGTTCATCGCCGCGTCGGACGGTAAGTACAGGTTTTCCATCGACATATTCCAGGCGTATGATATCGCCCGGATAGATCAGGTGGGGATTCCGGATCGCGGGGTTGATCTGCCAGATCTCGGGCCACAGCCAGGGGTCCTGCAGGAAGCGGGAGGAGATGTCCCACAAGGTATCGCCCTTGACGACCACGTATTCGTCCGGATGATCGGGCGCCAGCTTGACGGTGTCGGCCGGCAGGTTCGCGCTGAAGGCCAGCGCGAGCGGGAGTATCAATCGCAAAAACAGGCGTTTGTTTGACATCTGACTTGCCTTGTTAAATCATCACAGGGTTGTGGAAACTGCAGGCATATTACACCAAGTACCGTAGTTATCGGCGCGACCGGGCGGATATTAAGACGCCGGTCGCGGGAAACCACGGGTTTCTCGGCGGTTCCGGGTGATACACATGGCAATACTTCACATTTTGCATTATCCAGACCCCCGTCTGCGGATAAAGGCCGAGCCGGTCGGACAGGTGGACGACGAGGTGCGCCGGCTCGTCGACGATATGCTGGAGACCATGTACGACGCCCCCGGGATCGGCCTCGCCGCGCCCCAGGTCAGCGTGAGCAAGCGCGTGATCGTCATCGATATCAGCGAGGCGCGCGACGCCCCCCTGTGCCTGATCGACCCGGAGATCCTGGAGCGCGAGGGGAACGAGGTCATGGAGGAGGGCTGCCTGTCGGTCCCCGGGATCTACGATACGGTGGAGCGGGCGGCCGCCATCCGGGTGCGGGCCCTCGGACGGGACGGCCAGCCGTACGAGCTGCGGGTGGACGGCCTGCTCGCCGTGTGCATCCAGCATGAAATGGATCATCTGGAGGGCAAGCTGTTCGTGGATTATCTCACCGAGATGAAACGGCAGCGGATCAAGAAGAAGCTGGAAAAATATCGCCGCCGCACCCTGTAGGCGTACGGCGCCCGTTCACCTCATCCCGCATCCCGTCATGAACATCGTCTTCGCCGGCACGCCGGAATTCGCGACCGTACCGCTGGCGGCCCTGCTGGAGGCCGGGTTTACCGTTTCCGCGGTGCTGACCCAGCCGGATCGCCCCGCCGGGCGCGGCCGCAGGCCCCAGCCCAGTCCGGTCAAGCAACTGGCGAACCGGCACGGCGTGCCCGTTCATCAACCCGAGACCCTGAAGGATCCCGCGATCCAGCAGACCCTGCGCGCGCTGGCGCCCGACCTCATGGTCGTCGTGGCCTACGGGCTGATCCTGCCGGCGGCCGTGCTGGAGATCCCGCGCCTCGGCTGCCTCAACATCCATGCCTCGCTGCTGCCGCGCTGGCGCGGCGCGGCGCCGATCCAGCGCGCCCTGATCGCAGGCGACGTGGAAACCGGCGTCACCGTCATCCGCATGGATCGCGGACTCGATACCGGCGCGATGCTGCGGCGGGAGGCCTGCCCGATCGCGCCGGGGGAAACGGCCGGGAGTCTGCACGACACGCTGGCGGCGCTCGGCGCGCGCGCGCTGCTCGCGGTGATCGGCCGCGGTGCGGAAGGGATCCCCGCGGGAGTCCCCCAGGACGACGCGCTGGCCTGTTACGCCGCCAAGATCGACAAGGCGGAGGCGGAGCTGGACTGGTCGCGGCCGGCGGTGGAGCTGGAGCGGCGGGTGCGCGCGTTCAATCCCTGGCCGGTGGCCTACACCTTCCTGCCGCCCCACGGCCGGCTGCGGGTCTGGCGCGCGCAGGCGCTCGCCCCGGGGGCGGCCGGGGGCGCCGGCCCGGGCGTCATGGTGCGCGCCGGCCGGGAGGGCATCGATGTCGCGACCGGGTCCGGCGTCCTGCGCCTGAGCGAGGTCCAGCTCGCGGGCGGGCGCCCGATGCCGGCGGGGGATTTCATCAACGCCCATCCCGTTCCGGCCGGCGCCGTCCTCGGCGGCGGGGCCGGGGCGGAGTGATGCGCGCCGCGTTGCGGAGCGCCGGTGCGGCCGCGAGGCGGGCCTGATCGATATGGAGGCGAGAGGCGCGGCGATCGCGGCGCTGGTGGAGGTGTTCGCCGCCGGTCGCTCCCTCGGCGTTTCCCTGCCCCCGGCGCTGCGGCCGGTGGCGGATCCGCGTGAACGCGCGCTGGCGCAGGATCTCTGCTACGGCGTGCTGCGCTGGTGGCCGCGGCTGGAGGCCGTCGCCGCCCTGCTCATGAGCCGGCCGCTGAAGGGGCGCGATACCGATGTCCATTGCGTCATCCTCGCCGCCCTGTATCAACTGATCTATACCCGCATCCCGCCGCACGCGGCGGTGGACGAGGCGGTGAAGCTCGTGGCCGGTCAGGGCAAACCGTGGGCGCGCGGGCTGGTCAACGCGGTGCTGCGCCGCTTTCAGCGCGAGCGGGAGGCGGTGCTGGCGCGGGTGGATCGCGACGAGGCGGCCGCGCTGGCGTATCCGCGCTGGCTGCTCGACCGCCTGCGGACGGCCTGGCCCGACGACTGGCGGGAGATCGCCCGGGCCGGCAACGAGCGCCCGCCCATGTGCCTGCGCGTCAACCGGCGCCGCGGCGGGCGGGACGAATATCGGCGCGAACTCGCGGCCGCCGGCCTCGCCGCGACGGCGTTGCCGCACGGCGCGGAGGCGCTGGTGCTCGAGCAGCCGGTCGACGTGGAGCGCCTGCCCGGCTTCTCCGCCGGGCGGGTCTCGGTGCAGGACGCTGCGGCCCAGCTCGCCGCGGGCCTGCTCGCGTCCCGGCCCGGGGAACGCGTGCTCGACGCCTGCGCGGCGCCGGGCGGCAAGACGGCGCACATCCTCGAACTGCAGCCCGGGCTCCGGGAACTGGTCGCGCTGGACCGGGACGCCGCGCGCCTTGGGCGGGTGGGGGAGAATCTCGACCGGCTCGGCCTGGCGGCGACGCTGGTGTGCGCGGACGCGGGCGCGCCCGCGGACTGGTGGGACGGGGATCCCTTCGATCGCATCCTGCTCGATGCCCCCTGCTCGGGGTCCGGCGTGATCCGCCGCCATCCGGATATCAAGCGCCTGCGCCGGGACACGGACATCGCGCCGCTGGCCGCGCAGCAGGCGCGTCTGCTGGAGGCTGCGTGGGGCATGCTCAAGGCGGGCGGTGTGCTCTTGTATGCGACTTGTTCTATCATTCCCGAGGAAAATGACGGACAGATCGCCCGTTTTCTGGCGCGGCATCCCGAGGCGGCCGCGCGGCGGCCGGAGGCGCGATGGGGAAGGGCATTATCCGCCGGGAGGCAGATCCTCCCCGGCGAGGACGGTATGGATGGTTTCTATTATGCGTGTATGGACAAGCCCGCCCATGCATGACACGGCCGCGGTCCCATGAGCGCCTGCCTGCGCTGGGGCGCCGCCGTGCTGTTGTCGCTGTGCGTCGGCCTGGCGGCGGCGGATGAGGCCGCCACCGGGGAGGCCGTCACGGAGGAGGCCGCACCCGGCGTGATCGTGCGCGAGGCGCATACCGACCTCAAGGACGACGTCTATTATCTCCAGGCGAACATCGATTACCGCTTCAGCCGGCCGGCGCTGGAGGCGATGGAAAAAGGCGTTCCGCTCACCGTGGTGATGCGGATAGAGATCCTCCGCGAACGCAATTACATGTGGAGCCAGAAGGTCGCCTCCCTCGAACAGCGCTATCAGCTCAGTTTCCACGCGCTCAGTCAGCAGTACATGCTGCGCAACCTCAACAGCGGTTCCCAGTACACCTTTCCCTCCTTCGACGCCGCGCGGACGGTGCTCGGCACCATCGTGGACCTGCCCGTCATCGACGGCAACCTGCTCGAGGACGGCGCGCGCTATACCGGCCGCCTGATGGCGGAGCTCGACGTCGATCAGTTGCCGGTGCCGCTGCGGCTGCTCGCCCTGGTCTCCGGGGACTGGCAGTTGAACAGCGAGTGGTTCTCATGGCCGCTCTGAGGCTGCGTCAGCTCAGCTCGGGGGTGGCGCCGATTCTGGCCCTGTTCGCCCTGCTGCTGGTCTCGCTTTATCTCATGAGCGCCGCGACGCAGAATTCCGAGGAGTTCGGCCGCCTCTATTTCAGCCTGCTGCTCATCAACATCCTGGGCCTGGTGACGCTGGTCGTCCTGATCGGGGCCAATCTGGCGCGGCTGATCCGCCAGTACCGCAAGGGGGCGGCCGGCTCGCGCCTCACCGTCCGCCTGGTGGTGATGTTCGTGATCCTGGCCCTGGTGCCGGTCTCCCTGGTCTATTATTTCTCGCTCGGTTTCATCGAGCGCGGCATCGACAGTTGGTTCGATGTGCAGATCGAGAAGGCCTTCGACGACGCGCTCGAGCTCAGCCGGCTGTCGCTCGACGAACGCAAGCGCGAATACCTGCGCCGCACCCGGCAGATCGGCGCCGACCTGACCCTGGTGCCGGACGAACAGATGCCGCTCGTGCTGAACGACCTGCGCGCGCAGAACGACGTCTACGAGCTCACCATGATGACCGCCTCCGGCGGCGTGATCGGCTTCAGCAGCCTCAACCCGCTCGCGATCATGCCGAATCTCCCCTCCGACGCGGTGCTGCGCCAGGTGCGGCGCGGCGAGACCTACGTCAATCTGGACCCGGTCGGCGACGACCAGCTCTATGTGCGCATCCTGCTGGAGCTTCCCGGCCTGCGGCCGGTGCTGGACACCCGGCTGCTGCAGGCGATGTTTCCGGTGTCCGGCCGCGTCAACGAACTTACCAACAGCGTGGAGGACGCCTCTTCGCGCTACAAGCAGCTCGCCTATCTGCGCAAGCCGCTCAAGTACAGTTTCATGCTGACCCTGTCCCTGGTGCTGCTGCTCAGCCTGCTGTCGGCGGTGTGGGCGGCGTTCTTCTCCGCGCGCCGGCTGGTGGCGCCGGTGCGGGTGCTGGCGATCGGCACGCGCGCGGTCGCCGCCGGCGACTACGACCGCCAGTTGCCGCAGCATTCGAGCGACGAACTCGGCTTTCTGGTCCGTTCCTTCAACGACATGACGCGCCGGCTGGCGCAGGCGCGCGACGAGGCGCGTCAGAGCCAGCAGCAGGCCGAGAGCGAGCGCGCCTATCTGCGCGCGGTGCTGGGGCGGTTGTCGTCCGGCGTGCTGACGCTGGATAAGCAGCGCATCGTCCGCACCGCCAACGCGGCGGCGGGGCATATCCTCGGCATCGACCCCAAGGACTACATCGCCAGCCCGCTGGTCGCGCGGGCGCGCGACCACGAGCATCTGCGGCCGTTCATCGAGGCGATCCGTCCGCACCTGGCCGCCGGCGAATCGGACTGGCGCCGCGAGGTGATCCTGTACGGGCCGTCCGGAAAGCAGGTGCTGATGTGCGGCGGGGCGTCGCTGCCCGACCACGGGCACCGCTGGACCGGCAACGTGCTGGTGGTCGAGGACGTGACCGCCCTGGTACAGGCGCAGCGCGACGCCGCCTGGGGCGAGGTGGCGCGCCGCCTCGCGCACGAGATCAAGAACCCGCTCACCCCGATCCGCCTGTCCGCGGAGCGGCTGCGCCGCAAGTACATGAAAGAGATGAGCCCGCAGGACGCGGACATCCTCGACCGCTCCACCCATACCATCGTGCAGCAGGTCGAGGTGATGCAGGAGATGGTCAAGGCCTTTTCCGATTACGCGCGCACGCCGCAGCTCAAGCTGCGGCCGCTCGATCTCAACGTCATCATCGGCGAGGTCCTGGACCTGTATCGCGGCGACGCCGGCGGCGCACGCTTCGAGACGGAGTTCGATCCCGGCCTGCCGCTGCTGCGCCTCGATTCGGGCCGGATACGCCAGTTGCTGCACAACCTGATCAAGAACTCGATCGAGGCGGCCGAGCACGGGCGCGAGTGCCATATCCTGTTGCGCACCGCCGTCGTCGCGGAAGGGGGCGTCGAGAGCGTCGAGCTGCGCGTGCGGGACAACGGGCCCGGGTTGCCCGCGGAGATGATCGGCCGTTACTTCGAGCCGTATTTCACCACCAAGCACAAGGGCAGCGGCCTCGGTCTCGCGGTGGTGAAGAAGATCGTGGAGGAGCACGGCGGCATGGTATGGGCGGAGAACGCCCGCGAGGGCGGCGCGCTCATCGTGGCCCGTTTCCCGATGGAGATGAATCCGGCGGGCGAGACCGGCGCGCCGGGGCAGGAAGGGGCGGGGGATGCGCCGGCGCCGTTCGTCCCCGGCATGCGGGAACACAAGGCTCAGGCAAGGCAGGTTGAATCATGAAGTCCCATGTACTGGTGATCGACGATGAACGGGATATCCGCGAACTGGTGCGCGAGATCCTGGAGGACGAGGGCTACGAGGTCAGCGTCGCGGAGGATGCGGCGCAGGCCCGCCAGGCGCGGCGCCAGCGCCGCCCCGATCTCATCCTGATGGACGTGTGGCTGCCGGACACCGACGGCCTGAGCCTGCTGCGCGAATGGTCGCAGCAGGGCGGCGTCGACGCCCCGGTGATCATGATCTCGGGGCACGGGACCGTGGAGACCGCCGTCGAGGCGACCAAGCTCGGCGCCTACGATTTCGTCGAGAAGCCCCTGTCCCTGTCGAAGCTCCTGCTGGTGGTGCAGCGCGCGCTGGAGGCCGACCGGCTGCAGCGGGAAAACGTGGGCCTGCGCGAACAGGCCCTCGCGCTGGTCGAGCCGATCGGCGGCAGCGCGGTGATGCAGGATCTGCGCGCCCGGGTCCAGCGCGTCGCCCGCCACAATGCCTGGGTGCTCATCAGCGGAGAGCCGGGCAGCGGCAAGGAGCTGTTTGCGCGTTACCTGCATCACTGCAGCGCGCGCGGGCAGGGCCCCTTCGTCGAGGCGGGCATCGCCGCGATCGCGGGTGACAACGCGGCGGTCGAGCTGTTCGGCGCGGAGCAGGGCGCGGGCATCCGCTATGGATTCTTCGAGAAGGCGAACGGCGGCACCCTGCTGCTGGGCGAGATCGGGGAGATGAGTCTCTCGGTGCAGGCCAGGCTGATCGGCGCGCTGGAGGACAAGCACTTCACGCGCGTCGGCGGCAAGGATCCGGTGCCGTTCGACGTGCGCGTGATCGCCGCGACCCAGCGCGACCTGGAGGCGGACATCAAGGCGGGGCGCTTCCGGGAAGATCTGTATTATCAGCTCAACGTGGTCCCCCTGCGCATACCGCCGCTGCGCGAGCACGGCGAGGACGTGCCGGCGCTGCTCGATTATTACGCCGACGTCTTCGTGAAGCAGGACAACCTGCCGCGGCATCGTTTCACCGACGCGGCGCGCAAGCGCCTCGGCGGCCACCACTGGCCGGGCAACGTGCGCGAGCTGAAGAACCTGGTGCAGCGCCTGCTGATCCTGGCCGCCGGCGAAGAGATCACGCTGGATGACGTGGAGACGGCGCTGGGCGTGCGCACGCGCCACACGGCGGAGATCCCGGTCGCCTTCGATTCCGAGCTGCGCACCGCGCGCCTCGAATTCGAGCGGGCCTATTTCGAATATCAGATCGGCGTCGTGGGGGGTAACATGGCCGAGGTGGCCCAGCGCGCCGGGATCGAGCGCACGCACCTGTACCGCAAGCTGCGCATGCTCGGCATCAAGGCGAAGCAGGACTAGAATGACAGCGGCAGGAATCGTCCGCCGGTCCGGACGCGGGAAGCGATCATAATATGAAGATAATCATCCTGGGGGCGGGACAGGTCGGCGCGTCCGTAGCGGAGAACCTGGCGCGCGAGGCCAACGACATCACGGTGATCGATCACGACGCCAGGCGATTGCAGGACCTGCAGGACCGGCTCGATCTGCGCACCGTCCTCGGCCAGGCCTCCCACCCCGAGGTGCTGCGGCGCGCCGGGGCCGAGGACGCCGACATGATCATCGCGGTCACCAGCAGCGACGAGACCAACATGGTCGCCTGCCAGGTGGCCTACACCCTGTTCCATACCCCGACCAAGATCGCGCGCGTGCGCGCGCGCGACTATCTCGCCTATGCGCAGTTGTTCACCCAGGAGGCGCTGCCGATCGACATGCTGATCAGCCCGGAGCAGGTGGTGATCGATCAGGTGCAGCGCCTGATCGAATATCCGGGCGCGCTGCAGGTGCTCGACTTCGCCGGCGGGCGCGTGCGCCTGGTGGCGGTGAAGGCCTATTACGGCGGGCCGCTGGTCGGGCACGAGCTGCGCGAGCTGCGGGAGCACATGCCCGGCATCAAGACGCGGGTCGCCGCGGTCTTTCGCCGCGGCGCCGCGATCATTCCCCAGGGCGATACGGTGATCGAGGTCGACGACGAGGTGTTCTTCATCGCGGCGACCGAGGATATCCGCGCGGTGATGGGCGAGCTGCGCCGGCTCGACAAGCCGATCCGGCGCATCGTCCTGGTCGGCGGCGGCAACATCGGCAAGGGACTGGCGCGGGCGTTGGAGAACCGCTATCAGGTCAAGCTCATCGAGCACGACACGGCGCGCGCGCAGGAGGTGTCGGGCGAGCTGGAGCGGACGCTGGTGCTGCGGGGCGACGCCGCCGACGAGGACCTGCTGGTCGAGGAGAACATCGAGGATACCGATGTGTTCTGCGCCGTCACCAACGACGACGAGGCGAACATCCTGTCCGCCATGCTCGCCAAGCGGCTCGGCGCGCGCAAGGTCATCTCGCTGATCAACCGTTCGGCCTACGTCGATCTGGTCGAGAGCGGCAACATCGACATCGCCATCTCGCCCCATCTCGCGACCATCGGCGGCCTGCTCGCCCACGTGCGCCGCGGCGACGTCGTGGTCGTGCATTCGCTGCGCCGCGGCGCCGCCGAGGCGATCGAGGCGGTGGCGCACGGCGACATCAAGTCCTCCAGCGTGGTGGGCCGCGCCGTGGAGGACGTCAAGCTCCCGCCCGGCACCACCATCGGGGCCATCGTGCGCGGCGACGAGGTGCTGATGGCGCACCACGACACGGTGATCGAGGCGGACGACCACGTCATCCTGTTCCTGGTCGATCGCACGCGGATCTCCGAGGTGGAACGCCTGTTCCAGGTCGGCGTCACCTTCTTCTAGGCCCGCCCGCATGTACCGTTCACCCGCCTGCCCACGCGCGCTTCCCGGTCGCGCGCGGCCGTCCCGCCGATGCAACTGCGCGTCATCCAGCGCATAGTCGGCCTGCTGCTGACGCTGTTCGGCCTGACCCTGCTCGCGCCGCTGCTGTTCGCGTGGCGCGGGGGCGACGGCGCCCTGAACGGTTTCGCACTCTCCTGCGCCGTCACCCTGATGTGCGGCCTGGCCCTGTGGCTGCCGGTGCGCGGGCTGCGCCTGGACCTGCGCCTGCGCGACGGTTTTCTGGTGGTGGTGCTGTCGTGGGTGACGCTCGCCCTGTTCGGGGCGCTGCCCTTTTTGTTCGGTCCGGGCCTGTCCTTCGGCGACGCGGTGTTCGAATCGCTCTCCGGGTTGACCACCACCGGCGCGACCGTGCTGAGCGGCCTGGACGGGCTGCCGGATTCGGTGCTGTATTACCGCCAGCAACTGCAATGGCTCGGCGGCATGGGCATCATCGTGCTGGCGGTGGCGATCCTGCCGATGCTCGGCATCGGCGGCATGCAATTGTTCCGCGTCGAGACGCCCGGACCGATGAAGGACAGCCAGCTTAGTCCGCGCGTCGCCGAGACGGCGAAGGCCCTGTGGTACATCTACCTCGGGCTGACCCTGTTTTGCGCGGGCGCGTACTGGATCTGCGGGATGACGCTGTTCGACGCGGTCGGTCACAGCTTCTCCACCGTCTCGCTCGGCGGATTCTCCACGCACGACGCCAGTATCGGATACTTCGACAATCCGCTGATCGAGGACGTGGCGATCGTGTTCATGATCGTTTCGGGGGCGAATTTCGCGCTGCATTTCATCGCCTGGCGCGGCGCGGGCCTGCGGCCCTACACGCGCGATCCCGACTTCCGTACCTATCTCCTCGTGCTCACCGTCATGACGGCGGTCGCGACCTCGATCCTGTACGTCAGCGGCACCTTCCCCGCGTTCTCCGAATCCTTCCAGCGCGGCCTGTTCCAGGCGGTATCCATCGCGACCACCACCGGTTTCACCACCTCCGAATATCACCACTGGCCCTCGTTCCTGCCGCTGTTGCTCTTGATGAGCAGTTTCATCGGCGGCTGCGCGGGCTCGGCCGGAGGCGGGTTGAAGGTGATCCGCGTCCTGTTGCTGATGCGCCAGGGGACGCGCGAGATCAAGCGGCTGGTGCACCCCAGCGCCTATTATCCGGTCAAGATCGGGAACTAGGCCCTGTCCAGCGAGGTCATAGACTCGATCTGGGGCTATTTCTCGCTCTACGTCGTGTGTTTCTGCGTCATGACTCTGCTGGTGGCGGCCACCGGGGTCGATCTCGTCACCGCGTTTTCCGCCGTGGCCGCCTGTGTCAACAACATGGGCGCGGGCCTCGGCGACGTCGGCGCGGATTTCGCCGGCCTGAACGCGGCCTCGAAGTGGGTGCTGTGCGTGGCCATGCTGCTCGGACGACTCGAGATGTTTACCCTGCTGGTACTGTTCACGCCCGCGTTCTGGCGCAAATGATCCGGCCGCGGGGTTCGGATGGGAAGATCGACGGAGGAGAACGATGAGCGAAGACCGTGAGAAATGGGATGCGATCTATAGTCGGAAGACGGGATTTCCCGGCGCGCCGTCCCGCGTGCTGGCCGAGAACATACACCTGCTGCCGGTCGCCGGCGCTGCGCTCGAGATCGCCTGCGGTCTGGCCGGCAACGCCGTCCTGCTGGCCGAGCGCGGCCTCGATACCCGGGCGTGGGATATCTCCCCGGTGGCGATCGAGCAGGTGAACCGGTACGCGCGCGAGCGCGGTCTGCCGCTCACGGGCGAGGCGTGCGACGTGATGGAGCGGCCGCCGGCGCCCGCCTCCTGCGACGTCATCGTCGTCGCCCATTTCCTGGACCGGGCGCTGATACCCCATCTCGTCGGGGCGCTGCGCCGTGGCGGGCTGCTGTTCTACCAGACCTTCACGCGCACGCGCGTGACGGACGCCGGGCCGGGAAATCCGGAGTTCCGCCTCGCGGACAACGAACTGCTCGGGCTGTTCTCCCCGCTGCGGCTGCTCGTGTATCGCGAAGAGGGCCGCGTCGGCGCGCTGGACCGGGGGCTGCGCGACGAGGCGCTGATCGTGGCGCAGAAGACCTGAGTGGGGTGTGTCCTGTCTCTCTCTGCGCCTGGAGGGAGAGGACTAAGGACTAAGGACTGAAGACTAGGGACTGAGTGAAAGGCAAAAAGAATATTCCTGTTTCCCTGCGAGCGGGCGGAGGGGGATGGCGTGTTCGACCCGCAGGGCGGGGGTACGAGACATGCCCGCCCCGTGATGGTCAATGATCGGGGCTTTGCTGGCGGCGCGAGTAGAAGCGGGCGTCGCCGGACGGGTGCGTCTTGAAGCGCTTGTAGCTCCATTGATACTGCGGCGGCAGGCGCCGTACGCAGGTCTCGATGCCGGCGTTGACGGCCGCGGTGATCGCCTCGACCGATGCCCCCGCCGGGATCTCCGCGAGCGGCAGGAAATGCAGGTGGAACCCGGCGCCGCCCGCGAGGCGTTCGGCGTAGGCGATGAAGATCGGCGCGCCGGTCTGTTGCGCCAGCCGCGCCAGCAAGGTCATGGTGTAGGCGGGCAGGCCGAAGAACGGGCTGAATATCCCGTTGCCGTGGCGCGGTTCCTGATCGGGCAGGATGCCCAGCAGCTCGCCCCGGCGCAGGCCCTTGAGCAGCGCGCGCACCCCCGCGGTGTCGGCGGGGACGAGTGTCGCGCCGAAGCGTTCGCGCGCGCCGGTCATCAGCGCGTCGAGTGCGGCCAGGCGCGGCGGCCGGTACAGGCTGGTCATGCGGTAACGCATCGAGCAGTAGAGCCCGACCATCTCCCAGGCGCCCAAGTGCGGCGTGGCGAGGATCGCGCCCCGGCCGGCGGCCAGCGCCGCGTCCAGTTGCGCGTCGCCCTCCACCTCCGGCGCCAGTCGCAGGATGTGCGCGCGGTCCCAGAGCCACAGCGGCCCGGTCTCCGCCGCGGTCTTGCCCGTCTCCATCAGGCTCCGCCGCACCAAACGCCGTCGCGCGGCCGCGTCCAGCCCGGGAAAGCAGCGGGCGATATTGATGCGCGAGATGCGCCTGGCCTCGGTGGGGAAGCGCGCCAGCAGCCAGCCGGTCCCGGCGCCCAGCGCGTGAACGGCACGCAGGGGCAGCAGGGCGCACAGGCGCAGGGAAAGCTTGATCAGGCGCGTCCGCATCGATCGTTCCGACTCTTGAGGGTGTAGAATAGCGTATCGTTCGCGCCGTCGGGCGGGTCGTCCGCGCACGGGCCCGGTTTCGAGGCAGGCCCCATATATCTATATATAAGGAATACCCGCATCGACCCGCGAGTCTAAATCAGGCCGGCGACTTTGTCATGAAGGGAAGATTCACGGGTGTTTGCGGCGGCGCGCGCCCTTGAGCGGCGCGGCCGGCCCCTCATCGCGTTCTCACCACCGGCACGGAGGAGGCGCCGTGGCTGACGAAGAATCCATGGCACCGGACGGCACGGCGGTGCGGGTCGCCCTGTGGCGCGCCCTGCATGTCGAGGCGGATCCGCCGCCGCATGTGTTCGAGGACGGGATCGGTCTGGTGCTGGCCGCGCCCGACGCGGACTGGCGCCGCCGTCCGGACATGGACCCGGGGTTCACGCGGCCCTTCCGCGCCTCCATCGTGGCGCGCGCCCGCTTCATCGAGGACCTGGTCGAGGAACAGGCCGGCCGCGGCATCGACCAGTATGTCATCCTGGGCGCGGGGCTGGACACCTTCGTCCAGCGCAGACCCGGGATCGCCTCCCGCCTGCGGGTGTTCGAGATCGACCGGCCCGGTCCCCAGTCCTGGAAGCGGCGGCGCCTGATCGAACTCGGTTTTGGTGTGCCGCCATGTCTGCGTTTCGTCCCGGTCGATTTCGAGGCGGGCGACGACTGGCGGCAGGGCCTGGCGGCCGCCGGTTTCGATGCCGGCCGGCCCGCGGTCGTGGCCTGCGCCGGCGTCAGCATGTATCTCACCCGTGAGGCGGTCGCCGCCCTGCTGCGCGCGGTCGCGGCGTTCGCCCCGGGTTCCACGCTCGCGCTGACGTTTCTGTTGCCGCTGGACCTCGCGGATCCCGCGGTGAGGCCCGGGCTGCGGCGGGCGGAGCAGGGCGCGCGGGCGAGCGGTACGCCCTTCCTCAGCTTCTTCACCCCGACGGAGATGCTGGCGCTGGCGCGGGAGACCGGCCTCGGCGACGCGCGTCATGTGTCGGCGGCCGCGCTCGCGCGGCGGTACTTCGCCGGGCGGACCGATGGCCTGTGTCCGCCGGAGAATGCGGAGGAACTGCTGGTGGCGAGTCGCTAGTCGTGGAGGGTCGTCATGCGGGCGGATCGATGCGGAGCGGCGATGTCCGACAGTGAAAGCTGGGCCGAAGAGAAACGTTCGGCCACACTCTATCGCGTCATGGCGGAAGTCGAGGACGACCCCGCCAAGGTCGCGCTGTTCACCGCCCTGGCCCACGCCGCCGAGACGCAGGCGGGGCTGTGGGAACGGCGCATGCGGGAACACGGCGAGCCCGTGCCGATGCGGCTGCGGCCGACGCCGCGCCAGCGTGTCATCGCCTGGCTGCTGCGCCGCCTCGGCCCGCGCGCGATCCGGCCCGCGCTCGCGGCGATGAAGATCCGTGGCCTGTCCGTCTATACCCATCCGGCGCCCGGCCCGGGTCATGCGATGCCGGCCTCGGTGGAAGAGATCGGTTCCCGCCATTCCGGCCTGGGGCGCGGCGGCAATCTGCGCGCCGCCGTGTTCGGCGTCAATGACGGGCTGGTGTCCAATACCTGCCTGCTGCTGGGGGTGGCCGGCGCCGCGCAGTCCGTCGATATGGTGTTGCTCGCCGGCAGCGCCGGGCTGCTCGCCGGTGCGGCCTCGATGGCGGCCGGCGAGTATATTTCGGTACGCTCGCAGCGCGAGCTGTACGAATACCAGATCGGCCTCGAGCGCGACGAGCTGGACGAGTACCCGCAGGAAGAGGCCGAGGAACTGGCGCTCATCTACAACGCGCGCGGCCTCGACCTGGCGCAGGCGCGCGAATTCGCCGCCCGGCTGCTCGAGGATCGCGGCAAGGCGCTCGACGCGCTGGCGCGCGAGGAGCTCGGCCTCGATCCCTCCGCGCTGGGCTCGCCGCTCGGCGCGGCGGCGGCCTCTTTCGTTTCCTTCGCCGCGGGGGCGCTGATACCATTGATCCCGTTTCTGCTCGGGTCCGGCGGCCGCCCGGTCGAGGCGATGATCGCGCTGAGCCTCTCGGCCCTGTTCGGCATCGGCGCGCTGCTCAGCCTGTTCACCGGCAGGGGCGCCCTGCGGAGCGGTCTGCGCATGATGCTGATCGGCGCCGCGGCCGGCCTGGCGACGTATCTGATCGGTCATTGGCTCGGCGCCGCGCTGGCCTAGGCGCCGCCTGAAAAGGGAGAGGGAAGGATGATCGGGCAGTATCCGGCGATCAAGCCGTATGTCACGCACAGCCTGCAGGTCGATGCGCTGCACACGCTGCACGTCGAGGAATGCGGCAATCCCGAGGGATTGCCCGTGGTGTTCGTGCACGGCGGGCCCGGCGCGGGCTGCGAGCCCTGGCATCGCCGCTTCTTCGACCCCGAGATCTACCGCATCGTGCTGTTCGACCAGCGCGGCTGCGGACGTTCGACGCCGCACGCCGAGCTGCGCGACAACACCACGCCGCACCTGGTCGCCGATATGGAACATATCCGCGCGCAGCTCGGCATCGAACGCTGGGTGGTGTTCGGCGGCTCGTGGGGTTCGACCCTCGCGCTGGTCTACGCCGAGACGCATCCGGAGCGCGTGCTGGGTCTGATCCTGCGCGGCATCTTCCTGTGCCGGCCGGAGGAGATCCGCTGGTTCTACCAGGAGGGCGCGAGCTGGTTGTTCCCGGACTACTGGGAAGAGTACCTGCGCCCGATCCCCGAGGACGAACGCGATGACCTGGTCGGCGCGTATTACCGCCGCCTGACCGGCGAGGACGAGATCGCGCGCATGGCCGCCGCCAAGGCGTGGTCGCGCTGGGAGGGCAAGACCTCCAATCTGTTGCCGCGCAAGGAGGTGGTCGACCACTTCTCCGAGCCTTACACCGCGCTCAGCCTCGCCCGCATCGAGTGCCATTACTTCATGAACGATTCTTTCCTCGAGCCGGACCAGATCCTGCGCGATGCGCATCGCCTGGCGGACATCCCCGGCGTCATCGTGCATGGACGCTACGATGCGGTATGTCCGTTGAAGAGCGCCTGGGATCTGCACCAGGCCTGGCCGCGCGCCGAACTGCGCGTCATCCCTGACGCCGGCCACTCCGCGCTCGAGCCCGGCATCGTCGACGCCCTGGTGCGGGCGACCGTGGATCTGTCCAAGCGCCTGGCATGATCGCGCTGCTGCAGCGCGTCGCCACGGCGCGTGTCGAGGTGGACGGCCGCGTCGTGGGCGAGATCGGCCGCGGCCTGCTGGTGTTCCTCGCCGTCGAGCGCGGCGATCGCGAGGCGCAGGCCGAGCGGCTGATCGAGCGCGTGCTGAACTACCGCGTCTTCCCCGACGACGCGGGACGCATGAATCTCAGCGTGCTCGATGCGACGGGCGAGGTGTTGCTGGTGTCGCAGTTCACGCTCGCGGCGGACACCCGCTCCGGCCTGCGCCCCAGCTTCACCCCGGCCGCGGAACCGGCGGAGGCGCGGCGCCTGTTCGACTACGCCCTCGCGCGTGCGCGGACCGCCCCGCTCCGCGTCGAGACCGGCCGGTTCGGCGCCGACATGCAGATCGCGCTGGTCAACGACGGCCCCGTCACCCTCTCCCTCCGCGCCGCGCCAGATAACTGACGTTGGGGACAGATTTATTTTTCTATCCTTATAAAACCCGGGACAGATTTATTTTTGGGCAAGAGATTCCTCATTGAGAATGAAACTGCTAGAAAAACAAAGCCGTATCCGATTTCGTACGAGGCCCCGGCGGAAAATAAATCTGTCCCCATTTTTTCGGAGAGGGTAAATGGCCGTTTATGCCATCGGTGATGTGCAGGGGTGCCAGCGTGAATTGACGACGCTGCTTTCCCTGCTCGATTTCGATCCGGACGCGGACCGGCTGTGGTTTGTCGGCGACTTGGTGAACCGCGGTCCCGATTCGCTGGAGGTGCTGCGTTTCGTGAAGCGTCTGGGCGAGGGCGCCGTCACCGTGCTCGGCAACCACGACCTGCATCTGCTGGCGGTCGCCGCCGGTGTGCGCGATGCGGGTCCGGGCGACACCTTCGACGCCATCCTCGCCGCGCCCGATCGCGATGCGCTGCTCGACTGGCTGCGGCATCTCCCCCTGCTGCATCACGACGCCGCGCTCGGGTACACGATGATCCACGCCGGCCTGCCGCCGCAGTGGGGGCTCGCGCAGGCGGTGGCCCATGCCGCCGAGGTCGAGGCCGTGCTGCGCTCCGACGATTACGTCGTCTTCCTGCGCGACATGTACGGAGGAAAACCGGACCGGTGGTCCGAGGATCTGCGCGGCATCGACCGCCTGCGCTTCATCCTCAACTGCTTCACCCGCCTGCGCCTGTGCGACGCGCAGGGGCATATATATCTAAAGGAGAAGGGCTCGCCGTTCGGCCGCGACGACGATCTCAGGCCCTGGTTCGACATTCCCGGCCGCGCGAGCGCGGGACTCAAGCTGGTGTTCGGCCACTGGTCGACGCTGGGACGTTATCATGCCCCCGGCGTCTACGCGCTCGATTCCGGCTGCATCTGGGGCGGCGCGCTCACCGCGCTGCGCCTCGACGGCGAACCGCGCTGGTACAGCCTGCCCTGTGCCGGTTACTGTCGGCCGGGGGAGGAATAGTGCCCTCGTTGGGCTTAGAGACTGACAGGGGTCTGACCCCTATTCACCACCGCCCTCTGTGGGAAAAGGGGTCAGACCCCTTTTCATACCAGCCAGTCGCGCGGACGGAGAAAATCGCTGTACAGCCGCGCCTCGTCGGTGCCGGGTTCGGGGCGCCAGTTGTAGCGCCACTTCACCAGCGGTGGCAGCGACATCAGGATGGATTCCGTGCGTCCGCCCGACTGCAGGCCGAACAGCGTGCCGCGGTCGTAGATCAGATTGAACTCCACGTAGCGCCCGCGCCGGTAGAGCTGGAAGTCGCGCTCGCGCTCGCCGAAGGGCGTCGCCTTGCGGCGGGCGACGATCGGGCGGTAGGCCGCGAGATAGTGGTCGCCGACGCTCTTCATGTAACCGAAGCAGCGCGCGTAGCCCCATTCGTTGAGATCGTCGAAGAACAGCCCGCCGATGCCGCGCGGCTCGCCGCGGTGCTTCAGGAAGAAATACTCATCGCACCACTGCTTGTAGCGCGGATAGACCTCCTCACCGAAGGGCACGCAGGCCGCGCGCGCGATGCGATGCCAGTGCACGGCGTCCTCCTCGAAGCCGTAATAGGGCGTCAGGTCGAAACCGCCGCCGAACCACCAGATCGGCGCCGCGCCCTCCTTCTCGGCGATGAAAAAGCGCACGTTGGCGTGCGAGGTCGGGACGTAAGGGTTACGCGGATGGATCACCAGCGACACACCGAGCGCCTCGAAGCGGCGCCCGGCGAGCTCGGGCCGGTGCGCCGTGGCCGAGGCCGGCATGGCCGCGCCCGTCACGTGCGAGAAATTCACCCCTGCCTGCTCGAACACCGCGCCTTCCGTCAGCACCCGGCTACGCCCGCCGCCGCCCTCCGGTCGTTCCCACGCGTCCTCGACGAAGCGCGCGCTACCGTCCTCGGTCTCGAGTTCGGAGCAGATGCGCGCCTGCAGGCCGAGCAGATAGGTTTTTACGGCGGCGATATCGGGCTGGTTCATGGGTCCCTGTCAGGAGAGTAAGGGGACGGATTTATAAATCCGTCCCAGGATTTGAGATCAGTCAGGCCGCGTGCCGCTTGATCCGGGTGCGTATGGCCCGGCCCTGTTCGAGTTCCGCCCGCTTGAGATCATAGACCATCTGCAGATTCATCCAGACTTCCGCGCTGGTGCCGAAGTAGGCGGACAGCCGCAACGCGGTATCGGCGGTAATGGCGCGTGCGCCGCGCAGGATAGCGGAGATGCGGTTGTGCGGCACACCGATCGCATCGGCCAATGCCCGCGCCGACAGGCCGAGCGCCTCCATGTCTTCCCGTAGCAGCTCACCGGGATGAATGGGGGGCATCTTGTTCGCGGGTGCCGCCATGGTCTTTCCGTCTAATGATAATCTGCGATCTCAACGTCTTCTGGGCCAGCGTCCGTCCAGCGGAAACACAAGCGCCACGGGTCGTTGATGCGTATGCTGCACTGGCCCTTCCGGTCCCCCGACAGACGCTCGAAGCGGTTCGACGGCCGCGCTGCCAGATCCGCCAGCGTCGTCGCGGCGTCCAGATATTGCAGCCGGTTCCGTATCTGTCTCTCGAAGGCGCGATAGCGCCGCACGCTTTTGCCTTCGAACAGAGCCCGGGCATCCTTGTCGCGGAAGCTCTGAATCACGCCCGCAGTTTAGAGGCGGTCGTGTGGTACGTCAATCGTACCGAAGGACAGGGCGGGAAAGCGGAACCGGTGAAGGGCAGGGGACGTCGGGGTCGAAAGCCGAGCGCGCGGCTCGGATATTCTGGTACAGGGATCTGGCGGAGAGGCCGGCCTACTTGCTCTCCGCCAGGTCCATGCCCTTCAGGAATTCCAGCAGCGCACGCCGGCGGCGCGTGGACATGCCGTTGTAGACCTTGAGCAGGGCCGACTGGTCCTCGGTCAGTTTGTAACCGTCGGAGTTCTCGCGGATTTCCGGGATCAGCGTCGGATCCTGCTCGATGCTGTGCTGCAGCCTCAGGATCAGTTCCGCGTTCATGCTGCGCCGGTTGGTCTTGGCCGACTTCGCGATGCGCTTCTTGAGATCCTCCGGCATCCGTAGTCCGAAAGGATTAATTTCGCGTCCCATGCGGTCATTCTAGTCAAAAAAGCATTGACAGAAATAGGAACACGGTGTAGCTATATAGCATCACCGTGAATCTATCCCGATATCGCGGAAGAAGGCGTGATCCCGCGCGCGACGAGCCGTGCCCTGCCGGCGCCGACGCGGGCGGAACGATGCGCGGCCGGACCGATCGGTTCCGGGTTGGGGTGTGACGAGGGTTTTCGCATAGCAATCATGGTACATGCCTTTGCGCATGTCTTTGGGGAAAGATAAATAGAGAGAGGGGGTCACGATGTCTGTCCTACGTTTGCCGGCGGTGCATTCCAACTCACAGGGCGACGGCCGTCATCGCCGCGCCTCGATCCCGCGACGGCCGGGTTTTCGAACGAGGATCACTTCCCGCCTATCTACGACCCTCGGCCTCGCCCTGGTGTTCGCCCTGTCCCTGGCCGGCTGCGGCGGGGACTCCAGCGATCCGAGCTATGCCATCGGCGGTACGGTCTCCGGGCTGGACGGCACCGTGGAGCTGCAGAACAACGGCGCGAATAACCGTGCGTTATCGAGCGACGGCGCCTTCTCTTTCGTCAAGAAGCTGAAGAAAGGGGATGCCTATCAGGTCACCGTGCTCACGCAGCCCGCCGAGCAGACGTGTACGGTATCCAACGGTTCGGGGACCGTGGGCGACGCCGATGTGGGTAACGTGGCGATCACCTGTGTCGACAGGCCCCGCTTCACGGTCGGCGGCACCGTCTCCGATCTCACGGGCGCCCTGGGGCTGCGGAACAACGGCGGGAACGACCTGACGGTCTCTGCCTCCGGGGGCTTTACCTTCACCGCCACGGTGCTGGATGGCGGCGACTATGACGTCACCGTCCAAACCCAGCCCGCGGGGCAGATCTGCACCGTGAGCAACGGTTCCGGTACTGTCGACGGGGCCAATGTCACCGACGTCGCGGTCTCCTGCGTCAGCACGCATACCGTCGGCGGCACGATCTCCGGTCTCTCCGTCCCCGGCACGGTGGAGCTGCGGAACAACGGCGGGGATAACCTCACGCGATCCGCGAACGGCGGCTTCACCTTCGCCACCGTCCTCACGGAGGGCAGCAGTTACGCGGTCTCCGTCCTGACCCAGCCCGCGGGACAGACCTGCACCGTGAGCAACGGCTCCGGCACGGTGGGCACGGCGAACATCAGCGATGTCACGGTCACCTGCGTCAACAACTACACGGTCGGCGGCACCGTCACCGGCCTGACCGGCACCGTGGTGCTGCAGAATAACGGCGGCGACGACCTGAACCGCGCCGCCGACGGCAACTTCACCTTCGCCACCGCGCTGGTCGACGGCAGCGCCTACGATGTCACCGTCCTCGACCAGCCCGCCGGACAGTTCTGCACCGTGAGCAACGGCGCCGGCAGTCTGAGCGGCGCCAACGTGACGGCCGTGACGGTGGAGTGTGTCAACAGCATCAGCCTATCTGTCGCACTCAATCCGGACACGGTACGTCCGAGTGATAGTGTCGAAGCCCTGATCCGTGTCACCAATCGAGGCGATTCCGCGGTCGATAATATCGTTCTGCAGGCGCGTTTCCCGACCTCCGGTGTTAATTCTTTGTCCAATGCACTGATCAGCAGCGGCGGCAGCTGCCCCGGTGGGAGTTGCGGTCTCGGAGAGCTGGTGACCTGGACCATCGGATCGCTGGCGGCCGGCCAGGGCACCATCGTGTCCTTGCCGATATTCGTCTCGAGTTCCGTGTCCGATGGTGCCCTTATCACGGTGCCGGCCGAGGTGCAGGTGGACGGGGACCAGGTGGCGACGGCGTCCGAGTCGGTCACGGTGGACGGAGACAATGCCTTGTCCCTGAATCTCGACGTCAGTAAAGGCGACGCCTCGCCGGGTGATGCACTGAGCTACACGCTGACCTATGCCAACCGCAGCGGGGCGAGCATCACCGGCACGACCCTGACCCTGCCGCTGCCGGAGGGCGTCACCTTTGCCTCGGCGACCGGCGGCGGGACCCTGGTTGGCGACAGCGTGGAATGGACGCTGGGCACGCTGCTGACGACTCAGTCGGGGCGGCAGCAGGTCGTGGTCACCGTGGATAGCGATGCGGATGCCGGAACGGTCCTGGCTGTCGATGCGGCCGAACTGGCCGGAACGAGCGCCACCACGGGTGCCGAGCTGGCGCAGGCCGCGGGCGCGACGCAGGTCGTGACCGCGCCGGTGCTCGGTTTGCAAATCGAGATGGATTCGGATCCGGTCCGTACCGGCGATGGAATAAGGGCTAGGCTGACCGTTACCAATCACAGTGCCACCACGCTGACGAATACGCAACTGCAGGCGCGCTTCCCGATGGACAACGTCGGTTCCCTCAACGACTCCCTCATCAGCGGAGGGGGAACTTGTCCCGGCGGCAGTTGTGGTCCCGGGGAGCTGGTGACCTGGACCGTGGGCACGCTTACGGCCGGGGCCGGGGTAACCGTGATGTTGCCGATGTACATCTCGTCATCCACGGATTCGGGAACATTGATGGGGTTGCACGGCATTGTGACCGCCGATACGGTGTCGCCGGAGTTCGTGTCGCACACGGTGGTCGTCGATGACAATGCGCTCTCGCTGGCGCTCAATGAAGACAAGGACGCCGTGACACCGGGCGGCACGCTGACCTACACACTGACCTATGGCAATCGCAGCGGGGCAAGCCTCACGGGCAGCACGCTGACCCTGCCGCTGCCGGCCGGGGTGACCTTCGTCTCCGCGACCGGTGGCGGGACCCTGGTGAATGACAGCGTGCAATGGAGCCTGGGGACGCTGACGGCGGGACAGGTCGGTCGGCGGCAGGTAACGGTCACCGTGAACAGCGGTCCGGACAACGGCGCCGTCCTGGCGGTGGATGCGGCGCAGATCGCGGCAACGAGCGCGACCACCGGTACGGAGCTGGCACGCGCAACGGCGGCGACGCGCCTCCTGGCGGCCGCCCCGCTGGCCCTGTCGGTCGCGATCTCGCCGAATCCGATAGGCGTCAGCCAGACCATGACGGTCTCGCTGACGGTCACCAATACCGGCGCGGTGCCCCTCGACGCCGTCAGCCTGCAGGCGCGGTTCCCGACCGACGGAACTAATTCTCTCAGCGACTCCCTCATCACCGGCGGGGGCACGTGTCCCGGTGGCAGTTGTGGCCCCGGCGAGTTCGTGACCTGGCCGATCGGCACGCTGGCCGCGGGTGACGATGTGACGGTGTCGATGCCGGTGCCGGTATCCAGCTCGAACGATTCCGGCAACCTGATCGCGATCGACGCGCAGGTCAGTTCCGCCACCGGCGATCAGGCGGTCGCCGGCGATACCGCCGCCGTGGGCACCGGTTCATTCTGAGCGAGGGGGCGAGATGACAAGCAGAATATCGAGGATCGGCGGTCTTTCGATCGCGCTCCTGTCCACGCTGACGCTGGCGGCCTGCGGTTCGAAGCTGAGCGGCGAATATTCCGACCCGGACGGGATGGTGAGCTACCACTTCGAATCCGGCGGCCGGGTCTACGTGTCCGCGATGGGCAACGAGACCGAGCTGAAATACGCCGTCAACGACCGAAAGGTCAGGATCGAGATGCCGGAAGGGAATCAGATATTGACCTTGCTGGACGACGGTTCGCTGCAGGGGCCGATGGGGATGAAGCTGGTCAAGAAGAAATGATCCTGAAAGAGAGGGAGGAATTCCGCGCCTCATGGATCGGATCGGCCTCGAAAGACAGGCCGTGACGGGCCGGCACGGGGCGACCGGGCGTTGTTCATGAGGCCCGGGACCGTCGCTGTGCCGGTGAGCGCGGGTTGGGCTGAGCGTTGTTGGTGAAGCCCAGGGTTATTACCGCATTGGCGGGATAGATACCCGGCGTCGGGATCGACGGCGTCCGGGCGGATTGGGCGGGATATAACAACAAAGGGAAGACGCTGGGGGAAAATTTCGAGAATGGATCCTCATTGAATTTCCCCGCCGGGCGGCCCGCAAGGGTCGCCCGATTTCTTTTTCAGGCCACACGCGCCATGAGCCGAACGCCCAGTGCGCGCGCGACCTTCAGCACGGTGTCGAAGCGCGGCTTGGCGCCCGGGGCAAGGGCTTTATAGAGGCTCTCACGGCCCAGACCCGCATCCTTGGCGACCTGCGCGATGCCGCGTGCGCGGGCGATGTCGCCCAGAGCCGTCAGCAGCAGATCGGGATCGTCCGTTTCCAGCACGGCCGTCATGTACTCGGCGATCGCTTCGTCATCTGTCAGATAACGCACTGCGTCGAACGGAACCAGTTTGGCTTTGGTTTTCGGTTTTGCCTTCTTCATGATTCGATCCCGGATTTACCGCTAATGGCTGATCCTGGATCGGAGCACGTTCATAATGCCTTCGTTCGTTTCCCTTCAATCTCTTGGTACAGGTGATCGAAAGTGTGGAATCAACCCGTGTGACGCCGTCTGCCGTGGCTGCCTGCGTGCGATGGCTCGGGTTGATCCAGCGCCTCCGTATAGGCATCGAGCAGGCGGCGAATCATCTTCTGGTACTGGGTGTTGTGTTTCTTCGCCTCGCGTTTGAAGAATGCGATACTGGATTTGCTCAATGCTATGGTGACCTTGACGGTATCGTCTTTGAGTACCAGTTCCTCGGGTGAAGGCAGGAAATCCGGCACGACCCGGAGCCTTCCCAGGGATTCATCGGTGTATCTGGTTTTCCCGTTCATATATCCGTTTGCCTCTGCGCCAATAACCCGCGCCTATGATCCGAATGATTCCGCCACGGTAGGTGAACCGTACGGTAAGGATGTCATCGTCAACCTTTCCAAAACAGTAATAACGCTTTTCTTCATTACTGTGGGACAAATCTTCGGCGATCACACGATCGGGATCGATGAAGGCGTACTGCGCCTCAGCGAACGTCACCCCGTGCTCGGCTTGGTTGACAAGATCCTTCCCTGGATCCCAGTCGAAGCATTCCTTGCTCGCCCATGCATCATATTATAAATATGGTTTATAAGCCATATTTATATATGGGTTTGGGATTTTAAAATGAGGATTTTTTCACAGGGGCACATAACACGTGCCTGTCCTGTGAAGTTCCTAGCCCGGCCGGACGACGCGGCCGCTCAGCGCGTCGCGGATCTCGCTCGGGCGTCTCCGCGGGCCGACCCTGCCATTCAGCACGTAATCGAGCTCGCCGCCCAGATGGCGTTCGACCTGCAGCGCGGTGCGCGCCGCGGGTCGGCCGTGGCGGTTAGCGCTGGTGGAGACCAGCGCGTGGCCGACGGCGCGGCACAGCGCGGCGGCGAGGGGATGCGCGGTGACGCGCACGGCGATGGTGACGTGCGCGCCGCGCAGCCAGTAGGGCAGGGCGGGGGCGGCGGGCAGCAGCCAGGTGACCGGGCCGGGCCAGGTGTCCCGAACGCGCCGCATGACCGAGGCGGGCACCGGGCCGACGTAGGGCGCGAGCTGAGAGAAGTCGGCACCGATCAGGATCAGCCCCTGCGCGAGCGGGCGCCGCTTGATGTCGAGCAGACGGAAGACGGCGTCGCCGTCGAGCGGGTCGCAACCGAGGCCGTACACCGCCTCGGTGGGATAGGCGATGACGCCGCCCGCGCGGACGCAACGCGCGGCCATGCGCAACTGCCAGTCGCCGCTCATCGCGCGGATTGGCCGGATTATTTCGCCTGGAGCTGCGCCTGCAGGGCCGCGTTCTTCGCCAGTATGGACTTGGCGTTGTCCGCGCGCTCCTGTTTCAGGCGCTCGGCGAGCCCGGCGTCGGACAGCGCGATGATCTGCGCGGCGAGATAGGCGGCGTTCTTCGCGCCGGCGGAACCGATGGCGACGCAGGCGACCGGGATGCCGCCCGGCATCTGCACGGTGGAGAGCAGCGAGTCCATGCCCTTCAGCGGGCCGGCGTCCAGCGGCACGCCGATCACCGGCTTGACCGTGATGGCCGAGACCGCGCCGGCGAGGTGCGCGGCGAGCCCGGCGGCGCAGATGAATACGGCGCAGCCGCGCCGGTCGGCGTCGGTGACGTAGTCGTGCGTCTCCTTCGGGGTGCGGTGGGCCGAGGTGACGCGCACCTCGCAGGGGATCTGCAGCTTCTTCAGGGTGTCCAGCGTGTTCTGCATCACCGGCAGATCGCTGTCGGAACCCATCAGGACGGCGACGAAGGTCTTGTTCATGGAGTAATCCTCGTGAAAAGTTTTTGAAGTTTCCGAATCAGTTTGTCATTCCGGGCGAAACGCAACGCGATCCCGAATCCTTTCTCCCTCTCCGCCCCTTGGGGCGGAGAGGGGCGGGGTGAGGTGGGGGAGAACGGAAAACATAAACCCTTCCTCCCTTCCCCGACCTCTCCCCCCGCACGCGGGCGGAGGGGAGCAGGGTCTTTGTTGCGCGGACCGTAAGGTGGGCGCGTCCTTCGTGCCCACGCAGCCGCGCACCGGATGCCCGCTTGCGCGGGAATGACGATGAAATTTTTCAGCCTCTCCCCGAATTCAGTGCCCGCCGGTTTCGCGCGCGATGGCGCGGTGGCCGATGTCGGTGCGGTAATAGACGCCGCGCCAGTCGATCCGGTGTGCGAGTTCATAGGCGCGCGCCTGCGCGGCGGCGACGGTCTCGCCCAGGGCACAGGCGCACAGCACACGGCCGCCGTTGGTGACGACATCCTCGCCCTGCCGGCGCGTGCCGGCGTGGAAGACCTTGGCGTCGGCGGTCTCCCGCGTGGGCAGGCCGCGGATGACGTCGCCTTTCGCATAGTCCCCGGGGTAGCCGCCGGCGGCGAGCACCACGCCGAGCGCGGGGCGCGGGTCCCATTCCGCCGGTTCGGAATCGAGCCGGCCTTCCACGGCGGCCAGGCACAGCGCGACCAGATCGGATCTCAGGCGCAGCATGATCGGCTGCGTCTCGGGGTCGCCGAAGCGGCAGTTGAATTCGAGTACCTTGGGCGTGCCGTCGGCGGCGATCATCAGGCCGGCGTAGAGGAAGCCGGTGTAGACGATGCCGTCCCGCGCCAGGCCGCGCACGGTGGGCAGGATCACCTCGTTCATGACGCGGTCGTGGATCGCGGGCGTCACCACCGGCGCCGGCGAGTAGGCGCCCATGCCGCCGGTGTTGGGGCCGGTGTCGCCGTCGTCGCGCGCCTTGTGGTCCTGCGAGGTGGCCATGGGCAACACGTTTTTGCCGTCGCACATAACGATGAAGCTCGCCTCTTCGCCGCGCAGGAATTCCTCGACGACCACGCGGTGTCCGGCGTCGCCGAAGGCGTTGCCCTGGAGCATGTCGGTGACGGCGTCGATGGCCTCCTGTTCGGTCGCGGCCAGGATCACGCCCTTGCCGGCGGCGAGGCCGTCGGCCTTGACGACGATCGGCGCGCCGGCGCGGCGGATGTAGTCCGTCGCCGCGTCGATGCCGGTGAACACACCGTAGGCCGCGGTGGGGATGCGATGGCGCGCGAGGAAATCCTTGCTGAAGGCCTTGGAGCCTTCCAGTTGCGCCGCCGCCCGGCTCGGGCCGAAGCAGCGCAGGCCGGCGGCGCGGAAGGCGTCGACGATGCCGGTGACCAGCGGCTGCTCCGGGCCGACGATGGTGAGACCCACCTCGTTGGCGCGCGCGAATTCCACCAGGCGCGGGAGGTCGGTGGCTTCGATGGCGACGTTCTCGATGCCGGGTTCGAGCGCCGTGCCGGCGTTGCCGGGCGCGACGTAGACGGTGTCGGCGAGCGGCGATTGCGCGGCCTTCCAGGCCAGGGCGTGCTCCCGCCCGCCGCCGCCTACGATCAGGATGTTCATCGCGTGTATGAGTGCCCGTTGTTCGCTTGCAGGCCGTACAGGATACCGCATCCCGAGCGGACGGGTCATCCGGCGGAGAGGGGGGACAGATTTTTAAATCTGTCCCCCTCCAGCGGAAATCTGTCCCCTAGCCGCTGTACGCACTGTACGGGGACAGATTTGAAATCTGTCCCCGCAGTATTGTACTAAGCCGTTGATTCGTTGAGGCCGCCATGAAATCGGCGTATCATGGAGCCGTCCTCTCGAATCCCGCATTCACCTTACGGCAATGATGTCGCATGCCGAAATCCTTCAGGAAAATCCTCACCCCGCAGCCCTGCGCCGATAGGGCGGGTCCCGGCGGGCGCATGCTGCGGGCGTGCGCAGCGCTGATCGGCCTGCTCCTCGCCGCTCCGGGCGCCGCCGTCGATCTGCGCGACGGGGTCTGGGTCGCCAATGGGCCGGTGTACGCCAGCGTGGCGAGCGGCGATCTGAACACGTGGTTCTTCGGCGCCGCGACCGGGGCGGGCGTCGCCGCCGACGGCCTGCCGCGTGTGAACGGCCCGGTGCACGTCGTGATCTCGGACGGCGCGGGCGGTTGTTTCCTCGGCGGGGAGTTCAGCGCGGTGGGCGGGTTGCCGCGCGACAATCTCGCGCACATCGACGCACTCGGCGGCGTGACGGGATGGGCGCCGGCCGCCAACGGGGCGGTGCGCGCGCTCGTCCTGAGGGGGGATGCCCTGTTCGTGGGCGGCGAATTCACGGCCATCGCCGGCGCGCCGCGCGCCCGCCTCGCCGCGGTCAACGCCGCCACCGGGGCGGTGGACGCGACCTGGGCGCCGGACCCGGATGCCCCGGTGCACGCCTTGCTGATCGATGGCACCACCCTGTACGCCGGCGGCGAGTTCACCGCCATCGCCGGCGTGAATCGCGGCCGCCTGGCGGCGCTCGGTCTGACCACCGCCGTCGCGAACGCCTGGAACCCGGCCGCCGACGCCCCCGTGCGCGCGCTGTTGCTGGGCGCCGGCACGCTCTATGTCGGCGGCGACTTCACCCAGATCGGCGGGGCCGTCCGCCGCCGGCTGGCCTCGTTCAGCGTCGCCAGCACCCTGGTCAGCGGCTG
Organism: Gammaproteobacteria bacterium; assembly: GCA_020847075.1. GTDB lineage: Bacteria > Pseudomonadota > Gammaproteobacteria > SZUA-140 > SZUA-140 > JADJWH01. Next base: position 43,824 of record JADLCS010000042.1, read on the forward strand.
GAATCCGGATGCCGACGCGCCGGTGCGCGCGCTGGCGCCCGGCGCCGCCGGCGTGCTCTACGCCGGCGGCGATTTCACCCAGATCGGCGGCGCGGCGCGCCCGCGCATCGCGGCGATCAACGGCGCTACCGGCGCAGTGACCGCCTGGAATCCGGGCGCCGACGCCGCCGTGCGGGCCCTGACGCGGAGCGGGACCAGCCTCTACGCGGGCGGCGATTTCGGCGCCATCGGCGGCCTCGCCCGTAACCGCATCGCCAAGCTCGACACCACCGTGACCAGCGGCATCGTCGATCCCGCCTGGGATTCCGGCGCCGGTGACACGGGCGCCGGCGGCGTGCACGCGCTGGCGCTGAGCGGCGAACGGCTGTATGCGGGCGGCGAATTCGCTGCCCTGAACGGCGCGATCCGGCGCAATGCGATCCTCTATCTGGGCGGGGACTTCGACTATGTGGGGCCGTCGACCGGCGCCGGGGTCGGGCTGGACACCGGCGGCGCCGGCCTCGCGGACACGGACTTCCCGCGCGTCGACGGTCCGGTGCATGCGGCGGTGTCCGATGGCGCCGGCGGCTGGTTCATCGGCGGCGAGTTCAGCCGGGTCGGCGCCGCGGCGCGCGACAATCTCGCGCATATCGACGCGTCCGGGGCGGTGACGGCATGGGCGCCGGAGACGAACGGCGCGGTGCGCACGCTGGCGCGGACGGGCGGGGTGCTCTATGTCGGCGGCGAGTTCACGCAGATCGGCGGCGCGGCGCGCAACCGGATCGCGGCGTTGGACGCGGCGGGTGGGACCGCGACGGCGTGGGATCCGGACGCGAACGGCGCGGTGCGCGTCCTGCTGCTGGACGGCGCCCGGCTGTACGCGGGCGGCGAGTTCACCGCGATGGGCGCGCTCGCGCGCAACCGCATCGCGGCGCTCGACACCGCGGTCACCGGCGGGATCACCGATCCCGCCTGGGATCCGGGCGCGGGCGGGACGGTCGAGGCGCTCGCCCTCGCCGGCGGCGTGCTGTACGCGGGCGGGGAATTCTCGTCGGTGAACGGCGTGACGCGGCGCAATCTCGCCGCGCTCGATCTCGCTACCGGCACGGCCACCGCCTGGGATCCGGACGCGAACGGCGCGGTGCGCGCACTGCTGCCGGGGACGACCGGCGGCGTGCTGTACGCGGGCGGTGAATTCACCGCGATCGCCGGTCAGTCCCGCGCCCGTCTGGCGGCCCTGAGCACCGCCACCGGGGCCGCCACGGCGTGGAATCCGGGCGCCGACGACGCGGTGTATGCGCTCGCGCCGTCGGGCGGCGGCACCCTGTATGTCGGCGGGACGTTCGCCGCCGTGGGCGGTCTCGAGCGCGACCGGCTGGGCGAGGTGTCGCTCGGCAACGGCATCGCGACCTCCTGGGATCCGTCGCCCGACGGCGCGGGCGTCTACGCGCTGGCGGCCGACGGCTTTACGCTGTATGTCGCGGGCGATTTCGAGGCGATCGACGGCGAGCCGCGCACGCGCGTCGCCGCGTTCGACATGAGCGTGCCGGAGATCCTCGACTGGGCGCCGTCGATCGACGACGGCGCGGTGCGCGCCCTGGCGTATCTCGCGGACAGCGGCGTGCTGTACGCGGGCGGGGATTTCACCTCGGTCGGGGGCGCCTCCCAGGTCGGGGTGGTGGCGCTGGATCCGGCGGCCGACGCGCCCCTGGTCTGGAATCCCCGCCTCGACGGCGCCGTGCACGCCATGGCGCGCTCCTTCGACCGGACGCGGTTGTACGTGGGCGGTGCGTTCACCTCGGCCGCCGGGGCGGCGCACGGCCGGATCGCGGCGCTCGGCGTCGTGGACGCGGCGGCGGACGTGGACTGGATCGTCGCCGCCGACGCGGCGGTGAATACGCTGAGCCTGGTCAACGACACGGAGGGCCGCGAGTACACCCTGTACGCCGGCGGCGCGTTCACCACCGTCGACGGCGGCGCGCGCCGGGCGCTGGCCGCGCTCGCGGCCCTGCCGCCGGAGCAGGCCGCGCCGGTGACGACGGCGGTCCCGGCCGGCGGCCTGTACAACAGCGTGACGGCGCAACCCATCGCGCTCTTCTGCAACGACGACGGCGGTTCCGGCTGCGCGACGACCTACTACACCACGGATGGGTCGGAGCCGACCACCGCGTCGACCGTCTACACCGACCGGATTCCCCTGAACGCCGCCCTGGTGCTGAGATTCTTTTCGGTCGATAACGCCGGCAACGCCGGCGCCGTGCGGACCGAGACCTACAGCGTCGAACTGGCGCCGCCGTTGACCCGTGCGAGCCCGACCACGGGCGTCTTCGATTCCAACACCCTCGAGATCACCTTGAGCTGCGACGACGGCGCCGGCACCGGCTGCGCGGCCACGTACTATACGCTCGACGGCAGCCAGCCGAGCACCGCGTCCAGGCGTTACACCGGCCCCATCACGATCAACGATACGACGGTGCTGAAATTCTTCTCCGTCGACGCGGCCGGAAACGCCGAAGGGGTCAAGCGCGAGGAGTACGCCAGGTCCCGCGGCAAGGTCGGCGCGCTCGACGCCTACGCGCTGCTGGCGCTGGCGATCGGCCTGATGCTGCGGGCCGTGCGCGGGAGAAGGCCCGATGGCGCTCGCTGAATCCGGCCGCGGGCCCCTCGCGACGGCCCTGGCGCTGGTGGCGCTGTTGTGCGCGCCGCTGCCGGCGCGCACCTCGGAAACCCCCGACCCCGCCTTCGCGCGCGTGAACGACGCGGTGCTGACCGGCGCGATCCGCGACGGTTTCTTCTATATCGGCGGGGCCTTCACCACCGTCGCGGGGTCTTCGTTCCCGTATCTCGCCAAGATCATCCTCGCGCAGAACCTGCCGGTCGCCACCTGGGCGCCGCAGATGGACGCCAGCGTGCGCGCGCTGACGGTCTCCACCAACGGGGCCAGCCTGTATATCGGCGGCGATTTCACCCGGATCGGCGCGGCCGCGCGCGGCCGTCTCGCGGCTTTGAGCATCGCGAACGGGGCCGTGATCCCGACCTGGAACGCGAACGGCGAGGGCGACGCGAACGACAGCATCCGCGCACTGGCGCTCTCGCCCGACGGCCGTACGCTGTATATCGGCGGCGATTTCACCGCGGTCGGCGGCGTCGCGCGCAATCACCTCGCGAGCGTGAGCACCACCACCGGCGCCGTGCTGCCCTGGGATCCCGGCGCCGACGGCCGCGTGCGCGCGCTGGTCCTGTCCGCCGACGGCGCCACGCTCTACGCCGGCGGCGATTTCACCGCGGTCGGCGGGCAGCCGCGCCGGGGGCTCGCCGCGCTGCGGACCGTGAACGGCAAGGCGACGGACTGGAATCCCGCGGCGTCCGACGGCGCGGTCCATGCGCTGGCGCTGGCGGACGCCACGCTGTACGCGGGCGGGGAGTTCGCGCAGATCGGCGGCGCGGCGCGCGGCAATCTCGCCGCGCTCGATACCGCGCTCGATACCGGCGTGACCCTGGACTGGAGCCCCGCCGTCGACGGTCCGGTGCATGCGCTCGCGCTGTCGGGCGACGGGGCGCGCCTGTATGCCGGCGGCGGGTTTTCCACCGTCAACGGCGCATTCGCGCGCAACCGCATCGCGGGTCTGCGGACCGACATCGACGGCGCCGACGCCATCGCCTGGGATCCGGGCCTCGACAGCGCGATCGCCTCGATGGATTTCCTGGCGACCTCCGTGGACGGCGCCACGCTGTACGCCGGCGGGGAGTTCACCCGCATCGGGGCGACCGATGTGACCGGGCTCGCCGCCTTCGGCATCGCCGCGCCGCGCACCACGGTCGACCCGGAGGGCGGCGGTTATCAGACGCTCTCGCAACTCACCCTGAGCTGCGCCGACCGTTCCGGTGCGGGTTGCGCCGAGCTCTATTACACCACCGACGGCAGCGATCCGGTGACGCCGGTCGCCTATAGCGCGCCCGTGGACATCGCGATTGCGGCCGATACCACGCTCAAGTATTTCTCCGTGGACGCGAACGGGAACCGCGAGCCCCTGAATACCGCGGTCTACGCCATCGACACCCGCGCGCCGGTCACCCTCGATTCATTGCCCGGCGCCCTCTACGGCAGCGCCGACATCGAGGACGTCGAGCTGATCTGCACCGACGATCACCTCGGCCTCGGATGCACCACTTATTACACCCTCGACGGCACCGAGCCGACCGCGACCTCGACCGTCTACACCGAGGCGATCTCGCTCGCCGGCCTGTTTCCGCCGGCCGGCATCGACCCGGACGAGGTGGATCCGCTGCTGCACCTCGCCGGCACCGTCACACTGAAGTATTTCTCGCGCGATGCCGCCGGCAATCAGGAGGCGGCGCAGACCGTGCTGTACCGCATCGATCTCTCCGGTCCGGCCGTCGGCGTCTCGCACGCGACGGGCAATTACGCCGGTCCCATCGCCGTGACGCTGCGCTGCAACGATGGCGCCGGTTCGGGCTGCACGGACATGTATTACACCCTGGACGACAGCCCGCCCTCCGACGGCAATACCACCGATGAGAGCGGCAACGTCCTCCCGCGGACCGAACGTTATACGGGCCCGATCCCCATCTCCTCCGGCTCGGTCCTGCGCGTGCTCGCGCTCGACGTCGCCGGCAACCAGACCAGCGGGATCGTCGGCATCTATTCCTTCACCTCGGACACCGGCACCGACCGCAACAGCGTGGGCGGGATGGATCTCGCGTTGCTGGCGTTGCTGGCGCTGGGGAGGCTGGCGCGTTGCGCGGTGAGGCGTGAGGCGTGAGGAGTGAGGTGTAAGGAGTCAGGCGAGCGAAGGGCGTTTGGTTTTACGCTTCACTCCTAACGCCTCACTTTCTTTTGCGGTAAGGGGTCAGACCCTTTTCGCTGAGACCCTTTTCGCTGCTGGCGCTGGGGGGCGGCGAGAAGGTTCGGGAGGTGGGGATGGTGATGGGTAAATGGTGATGAGTGAGGGGTAATTCAAAAAACGATTGACACGCTGTTCCGACCGGAACAGTCTTCCCGATCACCGATCACCGATCACCGATCACCGATCACCGATCACCGATCACCGATCACCGATCACCGATCACCGATCACCGATCACCGATCACCGATCACGATCGATCAGAAAAGGGGTCAGACCCTTTTCGAGTAAGGTATGTGAGCCGTCTTACTCAGTAGTGCTCGAAAAGGGTCTGACCCCTTTTCTACCCCTTCTAATGCCGGAAGTGTCGCACGCCGGTGAAGACCATGGCGATGCCGTGTTCGTCCGCCGAGGCGATGACCTCCGCGTCGCGCATGGAGCCGCCGGGCTGGATCACCGCCCGGATCCCGGCCTCCGCCGCGGCGTCGATGCCGTCGCGGAACGGGAAGAAGGCGTCCGACGCCATCACCGAGCCTTCGACCACCAGGCCGGCATCGGCCGCCTTGATCCCGGCGATGCGCGCCGAGTAGACGCGGCTCATCTGGCCGGCGCCGACGCCGACGGTGCGCCGGTCCTTCGCGTAGACGATCGCGTTCGATTTGACGAATTTCGCCACTTTCCACGCGAACAGCAGGTCGGTGAGCTGCGCCTCGGTCGGCGCCAGCCTGGTCACCACCTTCAGCTCGGCGCGGGTCACCACGCGGTCGTCGGCGGTCTGCATCAGCAGGCCGGAGCCGACGCGCTTGGTGTCGATAAAGCCCTTCGACGCCGGCGCGTTCGGAATCCGCAGCACGCGCACGTTGGCCTTCTTCTTTGCATAGTCGAGCGCGCCGTCCTCATAGTCCGGCGCGATCAGCACCTCGACGAACTGGCGGTCGAGGATGGTCTGCGCGGTCGCCGCGTCCAGTGTCGTGTTGAACGCGATGATGCCGCCGAAGGCGCTGGTCGGGTCGGTGGCGTAGGCCAGTTCGTAGACCTCGCCCGGCGTCGCGCCGACGGCGACGCCGCAGGGATTGGCGTGCTTGACGATGACGCAGGCCGGCGCGTCGAACTGGCGCACGCACTCCCACGCCGCGTCCGCGTCGGCGATGTTGTTGTAGCTCAGCTCCTTGCCCTGCAACTGGGCGAACGTCGCCAGCGAACCCGGCGCCGGGTACAGGTCGCGGTAGAACGCGGCCTGCTGGTGCGGGTTCTCGCCGTAGCGCAGATCCATGACCTTGACGAAGCTGCCGTTGGCCTGGGCCGGGAACTGCGCGCGCACCGGCACCTCGCCCGCGGCATCGGTGATCGCGGAGAGGTAGTTGCTGATCGCCGCATCGTATTGCGCGACGCGGTTGAACGCGGCGACCGACAGCGCGAAGCGCCTGGCGGCGGAGAGTTGGCCGTTGTTGGCCTCGAGCTCGGCCAGCAGATCGGGATACTGGTCGGGCGAGGTGGCCACCGCCACGCGCGCGAAGTTCTTGGCGGCGCTGCGCAGCATCGCCGGGCCGCCGATGTCGATGTTCTCCACCGCGTCGGCGAGCGTGCAGCCGGCTTGCGCGGTGACCGCTTCGAACGGGTACAGGTTCAGCACCAGCAGGTCGATCGGCGCGATGCCGTGCTGCGCCATCACCGCGTCATCGAGCCCGGCGCGGCCGAGCAGGCCGCCGTGCACCAGCGGATGCAGGGTCTTGACCCGGCCGTCCATCATCTCCGGGAAGCCGGTGACCTCGCTCACGTCCTTCACCGGCAGGCCGGCCGCGCGGATCGCCTTCGCGGTGCCACCGGTGGACAGGATCTCGACGCCGAGCCCGTGCAGGCCGCGGGCGAGGTCCAGCAGCCCGTCCTTGTCGGAGACGCTGATCAGCGCGCGCCGGACGGGCCGGAGATCGCCGCTCATCGGCCGAGCCCGTACTTGGCGAGTTTCTTGCGCAACGTGCTGCGGTTGAGGCCGAGGATCTGCGCGGCGAGGCTCTGGTTGCCGCGCGTGAACTGCATGACGGTGCGCAGCAGCGGCTGTTCCACCTCGCACAGCACCATCTCGTACAGCTCGGTCGGCGGATGGCCGTCGAGGTCCTTCAGATAGCGCCTCAGCGCGGTCTCCACGGCGCTGCCGAGCGGTTGTTTGCGGCGCTCGTCGTCGCCGCCGCCCGCCCTCTGGGTGGCGGCGCTCATGCCGCGAGCCCGGCGTCGGCCGCGAGGCCGTCGAAGAATTCGCGCGTGAGCGCGAGCTGTTCCACAGCGGATTCTTCCTGGTTCACGCTCTGGCGGAACACCGCGCCGCCGACCTGGCCCTTGCTGTACCAGCCGATGTGCTTGCGCGCGATGCGCGTGCCGACGTGCTCGCCGTAGAAGGCGTAGAGCTGCTCCAGGTGTTCGAGCATGACGTCGCGGATCCACGCGACCGGCGGCTCCGGCAGGTGCTCGCCGGTGCGCAGGTAATGGTCGATGGTGCGGAAGATCCACGGCCGGCCCTGCGCGGCGCGGCCGATCATGACGGCGTCGGCGCGCGTGTATTCCAACACGTGGCGCGCCTGCTGCGGGGTACGGATGTCGCCGTTGGCGATGACCGGGATGCCGATCGCCGCCTTGATCTCGGCGATGGTGTCGTACTCGGCCTCGCCGCTGTAGCCGCAGGCGCGCGTGCGTCCGTGCACGGCCAGCGCGCGGACGCCGGCCGCCTCGGCGATGCGCGCCACGGCGACGCCGTTGCGCTGCCGCGTGTCCCAGCCGGTGCGGATCTTGAGCGTGACGGGCACGTCCACCGCGCCGACCACCGCGTCGAGGATGCGCCCGACCAGGTCCTCGTCGCGCAGCAGGGCGGAACCCGCCATCACGTTGCACACCTTCTTGGCCGGGCAGCCCATGTTGATGTCGATGATCTGGGCGCCGTTGTCGACGTTGTAGCGCGCCGCCTCCGCCATCATGCGCGGGTCGGCCCCGGCGATCTGCACCGAGCGCGGCTCGACCTCGCCGGCGTGATCGGCGCGGCGCAGCGTCTTCGCGCTGCCCCACAGCAGGGAATTGCAGGAGACCATCTCGGACACGGCCAGGCCGGCGCCGAGCCGCTTGCACAATTGACGGAAGGGGCGGTCGGTCACCCCGGCCATGGGCGCGAGGATCAGATTATTGCTCAGCCTGTAGGGACCGATGTGCATAACTGATTAATAATTATTGTAAAACCGCGAAGCCGCGGCAGATGCCAGACCGCCGGCGAAAACGAGACCGACTATGATACTTGCTCGCCGGGCGGGGATAAAGACGGGGGTGAAAAAATAGTTCAGCGCAACTGGAATTCGAAATTGACCGCCTCCGGGCCGGGGTCGGCGATGTCGAGCGTCGTCTGCACCGGCTGCCGCACCGGCATGCCCGCACCGGGATTCACGGCGACCGACAGGTATTCCTGCGGGGTGAAGCGGCGGCGCGCCAGGAGACGGTCGTGGAAATCGAAAAAACTGAGCTGGATGACCGGGTAAGCCTGAATCAGGGGCGCCTGGTTTTCCAGCGTCAGCAGCACGCGGAGCGCGCCCGCGGCGTCCGGATGGCGGCGGATGTCGCGCGCCACGATGCGCACCTGCGCCGGGTCGTGCAGCAGCGGAATTTCGCAACGGGCGTAGAGGCACAGCCTTTCCAGCCAGGGACGCAGGGCGAGGTGACGGGCGGCGAGGTCCTCGCGCATGAAATAGGCGTATTGCAGCAGCAGCGCGGCGGCGAGCACGAGTATGCCCGCGGACCACGACAGGGTCGCGAGCGGATGGTGTCGGGCGGGTGGCGCGGCCGCCGCCGCGGCCTGGGTCCGGGGCCCGAGCGCGGCGCGCTCTTCCGGGCTGATCTGCAGGCGATACGCGGGACGCGGCGCGGGCCCGGAGGGTTTGAGCTCCGGGGGACGGGCGGGTTCGGCGGCGGGCGGCCTGGCGGCGAGAGGCCCGGGGGCCGTCGCTTCCGGGAGCGACGGCGACGGCTCCGGTTCGGCCGCCGCGGAGATCACCGGCGTGGCCGCGGGGTGGAACTCGCGCCCGCAGTATTCGCACAGCATGACGGCGCTGCCGTCGCCGACGTCGACCGCGTTGTGGCAATGAGGGCAGGTGGCAAGCATCGGCGGGCGTTCGCGTCGTTCCGGACTGAAAGGGGATTATAAGGTAAGGGTGGAGGAAATCCGAAGGCGGGCCGCGCCTCAGCGCCGGCGCGCCGCGAGCCTCACCCAGTCGCCGCGCCGTACCGCGGGCTCGACGACGAAGGCCTCCGTGTAGGCGGCGCCGACCTCGGCGGCCTGATCGTGCAGGATGCCGGACAGCACCAGCCGGCCCCCCGTGCGCAGCAGGGCCGCGAAGCGCGGGGCCAGCGCGATCAGCGGCCCGGCCAGGATGTTCGCCACGATACAGTCCACCGGATCGGCGGGGAGGGCGGCGGGGTCGCCCGTCGCGATGCCTGCCGCGACCCGGTTCTTGCGCGCGTTTTCCTCCGTCGCGTACAGGGCCTGCGGGTCGATGTCGACGGCGTGGACGTGACCCGCGCCCAGCCGCGCCGCCGCCACCGCGAGGATGCCGGAGCCGCAGCCGTAATCGATCACCTCCCAGCCCGGTTGCAGATGGCCGTCCAGCCATTCCAGGCACAGCGCGGTGGTCTCGTGGGTGCCGGTGCCGAAGGCGAGGCCGGGGTCGAGGGTGACGACGACCGCGTCCGGCCCCGCGTCCGCCGGCGACTGCCCGCTGGGGCAGATCCACAGGCGCGCGCCGAAGCGCATCGGCCGGAAGCGGTCCATCCAGACCCGCACCCAGTCGCGTTCCTGCAGCCGCCTCAGGCGGCAGGCGGGCGGCTCCGGCAGGTCGAGCGCCCGCTGCAGCCCGGACAGCACGGCGGAGACGTCGGCGTCGGGGGCGAACAGGCCCACTACCACGGTGCGGGGCCACAGCGTGGTGGCGCCCGGGGCGGGCTCGAATACCGGGTCGTCGGCCTCGTCCTCGAACGAGACCGAGAGCGCCCCGGCGTCGGTGAGATGGTCGGCGAGGCGTTCCGCGGTGGCGGCGGTCGCGGTCAGTTCGATCTGGATCCAGTCGCTGTCGGTCATGTCCGTTCGAGGGGTTCGTCGTATGTCCGCCCGGGAACCCGCGCGGCGTTTCCTCCGTGTCATCCAGGGGCGCCGCGCGGCGGCCCCCCGCGCTTGCATCACCCGCGCGCTCGGGCTAAGGTAGACGCGGTCGACGCCCGCATTATAAAGATAATGGCGGGAAGCGCGACCGGTTTCACGACAGGCGCGGGCCGGTTTCCGTTATACCCGGGGCGTACCCGCAGGAGGAGAAGGATTCATGCCCACATCGATGCGTCACGTCGCGCCGCTGGTCGCGGCGATGCTGCTGTCCGGCGCCGGGTCCGCCCTCGCCGGCGACAACGATATCGTGCTCAGTCCGTCGCTGACGCAGGGACGGTTCAACACGCTGGTGGACGAACTCGGCATGGCGACGGCCTACGCGCCCTTTTCGCCCGCCGAGACCCTCGGCGTGACCGGCTTCGAGCTGGGCGCCTCGCTCACCATGGTCAAGATCGACGAGTCGGTGTGGAACGATGCCCTGGGCGACGCCGACGCGCCCTCGATGCTGCCGGTGCCGCGCCTGATGGTGCGCAAGGGCCTGCCGCTGGGCATCGACATCGGCGCCAGCTATACCGCCATACCGGACAGCAACGTCACCATCATCGGCGGCGAGCTGCGCAAGTCCCTCATCGAGGGCACCACGGCGGTGCCGGCCGTGTCCGTGCTCGGGCACTTCAGCAATCTCAGCGGGGTGGACGACCTGGATCTCTCCACCTACGGCGTCGATCTCGGCATCAGCAAGGGCTTCGCCATGTTCACCCCCTATGGCGGCATCGGGCAGGTCTGGTACGAGGGCACCGAGCACGCCGGGCTCACGCTCAATGCGCGCGACAGTTCGGAGACGCGCGGCTATCTCGGCATGCGCATCGGCTTCCTGCCCTTCATGAACCTGACCGCGCAGGCGGATTTCACCTCGGCGGTCAGCAGCTACACCCTCAGACTCAACCTGGGTTTCTAAGAGCACAGGGACGGATTTCAATCCGTCCCTGTTCCTACCTTCCTACCTTTCCCGTGCCCTCCGTCCCTCGACGGGTAGCGAGGGATGCGCCCGGCGATGCGAGCGCTTTTCGCATCCGGCGTCCGCCCGCAGGCGAACTTCGCCCCGGAATGCTGTTACACTATGGGCCGCCGATACCTACACACGACGCGCGGCGCCGCGATCCGGCCCTGCCGGCCGCCGCCCGGATTGACTCCCATGGCCAAGATCATCCCCATCGTTCCCGCGCACAAGATCACCCCCGAGAACAAGTGCGGCTTCTGCACCAACTCCAAGTGCTGCACCTATCTCACCCAGCAGGTCCCCACGCCGCGTTCCAAGGGTGATTTCGATCATCTGCTGTGGCAGATCTCGCACCAGAACGTGCAGGTCTACAAGGACGAGGACGGCTGGTATCTGCTGATCAACAATACCTGCCTGCAACTGCAGCCGGACGGCCGCTGCGGCATCTACGAGACGCGCCCGCAGGTGTGCCGCGAATACTCCAATGACTACTGCGAGTTCGATTCTCCCGCCGAGGAGAGCTTCGAGCTGTTCTTCGACGGTTATGCCGCGCTGCTGAAATACTGCCGCAAGCGCTTCAAGAACTGGGATCGCCGGGCCGGGAACTGACGGCGCGACGGTCCCTCCTCACGACGGCCCGCCCGGCGGCGGCAGGATATCGCGGAAGCTGCGCAGGGCGGGGAAGTCCGCCGTGGATTTCGCCCCGGCGCGCGAGTCCGGGGCGCTCACGGCGAGCAGGTGCGCGATGCCGTGGGTGCGCGCCGAGGCCAGCACCGAGAGGTTGTCGTCGATCAGCAGGGTGCGCGCGGGCTCGAACGCCTCGAGGCGCTGCAGCCGGCGCCAGAACGCGGGGTTCTCCTTGGGCAGGCCGAGGGTGTGGGCGCTGATCACCGCGTCCAGGTGCGCGCCGAGCCGGGTGCGCCGCATCTTCAGCTCGAGACTCTTGTGGTGGGCGTTGGTGACCAGCACGGCGCGGCGGCCGCTCGCGCGCACGGCGTCGATGAAGTCCGTGACGTGGGGATGGACCGCGATCAGGTGGGCGGTCTCGAGTTTGAGCCGGGTGATGTCGAGGTCCAGCTCGCGGCTCCAGTAGTCCACGCAGTACCAGTCCAGGGTGCCCTGCGCGGCCTCGAAGCGCGTGTGGAGCCGCGTCCTGGCCTCGTCGAGTCCGAGGCCGTGTTTCTCGGCGTAACGCCGCGGCAGGTGTTCCTGCCAGAAATGGTTGTCGTAATGGAGGTCGAGCAGCGTGCCGTCCATGTCGAGCAGCACGGTGCGGATTTTTTCCCAGTCGATCATCGGCTTCTCGGTCGTCGCCGTGCGGGCGCGGATTCGGGTGGGGTTTTGGGCCGCCGGCGGTATAATCGGCAGTCTATCATGCGCGAGAAGCCCAGGATCATCAGCCGTTCGACCGTCGCCACCACGCGGATCTTCCGCATCGAGCAACTCGACCTGCGGTTCTCCAACGGGGTATGCGTCAGCTACGAACGCCTGCAGAGCGGCCCGGACGGGGCCGTGCTCGTGATCCCGATGGTCGATGACGATACCGTACTGCTGATCCGGGAATACGCGGCCGGCATGCACCGCTACGAGCTGGCGCTGCCCAAGGGGCGCATCGAGGCGGGCGAGGATCTGCTCGCGGCGGCCAACCGCGAGCTGATGGAGGAGGTCGGGCACGGCGCGCGCCGGCTGCGGCACCTCTCCTCGATGACGATCGCGCCCGGTTACATCGGCCATGTCACCCACCTGGTGCTGGCGCAGGACCTCTACGAGCAGCGCGTCGAGGGCGACGAACCGGAGGAGATCGAGGTGGTGCCGTGGCGGCTCAGCCGGCTCGGGGAGCTGCTGGAGCGCGAGGACTGCACCGAGGCGCGCAGCATCGCCGCCCTGTTCATGGCGCGGGAACTTTTAATCGAAGAAGCGAAGGGTTGAGAACGATGACGACGGAGAAGATGACGGCGGCCGAACTGCAGCAACTGATCGGCCCGGTGGTGGACATCGCGCGGATGGCGGGGGAGCGGATTCTCGAGATCTACAATCGCGATTTCAGCATCGAGCACAAGGAGGACAAATCCCCGCTCACCGAGGCGGATGTGGCTGCGCATCATGCCATCGTCGACGGGCTTTCCGCGCTGACGCCGGAGCTGCCCGTGCTGTCCGAGGAGTCGGCCGCGCTGCCGTTCGCCGAGCGCGCGCGCTGGTCCCGCTACTGGCTGGTCGATCCGCTCGACGGCACGCGCGAGTTCGTCAAGCGCAACGGCGAGTTCACCGTCAACATCGCGCTGATCGAGGATCACGCGCCGGTGCTGGGCGTGATCCTGGTCCCCGTCACCGGCCTGTGCTACTACGCCGCGCGCGCGGGCGGCGCCTTCCGCGCGGGGGCCGATGGCAGGGCGACGCCGATCCGCGTGCGGCCGCTCGATACCTCCCACGTCATCGTCGCGGGCAGCCGCTCGCATGCCGGCGGCACGCTGGAGGAATTCCTGCGCACGGTCGGCAGCCACGAGCTGATCAGCATGGGCAGTTCGCTCAAGTCCTGCCTGGTCGCGGAGGGGCGCGCCGACGTCTACCCGCGCCTGGGTCCGACCTCGGAATGGGATACCGCGGCCGCGCATTGCATCGTCGAAGCGGCGGGCGGTCGCGTCTGCGATACCGCCATGCGTCCGCTGCGCTACAACACCAAGGAGTCGCTGCTCAATCCGGACTTCTTCGTCTCCGGGGATCCGCATCACGACTGGTCGCGCTATCTGCCTCAGCAGTAAGAGGAGATCGCGGCAAGAGGGGACAGATTTCACGATCTGTCCCCGGGAAAGTATGGCGGGTGCAGAAGGAAAGGGGACGGATCGATAGATCCGTCCCCATCCGGTCAAACCTCGGAGGTGCAGTTGGGGCAGCGCGTCGCCTTGATGGGGATCGCGCTGAAGCAGCGCGGGCATTCCTTGGTGGTCGGGGCGGCGGGCGGGGCCTCTTCGGCCCGGCGCAGCCGGTTGATGCCTCTCACCAGCAGGAACACGGCGAAGGCGACGATCAGGAAGCTGATCACGGAGTTGATGAACAGGCCGATGTTCAGCGTCACCGCGCCCGCGGCCTTCGCGGCGGCCGGGGTGGCGTAGGGCGCGGCGACCGAGGCGCCTTCCTTCAGCGTCAGAAACAGGTTGGAGAAATCGACGCCGCCGATCAGCAGGCCGATGGGCGGCATGATCACGTCGTCGACCAGGCTCTTGACGATGGTGCCGAACGCCCCGCCGATGATGATACCCACCGCCATGTCGACGACGTTGCCGCGCACGGCGAATTCCTTGAACTCCTTGAACATGGTGAAGACTCCTCTACGGTTGCCATTGCGGTCGCAGGCCGGCGCCGGGCCGGGTTTGCAGGCGAAGTGTATCGCCAATCCTCGCGAATCGGAAGGCGCGCGATGCCGCCGATGGCGCGGTGTATCCATGGGTATTTCATGGAAATGCCGGTGCGCCGGGTGTCTCCGTTCCATGAGAGGACGGGGGAAGAACGGGGGCCGCCGCACGACGGACGGAACGCCCCACCCGGCGTTCGACGCGCCCGGTTTCCCGGAGCGGCCGGATTCAGAAGCAGTCGAAATAATTGCAGAGATAATCGACGCGCTCGCCGTTCTCGTCGACGGGATACCAGCCCTTTTCCTCCATGCACTGGTAATAGGCGCGGACCCATTCGTCCTGATTCCGCGGCGGGCCGGGCACGGCCGGCCCCGTGACGGGCGCCGTGGCGTTGGCGTACAGCTTGCAGTCGGTACGATCCCGGAGAAACTCCGGCGATCCCAGGGTCTTGCTGTCGTGATGGAAACGGATCGCCTTGCCGGCGCAGGCCGCGAGCGCCAGGGCGAGGGATACGGCGATGATCCTGCGTCCCGTGGACATGGTCGCATGACATTATAAACGCCGCGCCCGGCGGGCGAATACGGCGTGCCGGCGCCGGTCAGGCCGGCGCGAGCGGCGGTTCGTCCATCAGCGCGATCTGCTCGCGCAGTTCGAGGATGCGGTCCTGCCAGTAGCGCTGGGTATTGAACCAGGGGAACGCGGCGGGGAAGGCCGGGTCGTGCCAGCGGCGCGCGATCCAGGCCGAGTAGTGCAGCAGGCGCAGCGTGCGCAGCGCCTCGATCAGGTGCAGTTCGCGCGGGTCGAAGGCGTGGAAGTCCTCGTAGCCGGCCAGCGCCTCGCGGAGCTGCCGTTCCATCGCCGCGCGGTCGCCGGAGAGCAGCATCCACAGGTCCTGCACCGCGGGCCCCATGCGGCTGTCGTCGAAATCGACGAAGTGCGGTCCGTCGCCGGCCCACAGCACGTTGCCGGCATAACAGTCGCCGTGCAGGCGCAGGTGGCGCACCCGGCCGGCGCGTTCATAGCAGCGCGCGGCGCCGGCCAGCGCGTGTTCGGCGACGCTCTCCCAGGCCGCGCGGATGTCCGCCGGGACGAGGCCAGCGCCGAGCAGATAGTCGCGCGATTCGATGCCGAAGCTCGCGAGGTCCAGCGTCGGCCGCGCGCGATACGGCGTCAGCGCGCCGACCGCGTGGATGCGCCCGATGAAACGTCCCATCCAGCGCAGCGTGTCGCGATCGTCGAACTCGGGCGCGTGCCCGCCCTGGCGCGGATAGACCGCGAAGCGGAATCCGCCGTGGGCGTGCAGCGTGCGGCCGTTCAGCGCGAGCGGGGCGACCACCGGGATCTCGCGCTCGACGAGTTCGCGCACGAAGCCGTGTTCCTCCAGGATCGCGGCGTCCGACCAGCGTCCCGGACGGTAGAACTTCACGATCACCGGCGCAGCCTCTTCGAGGCCGATCTGGTAGACGCGGTTCTCGTAGCTGTTGAGCGCTAGCAGGCGGCCGTCGCCGCGCAGGCCGATGGCCTCGATCGCGTCGAGCATGGCGTCCGGCGTGAGCCCGGCGTAGGGTGTGGAGGTATCGGTGGTCATGGGGAGATTGTAACCGCTTTCCGCGGGGACGGATTTCAAATCCGTCCCCGTTTACCGCGAAGGTCCGTCCCCGTTTGACGCGCCGGCTAGTAATCGGGAGATGGGGACAGATTTTAAATCTGTCCCCGTTTGGTGAGCCCGCCGGGCAGTTCCGCCGCCAGCGCGGCGAGCAGGGCGTCGATGTCGGCGCGCGTGTTGTAGCCCTGCAGCGCGATACGCAGGAACTGGCGCCCGTTCCATTCCAGGCAGGGGATCTCGATCCGGTACCGCTCGAACAACCGGCGGTTGAACGCCGCCAGGTCGCCGATGCGCGGCAGGGCGTTGATCGCCATCTGCGCGTACTGATGATCCGCGTGATAGAGCGGCGGCAGCCCGGTCAGCGCCGAGACGCGATGCAGGGATTCGCCCAGCAGCGCATGGCACTCCGCGCGCACCCGCGGCCAGTCGTGTTCGCGCTGGAAGGCGATCGCCGCCGGCACCGTGAGGTAGGCGGCCGGGTCGTTGGTGCCGAGCCACTGCAGCGCATCGACGTAGTCGGGATTCTGCGCCAACTTGCGGTGCTCGCCGTAGCCCCAGCCGATCACCGGCGGCTCGATCATGGGCTGGAGCTCGCGCCGCGTGTAGAGAAAGGCCGCGCCCTTCGGGCTGCACAGCCATTTATGGCAGTTGCCGGTATAGAAGTCGGCGTCGAGCGCCCTGAGGTCGAGCGGGATCTGGCCCGGCGCGTGCGCGCCGTCGATCGCGGTCAGTATGCCGGCCGTGCGCGCGCGGGCGCACAGGTCCTCGACCGGCAGGCGCAGCGCCGTGGAGGAGGTGATGTGGCTGAGCATGAGGACCCGGGTGCGCGGGGTCACGCCGCGCCAGATCCCGTCGGCGATCTCCGCGTCGGAGCCCGCCGGGACCGGGACGGGCCGGCGGACGTAGCGCGCGCCGCGCTTGCGGCAGACGTGCAGCCAGGCATTGTCGATCGCGCCGTATTCGTGATCGGTGGTCAGCACCTCGTCGCCCGGCGCCAGGGGCAGCGCGCGCGCGATCACGTTCATGCCGAAGGTGGCGTTCGGGATATAGACGAGATCGTCCGGGTCGGCGTTGAGATATTCCCCGGCGGCCTCGCGCGCCCGGCGCAGCAGCCCGGGCAACTCGTGATTGATGAACTGCACCGGCTCGCGTTCGAGGCGCAGTCGCCATTCCTGGCAGGCATCGAACACCGGCCGCGGCGTGGCGCCGTAGGAGCCGTGATTCAGGAATACGACGTCGGGATCGAGCAGGAAGAGCGGTCTGAGCGGGGTCATGGGTCGCGTACGCCTCGGGGTTGCCGCCGTTCATGATAACCGGGGGCGCGCGCGGTTCCCATGCGGGCGGCGCGCGGCCGCGGCGCGCCTCCGCTCAATCGCGCACCAGCCGCAGCGCCCAGTACTGATCCCTGTTGCCCATGTAGCTGCCGCCGTACTTGAAGTGGACCAGCATGGCGTGGTTCGGGCTCGTATGCGGCGTGGCGGACCAGAAGCCCGTGACGGGACTGGAGGGGAAACGCCCGCGGTCGAGCGCGGGATCGTGGCAACGCCGCTCCACCAGCGACTCCAGTTCCGACAGCGTCGGGACACGCCAGTCGGTGTGACCGGCGTAGCCGCCGCGGCGGTTGAGCCCGGTCGCATGGTCGAAGCCTTCCGCCCAGCCCGAGGCGAGCGGAACGCCCGTGCAATCGGTTCCGTTCCAGTGCTGGCCCAGGGCGCACCGCATCCAGCGCAGCCCGGTCTGCCGGTCGACGACCGTCCCCGCCGTGTCGGCCTCGAAACGGGTGTCCGCGGCGGGTCGGTCGCCGGCGCAGGTCTGGGTCAGCGTCACGCGTTCCTGTCCGCAGACCGGGGCTGCGGCGAGCAGGGCGCCCAGGGCGACGAGGCGGTGTATTCGTGCGAGCATGACCGCATTGTAGCGCGATCGCCGGCGCCGGGCGTCATTTCCCGGGGTCTGTCCGCATTGCCGCGCAACCGGACTTGACGCCCAGCGCGAGCAGGATCTTTTCCATCAGGCACCAGCGTGTGAGGCCGGACTGGAGCAGGTTGGCGCCGACGAAGGCGGTGAACCACAGCCAGGTCGGTCCCGCCGTGAGGCTCGCGCCGTTGTAGACATGGGCGAGCAGCAGCGAGATCAAAATGAAACTGCCGGCGATGACGCGGATGAGTCGTTCGGTGTTCATGGTGTTGCCTCCTTCGAGGATGCATTACTACGCGGGATCGGGGGCGGATTTGAAATCCATCCCCGATCAGTCGGTGGTCAGGGGGACGGATTTCAAATCCGTCCCCCGTCCCGCGGAATCTGTCCCCCTTCCCAAGATTTGTCACGCTGCCACAGGTAATACACCAGCGGGATGACGAACAGGGTCAGCAGGGTCGAGGCCAGCGTGCCGAAGGCCATGGCGACGCCGAGGCCGCCGAACACCGGATCGCTCATCATGATCGCGGTGCCGGCGATGACGGCGAGCGCGGTCAGCAGGATCGGCCGCGCGCGCACCGCGCCCGCCTCGATCACCGCCTCCTTCAGGCCGCGACCGAGCGCGCGATTGCCGAGGATGAAATCGATCAGCAGCAGGGAGTTGCGCACCACGATGCCGGCCAGCGCGATCATGCCGATCATCGAGGTGGCGGTGAACGGCTGGCCCATGATCAGGTGCCCCGGGAAGATACCGATGAGGGTGAGCGGGATCGCGCCCATCACGATCAAGGGCAGGATGAAGTTGCCGTAGTAGCCGGCGAGCAGCAGATAGATCAGGAGGAGCGCGACGATGAAGGCGGCGCCGAGATCGCGGAACACGTCGAGCGTCAGGCGCATCTCGCCGTCCCACAGCAGGTGGTAGTCGAAGGTGGCCGCGGGCAGCGGGCGCAGAAAGCCGAGGCCGCCGGTCGTGAGCCGCACGCCCGGCAGCGGTTCCGCGCCGTCGAGCCGGCCGTCGAGGTCGAGCAGCGGATAGACCTGAGAGCCGGTGGCGGGCTCCGCGCTGACGTAGACGACCGGGAGGCCGTCCTTGGTCCGGAGGGTCTTGTCGGCCACGACCTCCTCGATACGGGTGAAGGCGGCCACCGGCACCTGGCCGCCCAGGCGGCTGGCGACGAACAGACGGTCGAGGTCGCGCGGCGCGATGCGGAAGCGCTCCGGCATGCGGATGTGGATCGGCACCGGGTTGCGCTCACCCGCGGCGTGGATGGTGCCGATGTCGAAGCCGGCGACGAAGTCGCGCATCAGCGCGGCGATCGCCTCGGTGTCGACGCCCGCCGCCGCGGCCTTCTCCTTGTCCACGGTGAGGCGGTATTCGATCTGGTCCGCGCCGACCGAATCGTCGATGTCGGTCAGATCCCAGGTGTCGGCGAAGGACGCCCGCACCCGTGCGGCGATGCGGCGCGCGGTGGCGTAGTCCGGCCCGTAGATCTCGCCGAGCAGCGTGGCGCGCACCGGCGGTCCCGGCGGATCCTCGACCAGCTTGATGTCGGCGGACGGCCAGGTGGCCCGCACCGGGGCGAGCTGGGCGCGCAGGTCGAGCACGATCTGTTCGGATTTCTCGGCGCGCGCCCGCGCGTCGACCAGATTGACGCGGATCTCGCCCAGGTAGGGGCCCTGCCGGACGGTCGCGCCGCGCAGCATGCCGTTGAAATCGACCGGACCGGCGCGGCCGACGTAGGTCTCGTAGTCGGTCACCATGGGATGCGCGCGCAGCACGGCGCCGATGTCGCGCGCGACCGCGTCGGTGACCTCGAGCGGCGTGCCTTCGGGCATGTCCACGGTGAGGTTGAAGGTGTTCTTGTTACCCTTGGGCAGCATCTTGAGTTCGACGGTGCCGGGCGTGGGTGGGCCGCCGATCCCGGACGGGCGCACGAACTGCCAGGCCGGCTGCCAGCAGGCGGCGAGAAACAGCAGCGCGACGACGGACCAGAACGCACCGCGTGCGCCCCGGCGCTCGATCAGCGGCATGGCGAGGCGGGTGTAGAGACGGTGCAGGCGATCGTGTCCGTGTGCGTCATCCGCATGCGCGGCATCATCGCCGGCGGTGCCGGCCTTGAGCCAGCGCTGTGCGATCCACGGCGTGAACATATAGGCGATGACGAGCGAGGCGAACATCGCGACCGGCGTGTTGAAGGGGATCGGTCCCATGTACGGGCCCATCATGCCGGTGACGAAGGCCATCGGGATGAAGGCGAGGATGACGGCGAAGGTCGCGACGATGGTCGGGCGTCCGGTCTCGTTGGTGGCGCGGGCGATGATCTCCGCCTTGTCGGCCAGCGATCGCGCGCCGCGACGCAGGTGGCGATGGATGTTCTCGACCACCACGATGGCGTCGTCCACCAGCAGGCCCAGCGCGAGGATCAGGGCGAACAGGGTGATGCGGTTGATGGTCTGTCCGGCGAGCAGGCCGACCGCCAGCACCACGAACAGGATGAGCGGGATGTTGAGGGTGACGATGGCGGCCTCGCGCCAGCCGAGGAACAGCAGCAGGATCAGCACCACGGAGGCGATCGCGATGCCGAGATGCTCGACCAGCAGATTGACCGCCGCGTCGGCGCGTTCGCCGGAGTCGCGCGTCACCGTCACGGCGATGTCGTCCGGGATGAAATCGCCCTTCAGCGTTTCGAGCTCGGCCAGGGCGCGCGCGGTCACCGTGACGGCGTTGGCGCCCCGCTTCTTGACCAGCGCGAGGGTCACCGCGACCCGTTCGGGTTCGCCCGCCATGGCGGGCGGCCGGGCGGCGGCGGGTCCGAAGCCGATGCGATGCACCTGCTCGATGTCGCCGGGACCGTCGGTGATATCGGCCACGTCGCGCAGATAGACCGGCCGGTCGTCGTGCAGGCCGACGACGATGGCGCCCACGTCGTGGGCATTGCGCAGCGCGGCGGACAGGCGGATCAGCTTGACCCGGTTGTCGTCCACCGCCCGCCCGATCGGGATCTCGTAGTTGGCGGAGCGCAGCGCGGCATGGAGCGTGTCGAGGGCGATGCCGTACGCGGCCAGGCGCTCGGGATCGAGATGCACGCCGATCTCGCGGTCGCGTCCCCCGATCACCTCCGCGACGGAGAGGCCGGGCAGCGGGAGCAGGATCTCCCTGACGCGGTCGGCGATCTGCTTGAGCTCGAGGTCGCCGTGACGATCGCTGGAGAAGGTGATGGCCAGGATCGGCGCGTCGTCGACGTCGACCGGCTTGACCAGGGGCTGGCCGGCGCCGGGCGGGATGCGGTCGAGGTTGTGCATCAGGCGGTCGTACAGCCGCACCAGGCTCGCCTCCTGGTCCGCGCCGACCTCGAACTGCACCGTCACCATGCCGAGCGAGTCCGTCGCCAGGCCGTAGGTGTGCTCGACGCCGGGGATCTCGCGCATCACCGCCTCCAGCGGCCGGATCACCAGGTTGAGCGTTTCCTCGGGGTTTGCGCCCTCCAGCGCGACGAACACGTTCGCGGTCGGCACGTCGATCTGCGGGTTCTCCTCGCGCGGGGTGATCAGCAGCGCGACCAGCCCGACGAGAAAGATCAGGAGGCCGGCGATGGGCGTGAGGGTCGAGCCCATTGCCGCGCGGCCGAGCCGGCCCGCCATGTTGAGGCGGTCGCTCATCGCGGCGCGAGGTCCCGGCTTTCCGCGGCGGGGACGGGCCTTTCTTCCACCCGGTCCCCGGTGCGCACTGGGGTATCGGCGTCGAGCACGATGCGCTCCCCGCCGTCGAGGCCGGCGATGATCTCGGTGCGGCCGTCGAGGTGGCGCCCGGCCCGCACCATGCGGAAGCGCACGATACCGTCGCGGTCGACGATGTACACGCCGGGCAGGTCGGCGCGTTTCACCAGCGCCGCATCCGGCACCAGCAGGGTCCATTTGGTCCCGGTGGTGAATTCGCTGCGCGCGAACATGCCGCTGCGCGCGCCGTCCAGCGCGTGCAGGCTGGCCTTGACCAGATAGCTGTGGGTGGCCGGGTCGCCCGAGGGCACCACCCGGGTGATCACGCCGGTGGTGCGCAGGCCGACCGCGTCGACCGAGACCGCGACCTCGTCGCCGGGCTGCACGTGGCGCAACTGGTCCTCGCGGATATAGGTCTCGAGCACGATGTTGCTGGGGTTCTCCACGGTCAGGATCGTGGCGCCGGGGCTGGCGAGGTCGCCGGCGCGGCGCCGCCGTTCCACCACCACGCCATCGACCGGTGAACGCACATCCGCGTACTGGATCTGGACCTTGACCCGGTCGAGCGTGGCGAGCGCGGCGCGCAGCTCTTCCTGCGCCACCTGGTGCTCGAGTTCGGCCTTGGTATAGGTATTGGCCGCCACCAGCTTCTGTTCGAACAGGGCCTTGTAGCGTTCGAGGTCGGCGCGCGCCTCCGCGCCGCGCGCCCGCGCCTGGGAGACGCGCGCCTCGGCCTCGGCACGCTGCGCCTCGATCTCGGTCGGATCGATGGTGAGCAGCAGCTGGCCCTGTTTGACCTGGCTGCCCTCGCGCACCTTGATGTCGCGGATATAACCCATCAGGCGCGAGGCGATCTCGACGCGGTCGTCGGCGACCAGGGTGCCGGTGGTGGTGTAGGTCTCGCCGATCTGTTCCGGCGCGACGACGAGGGTCTCGGCCCGGATCACGGCGGCCGCCGGCTCGGCGGTGTCGCGGTCCTCCGCCGTGCAGGCCGTCAGCAGGAGCGGCATCAGCGGGAGCGATGCCAGGAGGGTGAGCGGTCTCATGAGGCCGGGCCCTCCCCGGGGCGGTCGGCGCGGTCCTGGCAATAGACCTCCTTCAGGGCCTCCAGGATGCGCACGAAGCCCGGGTCGGAGAGCCGGTAATAGATGTGCTGGCCGCGCCGCTCGCAGGTGACCAGCCCGAGCAGGCGCAGCTTGGCGAGGTGCTGCGACAGATTGGACTGCGTGACCCCGGTGCCCGCCTGCAGATCCCTGACGTTTCTGTCGCCGTCGACCAGTTGACACAGCACGGAGAGCCGCACCGGATGGGCGATCACCCGCAGTCCCTCGACGGCGGATTCCAGTTGTCGGGCTGAGAAGTCTTTCATATCGAAATACTCGAATATTAGAATATTCGAATATTAATGCTTCGATATCTCCCCATGCAAGCCCGGGACCCCTGGTCAGGGCTAAGCGGATGAATTCATGATTGTTTAATCCCGCAAGGGGAAGGGCGATGACGGGGCCGCGGGCTCAGGGCGCCATCATCGGCCCATCGACCGTGGGCCGGCGTGCGATGAAATGGAGCGCGCTCCCCATGCCCTGGCATTCCCCACCCAGGACCACCCCGGTCTCGACCCGCGCGCACTTCAGGACCTCGAATCCGGAGAAATCGCCTTCGACCTCGGCGAGGGTGTACAGCAGGTCGGGGTCCGAGGGGCCGCCGCTCCCACGGTCGATCTGGTCGCGATGGAAGGCCTCGAGCACGATCAGCCCGCCGGGTTTCAGTGCGCGCCGGATCGCCCGGTGCAATCGCCGCCGCTGTTCGGCGGGGAGGTGGACGAAGATCAGGGTGACGAGATCGAAGGCCTTCTCCGGCCAGTGCCAGTCGAGGATGTCCGTTTGGAGCGTGCGCAGGGGGACGCCGTATTCCCGCGCCCGCCGGCGCGCGCGCTCGAGCGCGACCGCCGAGAGATCGATCGACAGCACGTCGAGGCCCCGGCGCGCCAGCCACACGCCGTTGCGCCCCTCGCCGTCGCCGATGGCCAGCGCCCGCAGTCCGGGGGACAGCAGGTCACGGTATTCGCGCAGCAGGGGACTGGGTTCATCCCCGAACAGATTCGAGGCGGCGGCGTAGCGGTCGTCCCAGGTGGTCATGGATGCTGAGAAAATAGGACTAAGGACTAAGTAAAACACTTTGGAGTCCCCGGGAATATGCGTGGATGGTGATGGGTGATGGGTAATAGGTGATAAAACATATTGGCGCCATGGCCCTGGGACATTCACCCATCACCCATGACCCATCACACCTTCGATCTTTCACTCAGTCCTTAGTCCTGAGCCCTTAGTCCTATGTCTCAGGAAGCCGACCAGCAGCGCCATGCCGAACGCGGCCGCCGGGACGGGGTATTCCACGCCGTAGACCACCGGCGTCAGCGCCCAGCGGGTGACGGCGCGCAGGCCCTCGTGCCGGCCGATGACGTCGGCGATCGGGGGCGAGAGACGGTAATAGAGCTGGACCAGGGCGTGGCCCGGCGCGGTGGCGAGCAGGACGTTGTCCCGGAACCGGCGCAGGGTCATGACGTGCGGGTCGAGATAGCTGCCGTAGGCGGCGGTGGCGATGAAGCAACCGCCGGAGCCCTTGCGCAGACCGC
>JADLCS010000043.1 GCA_020847075.1 Gammaproteobacteria bacterium
CGCCCGGCCGCGATCGAACAGCTCGAAACCCTGGCCGGCGAGGTCGGCGTGGCGTTCTTTCCCTGCCGGACCGATCAGGATCCGGTGACGGTCGCCGCCGCCGCCGTCGATTACGCCCGCAAGCAGTTCATCGACGTCGTCCTCGTGGACACCGCCGGTCGCCTGCACGTGGACGCGGACATGATGGACGAGGCGCGCCGCCTGCATGCCGCGCTCGATCCGGTCGAGACCCTGTTCGTGGTGGACAGCATGACCGGCCAGGACGCGGCCAATACCGCCAAGGCCTTCCACGACGCGCTGGCCCTGACCGGCGTGATCCTCACCAAGACCGACGGCGACGCGCGCGGCGGCGCGGCGCTGTCGCTGCGCCGGATCACCGGCAAGCCGATCAAGTTCCTCGGCGTGGGGGAAAAGACCGCCGCGCTCGAGGTGTTTCACCCGGAGCGCATCGCCTCGCGCATCCTCGGCATGGGCGACATCCTGAGCCTGATCGAGGAGGCGGAGCGCAAGGTCGACCGCCAGGAGGCGGAAAAGCTCGCCAGGAAGCTGAAGCAGGGCAAGGGCTTCGATCTCGAGGATTTCCGCGGCCAGTTGCAGCAGATGCGCAATATGGGCGGCGTCGCCGGCCTGCTCGACAAGCTCCCCGGCATGGCGGGCGTCCCGCAGGCCTCGCGCGATCAGATCGACGACCGCCAGTTCGTCCGCATGGAAGCCATCATCAATTCCATGACCCCGCAGGAACGCCGTTTCCCGGCCATCCTCAAGGCCTCGCGCAAGCGCCGCATCGCCACCGGGGCCGGCGTCCAGGTGCAGGACATCAACCGCCTGCTCAAGCAGTTCGAACAGATGCAGCGGGTGATGAAACAGATGTCCAAGGGCGGCATGAACAAGCTCCTGCGCGGCTTCAAGGGAAAATTACCTTTTTAAATCAGATACAAGAGTAAAGATACGGGAGAAAAGGGGGTGGGCCTTTCCTCTCCTCTCGTATCTTGATTCCTTCCTCTCTTCCCGGCCTCTTTCCCTTCTTCCCTTTTGGGATAAATCGCGTAAAATAAGGCACTTTTTCTCGGCAGCAACAGATCAACAGGGGATCGGGTATTCAATGGTAACCATACGTCTGGCCCGCGGAGGGGCCAAAAAGCGGCCGTTTTACCACATCGTCGTGGCGGACAGCCGCAGGCCGCGCGACGGCCGGTTCATCGAGCGCATCGGGTTTTTCAACCCGGTCGCCGCCCAGAACGAGCCGAAGCTGAAGCTCGACGGCGAACGTCTGAACTACTGGCTGTCCCAGGGCGCGAAGCCGTCCGAGCGGGTCAGCTCGCTGGCCAAGCAGAACGCGGCCGCCGCCTGAGGCGGGCGGCCTGCACCGTCGCCCCGCACGGGCGGCGAGGCGCGGGCGATAGGCCATGGCGGAGCCGGAACGCGACACCCGGCGGGTGTTGATGGGCAGGGTCGGCGGACTGTTCGGCGTTCGCGGCTGGGTCAAGATATTTTCCTATGCGTCCCCGCCGGAAAACCTGCTGCGGTATGACCGCTGGCAGGTCGGCGTGGGCGGCGCGTGGAAGACGCTCGGGGTCAAGGCCGGGCGCCGCCACGGGAAGGGTCTGGTCGCGCAGTTCGACGGCTATGCCGACCGCGATATCGCGCGCGAACTGCTCGGGGCCGAGATCGCGGTGGAGCGGGGGCAACTGGAGCCGCCCGCCGGGAACGAATATTACTGGACCGACCTGATCGGCGCCGAGGTCGTCAACCGCGCCGGCGTGGAGTTCGGCCGGGTGGACCACATGATCGAGACCGGGGCCAACGACGTCCTGGTGGTGCGGGGCGGGCAGGGCGAGACCCTGATCCCGTTCGTGACGGGGCGCTACGTGCTCGAGGTCGATCTCGAACGGCGCCGGATCACGGTCGATTGGGAAGCGGGGGATTGAACGGGCGGCATTCGATGCGCATCGACGTGGTGACCCTGTTCCCCGGCATGATCGCGGAACTGATGGAATGGGGCATCGTCGGGCGCGCGGCCAGGGGCGGCCTGCTCGACCTGCATACGTGGAATCCGCGCGATTACACGCGGGATGTCCACCGCACCGTGGACGACCGCCCTTACGGCGGCGGCCCGGGCATGGTGATGAAGGTGCCGCCGCTGCGGGACGCGATCCGCGCCGCCCGCGCGGCGACGCCGGGGGCGACGCGGACGATCTACCTGTCGCCGCAGGGGCGCCGTTTCGATCAGGCGCAGGCCCGCGCGCTGGCCGAGGCCGAGGCGCGGCCGATCCTGGTGGCCGGCCGTTACGAGGGCATCGACGAGCGCGTGCTGGAGAGCGAGATCGACGAGGCGCTCTCGATCGGCGACTATGTGCTGACCGGCGGCGAGCTCGCCGCCGCGGTGGTGATCGACGCGGTGACGCGGCTGCTCCCCGGGGCGGTGGGCGACGAGGATTCCGTGCGGCAGGATTCCTTCGCCACGGGGTTGCTCGAGTATCCGCACTACACGCGTCCGCGCGAGATCGACGGACGCACGGTGCCCGAGGTGCTGTTGCGCGGCAATCACCTCGAGATCGAGGAGTGGCGTTTCAAGCAGGCCGTGCTGCGCACCCGGCGCCGGCGGCCCGAACTCCTCGCCGGCCTCGAGCTGGACAAGCGCCACCGCCGCTGGCTGGCGGAGCTGCCGGCGGAGGACGGGCCGGAGCGGGAATTGGAAAGAACGAATGGCGGCAATACAGGAATGGCAGGAGAAAGATCATGAGCAAGGTAATCAATCAACTGGAAGCGGAACAGATGGGGCGCGAGATGCCGGAGTTCGGGCCGGGCGATACCGTCGAGGTCAAGGTCAAGGTCAAGGAAGGGCAGCGCGAGCGCCTGCAGGCCTTCACCGGCGTGGTCATCGCCAAGCGTAACCGCGGCTTCAATTCCGCGTTCACGGTGCGCAAGGTGTCGCACGGCGAGGGCGTCGAGCGCGTCTTCCAGACCTTCAGCCCGGCGATCCATTCCGTGCTGGTGAAGCGTCGCGGCGACGTCAGCAAGGCGAAGCTGTATCACCTGCGCGAGCTGGAAGGCAAGGCCGCCCGCATCAAGGAAAAACTCTGACGGTTCGCGGGCGCCGGCCGCGCGGCCGGCGCCCGTATTTCCGCCCGCCGCGCGGTTTCGGTCCCGTCCGCCGGTCTCTCCTTGTAATCCGCTCCGAATCGGTAGATCTCTATGGCGTCGAAACCCCTTCCGTGGGTTTCCCGTTCTCGATGGAGGTGAGTCATGAACCGGTTCAGAATCACTCCGTTCCTGATATTCGCGCTGCTGTCGTTCGCCGCGGCGCCGGTCTTCGCCGCGTCCGCCATCCAGCAGATGGCGGGGATCACGCTGCATCTCAATCATTATCCCTCCGGCGCGGAGAAGCAGACCCTGCGCGGTATCGCGGACGACGCCTCCGCCACCGCGGGCGAACGCGCCCTGGCCACCGCGCTGATGAATCTGGAGCACAAGGTGGGTGGGGCGGACAGGCAGAAGCTGCAGGGGCTGGTGGAGTCCGAGGATACCCCCGCGGCGGAGCGCACCCTGGCGGAGGTGCTCCTCGGTCTCAACCATAAGCCCTCGGCCGCCGACGCGGAGAAACTGCGTCCGCTCGCGGGCGGATAGCGCGACCACGTGGGGCGGGCCGCGTTCGCCGGGCGCCGCGCCGGGTGGAGATTCCAGGGCCGGCGCCCGCCCCGGCCGGCGCCGGCGGCCGGCCCGTGAAGGGGCCCGGGAGGGAGGCCGCAGGCGCGGCTCCGCCGCGCTTGCCCGCGACGGATCAGGCCTGCCTGGAGCGCTTTCTCGATGCGCTGTGGATGGAGCGCGGGCTGAGCCGCGCGACCCTGGACGCCTACCGCACGGATCTGGCAGGGTTCGGCCGCTGGCTGGCGTCCGGCGGGCGGGCGTCGTTGACGACGGCGGAGAGCGGCGATCTGCACGACTACCTGGCCGCGCGCATCCTCGCCGGGGCGCGCCCGCGCAGCACCGCCCGGCTGGTGTCCAGCCTGCGTCGCTTCTACCAGTACCTGGTGCGGGAAGGAGTGGCCCAGGCCGATCCCAGCGGTCGTATCGACGCCCCCAAACTGGGCCGGCCGTTGCCCAAGTCGCTGACCGAGGTCGAGGTGGAGGCCCTGCTCGCCGCGCCCGACGCGTCCGCCGCGCTCGGGCTGCGCGACCGCGCCATGCTGGAACTGCTGTACGCGACGGGCCTGCGCGTGTCGGAGCTGGTGGGCCTGGCCCTGGCGCGCGTCAATCCGCGCCAGGGCGTGGTGCGCGTGCTCGGCAAGGGCGGCAAGGAACGCCTGGTGCCGATGGGCGAGGAGGCGCTGGTCTCGCTGGAGGCCTATCTGCGCGACGGCCGTCCGGCCTTGCTGAGGGGGCGGCCGGCCGAGGCGGTGTTCGTCACCGCGCGCGGCGAGGCCATGACGCGCCAGGCCTTCTGGCATCTGATCAAGCGTTACGCGCGCCAGGCCGGGATCGTCCGACCCTTGTCGCCGCATACCCTGCGCCACGCCTTCGCGACCCATCTGCTCGATCACGGCGCCGACCTGCGCGCCTTGCAGATGCTGCTCGGCCACAGCGATCTTTCGACCACCCAGATCTATACCCATGTCGCGCGCGAGCGGCTCAAGGGCCTGCACGTCCGCCATCATCCGCGCGGCTGATCCCGGGCCTGCAGGAGTGTTAAGCCGGTACGAAAATCCACGGGGGACTCTGTTATCATGTGCGGGATTTCATCCATGAGAAGCGCCGCCATGCCGAGAAAGCCCTTCGTCGCCGTCTTCCTGCTGGCCCTCTGGCTCCCCTGCGCGGGGGCCGCGGAGGCCGTGCCCGAGGCGGTGAGCAAGATGCTCGCCGCCATCATCCCCGACCAGACGCCGGACGAGATACGCGCAGCGCCGGCCGGCGGTTTCTACGAGGTGAGCTATGGCATGGAGACGTTCTACATCAGCGCGGACGGCCGTTATCTGCTGCAGGGAGATCTCCTCGATCTCAAGACCCAGGTCAATCTCACCGAGCAGAAGCGCACCGAGCAGCGCCGCGTGCTGATGCGTAGCGTCAAGCCGGAGGACGCCATCGTGTTCGCCCCGGCGGGCAAGCCCAAGTACACGGTGTATGTCTTCACCGATATCGATTGCGGTTACTGCCGCCAGCTCCACAAGGAGATCAAGCGCTACAACGAGCTTGGCATCGAGATCCGCTATCTGGCCTATCCCCGCACCGGCATCGATACCCCGTCCTATTACAAGGCGGTGTCGGTCTGGTGCGCCGAGGATCGCAAGGCCGCACTGACCGACGCCAAGGCCGGCCGCCAGCCGCCCGAGCGCAACTGCGACAATCCGGTCGAGGCGGAATATTCGCTGGGCTCCAAGCTCGGCGTCAGCGGGACGCCCACGCTGGTGTTCAGCGACGGCAGCGTCCTGCCCGGCTACCTCAATCCGAAGCAGCTCGCCCAGTATCTGGACGCGCAATTCTCCGACTGAGGCGCCTCCCGGCGTTCAGTCGTCGAAATAGGCCGCGCCGCATTCGAAGATCCGCGGTCCCGCGGTGAACACCAGCACCACGCGCAGCGGTTGCTCCGGCCACAGCTCGCGCACCGCCGCGCGGTAGAGTCGCAACTGCTCGCGGTGGGGCTGCGCCGCGCGCTCCAGCGCCGCGGGCACGACGTCGCGCCGGGTCTTGTAATCCAGCAGGGTGATGCCGTCGGGGCGGATCACGAGACGGTCGATCACGCCGGAGGCGACGCGCCCGTTTTCCCGCAGGGTGACGGGCATCTCGTTGTGGGCGCGCAGGTAACGCGCCGGATCGAAGCAGTCGCGCAGTTCGACGGCGTCGACCACCGCGCGCGCCTCGTCCCACCATTCCCGCACCTCCGGCGCGTCCGGGTCCAGGTCGAACTCGCGCGCCGCCGTCGCGGGCGCCGCCGCGGCGCCGGGCGTCGTCAGCAGATCGAGCATGCGATGGATCACGCTGCCGCGCAGGCGGTCCCCGGCGGTTCCGACCGGCGCCGTTCCGGCCGCATCCCCATCCGTCATGCCGTCCGGCGCGGGTATGCGCTGGGTGAGCCGGGGATCGGGCGCGGCGCCGTCCTCCGGCGCGGCGGGCGCGCGCGGCGTGGGGACGGGAGGGGCGGCATCGGTCAGGATCCAGCCCTCGCCGGCGAGGCGCGCGGGGTCGTCGGTGAGGCGCGCCGCGATCTGCCCGTACCAGCCGAGGTCCTCGCCGCGCCCGGGCGCGCAGCCGCTCAGATACAGGTGCTGGCAGGCGCGGGTCAGCGCGACGTAGAGCAGGTTCGCTTCCTCGCGGTTCTCTTCCGCCGCCAGCCCGTCGAGCAGGACGGCGGTATCGCTGTCGAGCTCCTGCTTCCTTCCGCCCAGCAGAAAGCGCCGCGGCCGGTCCGCCGCCGCGGGCCATGAGACCACGGCCCGGAAGGCGCGCGCCACCGCCGGGCCGCGCGCGGCATCCGCCAGGAAGACCACCGGGGCCTCCAGTCCCTTGGCGGCGTGGATGGTCATCAGGCGCACGCCGGCGAGTCCCTGTCCGGCGGGCGGCTCCTCGAGCGTCTCCTGCGCGTAACGATGCAGCTCGCGCAGGCTGGCGATGAAACGCGGGACACTGGGATAGCGCCCGCTTTCGATCTCGAGCGCGAGTTCGAGGAAGCGCATCAGGTTGGACTGCACGCGCGGGTGCAGGTGAGGCGGAAAGACCGCCAGGTAACAGGCGGGCACATCGGCGTCGCAATAGACGTGGTCGAGCAGGTCGTGCACCGGCATGCGGTCGGCGCGCGCCTTCCAGGCCTGTAGCCTCTCCCAGGCGCGCCGCAGCGGCGTCTCCGCGGCCAGTGTCGGCGCCAGCGCCGCCAGCGCGTGCAGCCAGGGGCGCCGGCGGCCCGCCGCGCCGGCGCGCGCGCCCTGCGCCAGCGCGATGAGGTCGTCGTCGGAGCAGCCGAACAGGGGCGAGCGCAATACCGTGGCGAGCGCCAGGTTGTCGTACGGTGTGGTCAGCACGTCGAGCAGCGCGACCATGTCGCGGATCTCCAGGCTGTCGAGCAGGCTGGCGCGCCCGCCGCCGAGATAGGGGATGCCGGCGTCGCGCAGCGCGAGTTCGTAATCGTGCATGTGGGTACGGTTGCGCATCAGGATCATGATGTCGCCGTAGTCCACCGCGCGCGGTCCGCCGCCACGATCAGCGATCGCCGCGCCGGCGACGAGCCCGGCGATCCGCGCCGCGATCGCGCGCCCTTCGCGATAATGGCGCCGGTCGAGTTCCTCCGCGCGCGGCCGCAGCAAAGGGTTGCGCAGGGGCCGGGGCGTCGCGGCCGCGGCCGCGGCCGCGGCGGCGAGGGGCTGGATCAGGGGCAGCAGTTCGACATGGCCCCACAGCCCGGCGCGCCGGCTCGCATGCGGCTCGAACCCGGCCAGACGGTCATGCAGCCCGCCGGACGCGAAGACGCGGTTGACGAAGTCGATGATGAGGGGCGCGGAACGCCACGAGGCGTTGAGCGGATAGCGCTTCCCCGCGAGGCGCTCGCCCAGCCAGGCGTGCGCGGCCTCGAACAGCGTCGGATCGGCGCGGCGAAAGCGGTAGATCGACTGCTTGACGTCGCCGACCAGGAACACGCTGCGCGGACGCCCGGCCCCGGCGGCCAGTTCCTCCAGCAGCGGCAGCAGCAACCGCCATTGCGTCGGGTTCGTGTCCTGGAACTCGTCGATCAGCAGGTGGTCGATGCGCTGGTCCAGCTTGTACTGTACCCAGTGGGCGTTGTCGCCGCGGTTGAGCAGGGTGTAGGTGTTCCATTCCAGGTCGTTGAAATCGAGCAGGCGCCGGTCCCGCTTGATCCGTTGATGGAGCGCGACCAGCCGCGCGCCGGCGCGGTACCAGGCGCGCGAGAGTTCGTAGGTGGCCAGGCGCCGCCGCCGGTCGTGCAGCCGCAGCAGGGCGTCCGCGAACTCCGCATGCAGCGTGAGCAGGCGTTCCTGGCCGGCCTCTCCCAGCGCGGCCGCCTGCGCGGCGCTGGCCTTGCGCTTGCGCGGCTCGCCTTTCGCGGTGAGAAAGACCTCGGTGACCGCCGCGATGCGATCCTCGAGGGCGCGCGCGTCGTCGAGCGCCGCGCGCAGGCGGTCCGCCTGCTCCCGGTGGGTGGCGATGTCGTGCCGTTGCAGCAGGCCGACGAACTCGCCCAGCCCGCGTTCGACCCCGGGATCGAAGAAGCCCGCCTCCGGCGTTTCGCCGGGGACGACGCCCAGTTGTTCCGCGAGGCGCGCCGCGGCCCCGGCCGGCGCATCGTCCATGTCCTGGGTCCACGCCCACCAGTCGCCGCGATGGCGCAGGAACTCGCGCAGCGCGTCGGCGACGCCGGCCGGGCTGCGGCAACGGCGCGACAGCTCGTCCAGCGCCAGGGCGAGCTCCCCCCGCGGGGCCGCCGTCGCCTCGGCGTACAGCGCATCGAGCGCCTCCTGCTCGAGCAGGCCGCCGTCCTCGCTCACGTCGAAGCCGGGCGGCACGTCGGCGTCGAGCGGGAAGCGGCGCAGCACCTCCTGGCAGAAGGCGTGGAAGGTCGTCGTGCGCACCGGGAACGGGGCGCGCAGCAGGCGCTCGAACAGGCCGCGCGCGGCGCGGCGGGTATCCTCGTCCGCGCCGACGCCGAGCCCGGCCAGTTCCGCGTCGAGCGCCGCGTCGTCGAGCCGCGCGAGCCGGGACAGGCGTTCGGTGAGGCGCGCCTGCATCTCGCCCGCGGCCTTGCGTGTGAAGGTGACGGCGAGGATGGCGCCGGGTTCGGCGCCGTCGAGCAGCAGGCGGACCAGGCGCGCGATCAGCAGCCAGGTCTTGCCGGTCCCGGCCGAGGCCATCACCGTCACGTTGTCGCGCGGGGACGAGGCGGCGGCGACGGTGTCCATGGTCGCACTCATGCCGCGCCCTCGTCGGTGTCATTTCCCCAGGACTGCTGGCGGCACAAGGTCATCGCGAAGCAGCGCGCGCAGGTATTCTCGTCGCCCCAGGCCGGCAGCCCGGCGCCGGCCTTCATCTGTTCCGTCAGTTCGATCAGACGCGCGGCATTGGCGCGGGTGAGCTCGGGCAGATCCCCGCCCTCCAGCACGGCCTCGGCGCGCACCTTGTCGCGCTCCAGCCCCAGGTACTGCACCCGTTGCGGCGTCTCGCGCAGGAGCAGGGCGTAGAAGGGCAGTTGTACCGCCTCGCCGGACGCGACCTCATCCGGCCCCGGCACAGCGCCGGTCTTGTAGTCGGTGACGGTCGTGCCGTCCGCGCCGCGGTCGACGCGGTCGAGGCGCCCGCGCAGGACGAGCCCCGGATGCAGATCGTCGCGCGCGGTCCGCACCTCGACCGCTTCCACGCGGTGAGCGCGCGCGAAGTCGAGCTGCCAGTCCACGTAGCGCGGCACGATCTCGAGCCAGCGCTGCAACCAGGCGCGATGGACGATGTTGTCCTCCAGGTCGTCGGCGAAGGCGCGGCGCGACAGTTCCTCCAGATGCGCGATGGCGCGCGCGCGGTCGCCCGCTGGGTCCGCGCCCGCCTCGAAGGGCAGGATCCCGCGCCTGGCGTCGCCGCCGTGGAACCATTCGAGGATGCGGTGGATGCGTTCGCCGTAATCGGATTTCTCCAGCGCCTCGCGCACCTCTTCCGGCGCGCTCAGCCCGAGGCAATCGGCGGCGAAGAACTGATAGGGGCAGTCGATCAGCCGCTGGTAGCGCGTGGCGGAATACTCCCGCGGCAGCAGCCCGGCCGGCGCGCGCGCGCGCGGGGGCGGCGCCGGCCGCGCCCGCGGCGGGAAGGCCGCGGCGCCGATCTGCGCGCGCGGGTCGTGGACCAGCGCCGCCAGGCCGAGGTCGTCGAAGCCCGCGCCGTAGGCCAGCCGGTGGAAGGCGTCGAGCAGCGTCAGCCACGGGCTCGGCAGCGCGTCGGCGTCCGCCTCGCGGTGCAGCGTGAACAGGATCTCGGGCGCGCACTCCAGCGCGCAGCGGAAGTCGTGGAAGCGCCGGTTCAGGCGCGCCTGCGCCGCGGGGATGCCCAGCTCGCGCCGCACGCCGGCATTGAAGTAGGGGCTCGGGTTGTCGCCTCCCGGCAGGTGACGCGCATCGGCATTGGCAATGATCAGGGCGTCGAAGCGTTCCAGCCCGATCTGCGTCAGGGTCAGCAGGTGCACCGGCCCCCCGGCGTGCGGCGGGAGAAAGTTGGCGCGTTCGAGCGCGCGGCCGAGCCAGGTGCGGAACTCGAGCCAGTCGAGCCGCGGCGCCGGGGCGTGCAGCGCGGCGCGCATCTCGCCCAGTTTTTCCAGCACGGCCTCGCCCGCCGCGTCGCGGGCGAGATTGTCGTGCAGGCCGAACTGCCGCAACGCGTGATCGAGGGCATCCAGCAGCCGGTCCGCGGGGTGGCGGCCGCGCGCCAGGGCGCACAGCGGCCGGGTCGCCTCCGCGACCAGATCGAGCAGGGAGTGCAGGGCGCGGCGTTCCTCGTCCGACCAGCCGAGTTCCTCGCGCAGACGCTCGTAGCGGTAATCGATGTGGTCGCGGTAGCGGTCCAGTCCGCGCGTGACGTTTTCGTGCAGCACGATGTCCTGTTCGAGGTGGTAGACGGACCTGAGCCGGGCCTCGCGCTCGTCGGGCGGGAACAGGAAGGGCGATTTGAGCAGGTCGAGCAGGGGCTGGTAATGAAATTCCTCTTCCACCGTCTCCAGCAGGCGCTCCAGCGCGGCGGCCGCGCTGGTCGTCGACAGCGCCCAGCCGACCCGGTCGGTCAGCCCGACCCCGGCGCGCTCGAGCAGGGCGCGCACGCGGCGCGCGAGGCGGCGATCCTCGATGACGAGGCCGATCTCGCCGCGCCCCTCCAGCAGCCAGCGCCGGATCTGGAGGTCGATCGCCCGCGCCTCGTCTTCGGCGCCGTCGGCCGCGAACAGATGGAAGCGGTCGCGGACCGGGCTGCCCGGGCAGGCGTGCCGGAACCGCGCGGCGCGGTCGGCGAGCTGCCCGGCGGCCGGCAGGGCGGCGAACACGGTGTCGATGAACCCCGGCGGGGCGGCGGGCGGCCGCGCCGGCGCCGGTTCGAGCCCGGCGAGCAATTCGCGCGTGACCGCGTCGGGATGGTAGCCGTCGGCGCCGGGGCGGTCCGCGGCGTCGCCGCGCGCGTACAGGGTCGCCTGTCCGCGCGCGAGCAGCGGCTGCAGCCAGGCGCGCTCGGCGGGGAGGAGTTCCGTGAATCCGGCGAGGTGGAAGTGCAGCCCCGGCGGCGCCTCGTACCGCGCCAGTTTGTCGAGATAGGCGGCGTACGGGTCCTGGGCGCCGTCCCCGGCATGCTGGACGTGCCAGGCGCGCCACAGCGTGTCGACGAGCGCGGCCTCGCGCGACAGCGCGGCGATGCCCTGGCCCGCACCCATCCCGTAACCGCGGCGCAGCGCGGCCTCGAGTTCCGCGCCTTCCGGCAGCCGGATCTGATGGCGCGTCAGTTCGTCGAACAGGAGGAGCAGACTTTCTGCCATCGCCCAGGCGCTGCCGGCGCCGAGCAGCCGCCGGTGCCGGCGCAGCACGTCGACGAGGATCAGTTCGCGGCGGAGCGCGTTGCGCAGCACGGGGCCGCGATCCGCCACGGCGCGATCGATCCACTGCGGCAGCGTGGTGATGTGCGGGCCGAGCAGCGCCGGCCGCCGCGCGCGTTCGAGCAGCAGCCGGCGCAGGCGGGCGGCCGCGTGCGGCTCGGACAGCAGCACCACGGCCCGGCCGAGATCCGGAAGGTCGGCCTCATGCCGCGCGATGAGGCGCGTCGCGAGTTCGGCGAGCGGATCCCCCGCATAGGGGATCACGAGGATCGGGGGATGGCGCGGGTCGGGCGGTGCCGGCGGGGCGCTGTTCAAGGCATCGGGGCGCGCGGCTGGCCCGCGATCAGCGCTCGAGGTATTGGGTCTTGTCGGTGACCTTGGCCCATTCGTCGGCGTCGGGCAGCGCGTCCTTCTTCTCGCTGATCACCGGCCAGATCTTGGCGAGCTCGGCGTTGAGCTGGATGAAGTGCTGCTGGTGATCGGGGACGTCGTCGTCGGAGCGGATGGCCTCGATCGGGCATTCGGGTTCGCACAGCGTGCAGTCGATGCACTCATCCGGGTCGATCACCAGGAAATTGGGCCCCTCGTGGAAGCAGTCCACCGGGCAGACCTCGACGCAATCGGTGTATTTGCACTTGATGCACTCTTCGGTTACTACAAAGGTCATCCGTCGTTCTCCTCATGTCCAACCGGTATATATCGTTCTGATTATGCGTTTATGTTAATCGCTGACCCTGGTTCGCGCCAGTGGGGCGGGCTCAGTCCCGCTCGGACAGGCGTTTCAGGCGGTACAGCAGCTCGAGCGCCTCGCGCGGGCTCAACCCGTCCGGATCGACGCCGCGCAGGGCGGCGAGGGTCGGGTGCTCGGGGGCGGGGAACAGGGTCAGTTGCGGGCGCGGGTCCGCCGCGCGTTCGCGCGCGCTCGCGCCGTCCTCGAGCAGGCGCAGGCGCCGCCGCGCCTCCTCGATGACCTGGCGCGGGATACCGGCCAGCGCGGCGACCTGCAGGCCATAGCTCTGGTTGGCCGGGCCGTCCTTTACCGCGTGGAGGAAGACGATCGAATCGCCGTGCTCGGCGGCGTCCAGGTGCACGTTCTCCACCCCGGGCACGGTCTCGGGCAGCGCGGTCAGCTCGAAGTAGTGGGTTGCGAACAGGGTGTAGGCGCGCACCGCGCGCGCGAGATGCTCGGCGCAGGCCCAGGCCAGCGAGAGGCCGTCGAAGGTGCTGGTGCCGCGCCCGATCTCGTCCATCAGCACCAGGCTGTCGGCGGTGGCGTTGTGCAGGATGTTCGCCGTCTCGGTCATTTCCACCATGAAGGTCGAGCGCCCGCTGGCGAGCTCGTCCGCGGCGCCGATGCGGGTGAAGATGCGGTCCACCGGGCCGATCACGGCGCGCGTCGCGGGGACGAAGCTGCCGATGGCGGCGAGGATGACGATGAGCGCGGTCTGGCGCAGGTAGGTGGATTTGCCGCCCATGTTCGGCCCGGTGATGACGAGCATGCGGCGGTCGTCGGCGAGGCGCGTGTCGTTGGCGACGAAGGGCTGCTCCAGCACGGCCTCCACCACCGGGTGGCGGCCGCCCTCGATCCGCAGGCCGGGCGCCTCGACCAGTTCGGGCGGGTTCAGGTTGAGGTCCTCGGCGCGCCCGGCGAGATTGGCCAGCACGTCGAGCTCCGCGATCGCCTCGGCGCTGGTCTGCAGGGCTTTCAGGTGCGGCGCCAGCCGGTCGAACAATTCGTCGTACAGGTGTTTCTCCCGCGCCAGCGCGCGCTCGCGCGCGGACAGTACCTTGTCCTCGAACTGTTTCAGCTCCGGCGTGATGAAACGCTCGGCGCCCTTCAGGGTCTGACGCCGGATGTAGTCGGCCGGGACCGCCTCGGCGCGTGCCCGGCTGATCTCGATGTAATAGCCGTGCACGCGGTTGTAGCTGACCTTGAGGTTGGGGATGCCGCTGCGCGCGCGTTCGCGCTGCTCCAGGTCGACGAGGTACTGGCCGGCGTTCTCGCTCAGCAGGCGCAGCTCGTCCAGTTCGGCGTCGTAGCCCGGGGCGATCACGCCACCGTCGCGGATCAGGCCGGGCGGCGTCTCCACCAGGGCGCGGCAGAGCAGGTCGCGCAGCTCGGGATAGTCGCCCAGATCGTCGTCGAGCTGGCGCAGGCGCGGCGAGTCGACGCCGCGCACGGCGGCGCGCAGGGCGGGCAGTTCGCACAGGGCGTTGCGCAGCAGGGCGAGGTCGCGCGGACGCGCGGAACGCAACGCGATGCGCGCCAGCGTGCGCTCGACGTCGCCGATGCCGCGCAGCCGTTCGTGCAAGGCCCTGAAGCCCTGCCCCTCGAGCAGGGCGCCGACGGCGTGATGGCGCAGCCGCAGGATCTTGCGGTCGCGCAGCGGCCGGTGGATCCAGCGTCGCAACAGGCGTCCGCCCATCGGATTGACGGTGCGGTCCATGACCCAGGCCAGGGTATGTTCGCCCCCGCCGGCGATGTTGGTCTCGAGTTCGAGGTTGCGCCGGCTGTTGGCGTCGATCAGGATGGCGTCGTCACGGCGTTCGACCTGCAGGGAATGGATGTGCGGCAGGGCGGTGCGCTGGGTCTCGCGCGCGTATTCGAGCAGGCAGCCCGCGGCGGTGACTGCGGCGGGCACGTCGTCGGCGCCGAAGCCGCGCAGGTCGCGGGTGCCGAACTGGGCCGTGAGCAGGCGCACGGCATGTTCGTATTCGAAGTGCCAGGGCGGACGCGGGCGGACGCCGCGGCGCGCCTTGAAGACCTCCGCCGCGCGCCGTTCCTCGCTGACGAGCAGTTCCGCCGGACGCAGGCGTTCCAGTTCGTCGGCCAGCGCCCGCGCGCCCTCCAGTTGCTGCAGGGTCAGGCGTCCGCTGGTGAGGTCCAGCGCGGCGAGGCCGTAGACCGCCCCGTCCATGTGCACGGCGCCGAGGAGATTGTCGCGGCGCTCGTCGAGCAGCGCCTCGTCGGTCACGGTGCCCGGGGTGACGATGCGCACCACCTTGCGCTCGACCGGCCCCTTGCTCTGCGCCGGGTCGCCGATCTGCTCGCAGATCGCGGCCGACTCGCCCAGCGCGACCAGCCGCGCGAGATAGCTGTCGACCGAGTGATAGGGTACGCCGGCCATGGGGATCGGCGCGCCGTCGGACTGGCCGCGCGCGGTCAGGGTGATGTCGAGCAGGGCGGCGGCGCGGCGGGCGTCGTCATAGAACAGCTCGTAGAAATCGCCCATGCGATACAACAGCAGTCTATCCGGGTGCTGCGCCTTGATGCGCAAATATTGCTGCATCATCGGCGTGTGGCCGGATCTCACCTGCGGGTCGTCGCGGCTCGGGCTGTCTGTCGTTTCGGCCATGGGGGCGGTGATCCGGGGCGTAGAGGGTAACTCGGCATGATACTGGAAAATGCGGCCCCTGCGGGTCGTTTCCCGCGTTCGGCATCGCGCGCCGGCGCGGAGGAACCGGCGGCCGGCCGGGGGTGGGCGTAGGTGTCGTGGCGCCCCTCGCGCAGGACGGTGGGAG
Source organism: Gammaproteobacteria bacterium (assembly GCA_020847075.1). GTDB lineage: Bacteria > Pseudomonadota > Gammaproteobacteria > SZUA-140 > SZUA-140 > JADJWH01. The sequence goes on from JADLCS010000043.1 coordinate 15,074, forward strand.
GGCGCCTGCTTTCATCCCTGAGGCCGGTCCCTGTCCGCGGCGTCGGCGGGCCTCCGGCGCGCCGCGCCGGAGATCACTCTATCGGTGTGTCGGGCGAGTTGCCCCAGTCGGACCACGAGCCGGGATATCCCCTCAGGCGGGTATAGCCCAGCGATTTCAGCACGATATAGCTGTGCGCCGAACGCTGATGGGTCTGGCAGTGCAGGATGATCTCCTTGTCCGGCGTGATCCCGGCCCCGGAGTAGAGGGTCTGCAGTTCTGCGGCCGGACGCAGGCGCAGGTCGCCGCCGCCGACGAGCGCGTTCGACCAGTCCACATTGATCGCGCCGGGGATGTGGCCGGCGCGCTGGGCGCGCTTGTCGGCTCCGCTGTACTCGCCCGCCGTGCGCACGTCGAGGACGGCAACGGAGGGATCGCCGAGATGCGACCGGATGTATTCCCGGTCCGCCTGGTGTTCGGGGCGGAAGCCGACGGTGTACGCCCCCGGTTCCACGGCCGGCCCGGGCCCGGATTCCACCGGCAGTTGCGCGTTCAGCCAGGCCTGCAGGCCGCCGTTCAGCAGCGAGAAGCGCGCATGGCCGGCCACGTCCAGGGTCCACAGGAAACGGCTGGCCTTGAGGCCGTTCTCGCCGTCATAGGCGACCACGTGGGAGAGCGGGTTGATGCCGGCGCCGGACAGCAGGCGCCCGAAGTCCTCCGCGGGGGGCAGCAGGCCCATCACCGGGGAACGGCTCGCGGTGACCCGGGCGAAATCGACGTTGACCGCGCCCGGGATGTGCTGGCGGGCATAGGCGGCGGCGCCGGACAGGTCGACGACGACGATGTCCTCGGCGTCGAGTTGCTGCGCCAGCTCGGCGGGTTGCAGGATCAGCGGGGTGGCGGTCATCGGTGTCTCCGGCATGCAAGAATGGATGGGCGGATCCCGTGCGGGATCGCCAAGACATTACCTGAATGCATCGAGATTGCAAGCCGGCCGGCGGGGCGGCCGCGGGACTCTTACCCGTCTTTCCCGCGCGCGGCGGGGTGCACGGTGACCGTGGCCGGGCGGGCGCGGGGCGTCGGTGGTTTTTCCCGCGCGGGCGGTACGACCTCGAGGATCTCCAGCGCCCGGATCGAAGAGCGCCGGCTCATCATGAGGGAGAACTCCTCCAGGCGGGCGAGGGTATCGCGCATCCCGGCCTCGCTGCAGCGCGCGGACGGAGTCTGGGCGGGATCGCCTATTGTGTCATCGGTGTCGGTCATGCTGTCCCCGCCCACTCTATCGGGTACGGCAGGGGACTTCTTGAACCGCGTGGTGGCCGGCGTCACAGCTCCGGGGTCAGGCAGGGTCCGATCGCCTGCAGCATGGCCTGGAACACCTTGGGATTGCCGCCGACGATATTGCCGCTCGCGTGATACGTGTCACCGCCCCGGAAGTCGCTCACCATGCCGCCGGCCTCCCGGATCAGCAGCGCCCCGGCCGCCATGTCCCAGGGGTTGAGCCCGATCTCCCAGAAACCGTCCAGCCGCGCCGCGGCGACATAGGCGAGGTCGAGCGCGGCGGATCCGGCGCGGCGTATCCCCGCGCTTTCCCGGTGCAGCACCTTGAACATCTCGAGATACGCGTCGAGATGCTGTTGCTGCTTGAACGGGAATCCGGTCCCGAGCAACGTCCCCTCCAGCGTCTTCGCGCCGCTCACCCGGATGCGGCGGTCGTTGAGGAAGGCGCCGCTGCCGCGCGAGGCGGTGAACAGTTCCTCCCGCAGCGGATCGTAGACGCAGCCCTGCTCGACCTTGCCGCGGTGGCTGAGCGCGATCGAGACGGCGAACTGGGGAAAGCCGTGCAGATAATTGGTGGTGCCGTCGAGCGGATCGATGATCCACTGGTAGTCGTTGCCGTTGCGCTGGCCGCTCTCCTCGGCCAGGATGCCGTGCTCCGGGTAGGCCTTGTGGATGACGCGGATGATCTCCTCTTCGGCCAGGCGGTCGACCTCGGAGACATAGTCGTTGCGGCTCTTGTTCGAAACCGTCAGGGTGCCGAGGCGGTCGAGATGGCGCAGCATGACGCCGCCCGCCCTGCGGGCCGCCATGACCGCGATGTTGAGTGCCGGATTCATTGGGAACGGGTTCTGGATGCGCGCTGTCGATCGTCGTTGCGGCGGGGTATCCCCGCCAGGCGCACAGCATACCAGATACGGGGTGCCGGTTGTGACTACTTGCCTGTTCCGCGCGTGAAGCGGTAACGTTGTCACGCATGTCCATCCCGTCCTCCAATGTGCGCATCGTTCTGGTGAACACCACGCATCCCGGCAACATCGGCGCCGTGGCGCGGGCGATGAAGAACATGGGGCTGCGGGAGCTGTACCTGGTCGACCCCAGGATCTATCCCAGCGCCGAGGCGACGGCGCGCGCCTCCGGCGCCGACGACGTGCTGGCGGGGGCGGTGGTGTGCGCGGACCTGAACCGGGCGATCGAGGATTGCCCGCTGGTGATCGGCGCCAGCGCCCGCCCGCGCGCGATCGACTGCCCGCGCCTGAGCCCGCGCGAATGCGTCGCCATGATCGCGGAGCGCGCGTCGGAGGGACCGGCGGCGGTGGTGTTCGGGCGGGAACACTCCGGACTCAGCAACGCCGAACTGGACCGCTGTCATTTCCAACTCGCCATCCCGGTGGATCCGGATTTCCCGTCGCTGAACCTCGCCGCGGCGGTCCAGGTGTTCGTCTACGAGCATTTTCTGGCGCGCGCCGGCGCGGGGCAGGCGCCTTCCGGCGAGGGCGGCGCGGCGGTGCCGGCGGCGGAGATGGAGCGCTTTTACAGTCACCTGGAGCAGACCCTGATCGAGCTCGGTTTCCTCGATCCGGCGCGACCGCGCCATCTGATGCGCCGGCTGCGCCGGCTGTACAATCGGGCCCGGCCCGACCAGAACGAAATGAACATCCTGCGCGGCATCCTGACGGCGGTGCGCGCGCGCGGCGGCGGGCGCCGATAGGCGCGGTTTCGCCTACACGTTACACTAAGGACTATTCAGGACTAAGGACCGGGTAAAACCCAGGGCACGATCCTGTAGGTCGGGCTTCGCGATGCGAAGCCCGACATTTCGACGGCAACCGTTGGGCCTCACTCCGTTCAGCCCAACCTACGAAGCGAGAGACAGAGGCAGGCGCGCAAACACCATGTTCGACAGAATCCGGGAAGACGTCCGCTGCGTGTTCGAACGCGACCCCGCGGCGCGCAATACCTTCGAGGTGCTGACCACCTATCCGGGGGTACACGCGGTGCTGGTGCATCGCCTGAGCCATGCCCTGTGGTCGGGCGGGCTGAAATGGCCGGCCCGCGCGCTGTCCTCGCTCGCGCGCTGGCTGACCGGGATCGAGATCCATCCGGCGGCCCGCATCGGCCGGCGCTTTTTCATCGATCACGGGATGGGCGTGGTGATCGGCGAGACGGCGGAGATCGGCGACGATTGCACGCTCTATCACGGCGTCACGCTGGGCGGAACCTCCTGGGAGCGGGGGAAGCGCCACCCCACGCTGGGAAACAATGTCATCATCGGGGCCGGCGCGAAGGTGCTGGGCCCCATCCGGGTCGGCGACGGCGGCCGCATCGGCTCCAACGCGGTGGTCATGAAGGACGTGCCCGCCGGCGCGACGGCGGTGGGTGTGCCCGCCCATATCGCGAACCACTCCCGGGATGCGGCGGACAGGCAGCGGCGGGCCTTCGCGAAGAAGATCGGTTTCGACGCCTATGGCACCACCCAGGATATGCCGGATCCCATCGCGAATGCCGTGAATTCGCTGCTGGATCATGTGCATACCCTGGATGCCAGGATCGAGGCCATGACCCGGGAGCTGAACCGGATGGGTGCGCGGGTGGAGGGTGCGCCGCTGCCGGACCTGGACGTCTATGGCATCGATTCCATTGAAAGCACCACAGATAACGGGGACAATGGGCCGGTCCGGGTCCCGGACGGCGAGAAGCGCCGGGGGAGCGGAGGGGAAAGTTGATTAAAACAGTCAACTATGATGTACAATGACATACCCATCCGAATCATAGGGGCAGCGTTATGAAACTCACGACTAAGGGTCGGTATGCGGTGACCGCAATGCTCGATCTCGCGTTGCACGCACAGGAAAGCCCGGTGCCGCTGGCGGATATCTCGCAACGCCAGGGGATCTCCCTTTCGTATCTGGAACAGCTTTTCTCGAAGCTGCGCAAGAAAGGGCTGGTCGACAGCGCCCGCGGGCCCGGGGGCGGCTATCGCCTGAGCCGGCCGGCGGGAGGCATCGCCGTCGCGGAGGTCATCACCGCGATCAACGAAAACGTCGATGTGCGCCGCTGCGGCGGAATGGCGAACTGCCAGAACGAGCAGACCTGTCTGACCCACGAGCTGTGGACGGATCTCAGCAATCAGATCTTCGACTTCCTGAGCAGCATCAGCCTCGGGGAACTGGTCGAGCGCCGCGGCGTCCAGGAGGTCAGCGCGCGTCAGGACAATATGCAGAAGGGCAAGCCGTTCATCCCCGTGATCGCGGCCGAAGGCTTCAACCCCTAGCGGCGAACCGCGGGCGTCCCCGCCCGCGTCTGCGCGCATGAGCGTCTATCTGGATCACAACGCCACCACCCCCGTCGATCCCGCGGTGTGGGAGGCGATGCAACCCTATCTGCGTGAGGCCTTCGGCAACCCGTCGAGCCGGCATGCCCCCGGCCGTCGGGCCCGCGCCGCGGTGGAGGCGGCGCGGGAGCAGGTCGCCGCGCTGGTCGATGCGGGCGGCGCGCGCGTCGTGTTCACCGGGAGCGGGACCGAGGCGAACAACCTGGCCTTGCTGGGCGCGGCCCCGCCGCCTCCCGGCGCCGTCGCGGTCAGCGCGATCGAACATTCCTCCGTTCTGGAACCCGCTCGCGCCCTGGCCGCCCGCGGCCGGCGGGTCGATTTCATCCCCGCCGATCCGCAGGGCCGGATCACCCCCGCGGCGCTGGACGGCGCGTTGGCGCCGGAGACGCGGCTGGTGTCGATCATGACGGCCAACAACGAGACCGGCGTGATCCAGGATATCGCCGCGCTGGCCGACCGCGCGCGGGCGCGCGGCGCCCTGGTGCACTCCGACGCCGTGCAGGCGGCGGGCAAGATCGGGCTCGATTTCGCGGCCAGCGGCGTCCACCTGATGAGCCTGTCCGCGCACAAGATCAATGGACCCAAGGGCGTGGGCGCGCTGGTGATCCACAAGCGCGTCGATCTGGAACCGCTGATACGGGGCGGCGGGCAGGAGGCGGGTCTGCGCGCGGGGACGGAAAACGTGGCCGGCATCGTCGGCTTCGGCGCGGCCGCGGAGCTGGCGCGGCGCAGACTGGAGGCGCGCGCGGCGCAGGCCGCGGCGCTGCAGGCGCGGCTGGAGGCCCGTTTGCGCGCCCTCGCGGGCGTCGAGATCTTCGGGGCGGGGGCCGCGCGGCTGTGCAATACCGTATTCTTCGCGGCTGCGGGCATCGACGGCGCGACGCTGCTGCTGAAGCTGGATCAGTCCGGTTTCGCCGCGGCCAGCGGGTCGGCCTGTTCCAGCGCGCGGCCGGACCCCAGCCACGTACTGCTGGCGATGGGCGTCGACCGCGAACGCGCCTATGGCGCGATCCGGGTCAGCTTCGGGGCGGACAACGCGGCGGAGCAGATCGATGCCTTCGCCGATGCCCTGGAGCGGGAGATCGCGGCCCTGCGCCGCATGGCGCTGCGCGAGACGGCGTGAGCCCGGCGGGAACCGCCGGAGCGATTTCGCGGTCGAAACGGGAAGGAATTCGGGAAAACGAGGGGGATACATGAGCATCAGCCTGACCAAGGCGGCGGCCGACCATCTGAAGGGCTTTCTGGGCAAGCGTGGCCAGGGCGGCGGCCTGCGCCTGGGGGTCAAGACCACGGGCTGTTCCGGACTGTCCTACGTGATCGAGATCTTCGACGAGACCGGTCCCGACGACCTGGTGTTCGAGGACCAGGACGTGAAGGTGGCGGTCGAGCGCAAGAACCTGGTGTTCCTCGACGGCACCGAGATCGATTACCGCAAGGACGGGCTCAACGAGGGATTCCGCTTCAGGAACCCCAATGAGAAGGCCACCTGCGGCTGCGGCGAGAGCTTCAGCGTCTGAGCGCCCTCCGCGGGTAATTGCCTGCGATCAATCAAGAGGTTAGAATACACACGCTTTCGAACTGCGAGCCCGCCGACGCGGGCTCATTACTATTCACGCGGCAGCAGGCAATCCGGAGTCGAGTACATGGCGATCGAACGAACCCTATCCATCATCAAACCCGATGCAGTGGCGAAGAACCTGATCGGAAAGATCTATACCCGCTTCGAAGAGGGCGGCCTGCGCATCGTGGCGGCGAGGATGATCCATCTCGACAAGGAGAAAGCGGGTGCATTCTACGCCGTGCACAAGAGCCGGCCCTTCTACAACGATCTGGTCGCCTTCATGACTTCCGGTCCGGTCATGGTGCAGGTGCTGGAGGGCGAGGACGCCGTGGCCCGCCACCGCACCATCATGGGCGCCACCAACCCGAAGGACGCCGCCCCCGGCACCATCCGCGCCGATTTCGCGGCCGTCGTCGAGTAGAACGCAGTGCACGGCTCGGACGCGGCGGAGACGGCCAGAACGGAAATCGCCTTTTTCTTTGAACCCAATGAACTCTGCCCCCGCACGCGCTGAAGACCCCGCGCGCACCGGCAAGACCAACCTGCTCAATTTCGACAGGCCAGCCCTGGAGGCCTTCTTCGTCGCGAACGGCGAGAAGGCCTTTCGCGCTTCTCAGCTCATGCAATGGATCTACCAGCGTGGCTGCGACGACTTCGGCCAGATGAGCAATCTGGCCCGGTCGCTGCGCGCCTGGCTCGGCGAGGGCAGCGAAGTCCGGTTGCCCGCGATCGCGCGCGAGCAGCGCTCGCGCGACGGCACCGTCAAATGGCTGCTCACGCTCGACGACGGCAACGGCATCGAGACGGTGTTCATCCCGGAGGAGGACCGCGGCACGCTATGCATCTCGTCCCAGGCCGGGTGCTCGCTCAATTGCAGTTTCTGTTCCACCGCGCGCCAGGGCTACAACCGCAACCTCTCCACCGGCGAGATCATCGCCCAGCTCTGGATCGCCCAGCGCGCGCTGCGCGCCTACGGCTACGGCGAGCGCCCGATCACCAACGTCGTCTTCATGGGCATGGGCGAGCCGCTGCTCAATTTCGACCCGGTGGTCGGCGCCATCCGCCTGATGCTCGACGACTTCGCCTTCGGCCTGTCCAAGCGGCGCGTCACCCTCAGCACCTCCGGCGTGGTGCCGGAGATCGACCGCCTGCGGGAGGCCTGCGACGTCAGCCTGGCGGTGTCGCTGCACGCCCCTGATGACGCGCTGCGCGACCAGCTCGTCCCGATCAATAAAAAGTACCCGCTGCGCGAGCTGATCGCCGCCTGCAGGCGCTACGTCGATCGCCAGCCGCGCCGCCGCGTCACCTTCGAATACGTCATGCTGGCCGGCGTCAACGACGGCGTCGAGCACGCCCGCGCGCTGGTGCGGTTGCTGCGCGGCGTGCCTTCCAAACTGAACCTCATCCCGTTCAATCCGTTCCCCGACTCCGGCTTCGCCACCTCCACGCCGGAGGCGATCGACCGCTTCCGTGACGTCGCGATGGCGGCCGACATCATGACCGTGACGCGCAGGACGCGCGGCGACGACATCGACGCGGCCTGCGGCCAGCTCGCCGGCAGCGTGCTCGACCGCACGCGGCGCAGCCAACGCCTCCAGGCCCGCGCGGAGGAGAGGCTCCAGTGAGGCGCGCCGCCCGCGGATTGGCCGTGCTGCTCGTGCTGCTCGTCGCGGCCGGCTGTTCCTCCGGCCCCAGGAAGTTCGAGTCGCGCCACGATTCGCCCGCCGACATCAACGCCAAGCTGGGCCTGAGCTACATGCAGCAGGGGGATTACGACGTCGCGCTGGAGAAGCTGAAGAAAGCCCTCGAGCAGGATCCGGATTCGGTCACGGCGAACCATTACATCGCCGAGCTGTACAGGCTGCTCGGCAACCATGAGCTCGCCGAACAGCATTACAAGAAGGCCCTCAGGCTGGACGCGAACAACCCCGCCGTCCAGAACAACTTCGGTGTGTTCCTGTGCGACCGCAAGCGTTACGACGAGGCGGAAAAGCATTTCATGCTGGCCGCCAGGATCCCTTCCTACCGGCGCCCCGACGAGGCCTATGAGAACGCCGGGCTGTGCGCCCTGCGCATCCCCGACGCGACGCGCGCGGAAAAGTATTTCCGCCAGGCCCTGGACATCAATCCGCTGCTCCCGAACGCGCTCTACCAGATGGCGCTGCTGAATTTCAACGCCGGGCAGCACCTGTCGGCGCGCGCGTTCCTGCAGCGTTACGCCGCCTTCGCCGCGCCCACGCCGCAGACCCTGTGGCTGGCCGTCCGGGTCGAGCGCGCGCTCGACAACGGCGAACTGGCGGACCAGTACGCGCTCGAGCTGCGCACGAAATTCCCGCAGTCGCAGGAGGCGGCCGAACTGCGCCAGACGAAGTGACCGTCATGAACGATGAGGCGAACCCGCAGCCGGAAGCGCAACGGGCCGGGACCGTTCCGGCGCTGGACCCGGGGCGGTTGCCGGGCCGGCTCCTGCGCGAGGGGCGCGAGCTGCAGGGACTGACGCCGGAGGAGGTCGCCGAACGCCTGCATCTGCAGCCGGCGCAGGTGCAGGCGCTGGAAGACGACGACTACGCGCATTTCTCCGCCCCCATCTTCATCCGCGGCCATCTGAACAACTACGCGCGCCTGCTCGGGCTGGATCCGGAGACGGTGGTCGGCGCCCTGGAAGGCCAGGGGCTGGAGCCGCCGCCCATCCTGTCCGAGGTGACCGCCGCCATGCCGTCGGCGCGGCGGCGCGGGATGTCGCCGCGTCTCCGTGCCGGCCTGGTCGCCGCGGGCACGGTGCTGTTCCTGGCCGCGCTGTGGCTGCTGCTCCGGCCGGCGGGCGTCGGTCCCGTGGAGACGGCGCCGGTGACGGAGGCGGCGCCCGCGGCGGTCTTTCCGCCGGCGGGGTCCGCGCCCGACGGGATGGCGGTGACGCCGGAAACCGCGCTGCGGGACGCCGCGCCGGAGGCGCCGGGCGAGGAGGAGGCGGAGGACGAGCCCCGCGAGGAGCCGCCGCCGGCCACGGACGAACCCATGGATGAGCTGGTGCTGCGCTTCAGCGGGGAATCCTGGGTGGAGGTGGCGGACGTGACCGGGCGGCGCATGGCCTACCGGATGGGCAATTTCCCGGACGTGCTGCGTCTGCGCGGTCTGGCGCCGTTTGATATCCTACTCGGCAATGCCCCGAGCGTCTCGATAGAATACAATGGCGAACCGTATGAAAACGTCCCGATCAGCCGGTCCAACGTCGCCAGTTTCCGGCTGGGCGGTCCCAGCGACGAAGGCGTGAAGCGAAATGAAGGCCAGAAATCAGATCCAGCGACGTAAGTCGCGCCAGATCATGGTCGGCAAGGTGCCGGTCGGCGGCGATGCCCCGATTGCCGTGCAGAGCATGACCAATACCGAGACCTGCGACGTCGAGGCCACCGTGGCGCAGATCCAGGCGCTGGAAAAGGCCGGGGCCGACATCGTGCGCGTCTCGGTGCCGACCATGGAGGCGGCGGAGGCCTTCGGCGCGATCCGCACCCGTGTGAACGTGCCGCTGGTCGCCGACATCCATTTCGATTACCGCATCGCGCTGCGCGTGGCCGATCTCGGCGTCGACTGCCTGCGCATCAACCCCGGCAACATCGGCCGCGAGGACCGCGTGCGCGCGGTGGTGGAGAAGGCGCGCGAGCGCAGCATCCCGATCCGCATCGGCGTCAACGCCGGCTCGCTGGAAAAAGACCTGCAGAGCAAATACGGCGAGCCGACCGCAGCGGCGCTGGTCGAGTCCGCCATGCGCCACATCGATATCCTCGACCGGTTGGATTTCCACGACTTCAAGGTCAGCCTCAAGGCCTCGGAGGTGTTCCTGACGATGGAGGCCTATCGCCTGATCGCGGACCAGATCGACCAGCCGCTGCACCTCGGCATCACCGAGGCCGGCGGCCTGCGCTCCGGCACCGTGAAGTCGGCCATCGGCCTCGGCATGCTGCTCGCGCAAGGCATCGGCGACACCATTCGCATCTCGCTCGCGGCCGACCCGGTGGAAGAGGTCAAGGTCGGGTTCGACATCCTGAAGAGCCTGCACCTGCGCAGCCGCGGCATCAATCTGATCGCCTGCCCGTCGTGTTCGCGCCAGCGCTTCGACGTGATCTCGACGGTGAACGCGCTGGAGGCGCGCCTGGAGGACATCACCGAATCGCTCGACGTCGCCGTCATCGGCTGCGTGGTGAACGGCCCCGGCGAGGCGCGCGAGGCCCACATCGGCCTGACCGGCGGCGCGCCGAATCTCGTCTACGTCGACGGCGAACCGGACCACAAGGTGGCCGACGATCGGCTGCTGGACGACCTCGAACGGACCATTCGCGAACGCCTCGCGCGTCGGCGCGCCGAGGGAGAGGGTGGGCAGGCGGAGCCGGTGACGATCCCGGTCAGGACGATTAACGGCTGAACGCGCGCCGCCGGGACGGCCGTTGCCGGCCTCTCCGCGGAGACGAACCAGATCGGGTATCCACTTGAGCAAAGGCATTCAGGCAATCCGCGGCATGCACGACGTCCTGCCGGAGACCGCCCCGGCGTGGCACGCGCTCGAGCAGGCGCTGCGCGCGCTGGCGGAGGGCTACGGCTACGAGGAGATCCGTCTGCCGTCGCTGGAGCGGACCGAGCTGTTCGTGCGCGCCGTCGGCGAGGTCACCGACATCGTCGAGAAGGAGATGTACACCTTCACGGACCTGAGCGGGGAGAGCCTCAGCCTGCGCCCCGAGGGCACCGCCGGCTGCGTGCGCGCCTGCCTCGAGAACGGCCTGCTGCATAACCAGACGCGCCGCCTGTGGTATCTCGGTCCGATGTTCCGCCACGAGCGGCCGCAGAAGGGCCGTTACCGCCAGTTTCATCAATGGGGCGCCGAGGCCTACGGGTTCACTGGCCCGGATATCGACGCGGAACTGATCCTGTTGAGCGCGCGCCTGTGGCGCGTCCTCGGCATCGGGGGGGTGCGCCTGCAGATCAATTCGCTCGGCACGGCCGGGGCGCGCGCGCGTTACCGCGCGGCGCTGGTCGAGTATCTGTCCGCCCATCACGAGCGTCTCGACGAGGACAGCCGGCGGCGTCTGCACGTCAACCCGCTGCGCATACTCGACAGCAAGAATCCGGAGTTACGGGCGCTGCTGGACGGTGCGCCGGCGCTGGCGGATCATCTGGATCCGGAGTCGCAGGAGCATTTCGCCGGCTTGCGCGACCTGCTGGATACGGCGGGCCTCGCCTACGAGGTCAATCCGCGTCTCGTGCGCGGGCTCGATTATTACGAGAAGACCGTCTTCGAATGGGTCACCGACCGGCTCGGCGCGCAGGGCACGGTGTGCGCCGGCGGTCGCTACGACCGTCTGATCGAACAGCTCGGCGGCCGGCCGACGCCGGCGGCCGGTTTCGCGCTCGGCATCGAGCGTCTGCTCGCCCTGCTGGAGGAGGGCGCCGCGCCGGTCGCGGCGCCGGCGCCGCACGTCTACCTGATCGCGGTGGGGGAGACGGCCGGGCGCGCCGCGCCGGGCCTGGCCGAGGGCCTGCGCGACGAACTGCCCGGACTGCGCCTGTGCGTCAACTGCGGCGGTGGCAATTTCAAGGGCCAGTTCCGCCGGGCGGACAAGAGCGGCGCGCGAGTGGCGCTGATCCTCGGCGAGGACGAGGTGAACAGCGGCGTCGTCGGCGTGAAGTACCTGCGCGACGAGCGGCCGCAGGAGATCGTGCCGCGGGGTGAACTCGCCCCCCGTCTGCGCGCGGTGGTGTTGTAGGATCATCTGAAGATCGGAACAAGAACCGGGAGAAGCATCCGTGTCTGCGTACAGTCGTGAAGAAGAAGAGCAACTGGAAGACCTGAAAAAGTGGTGGGAGAGGTACCGCAATCCGCTGATCTATGGTCTGCTCGCCGGGGTCGTCACCATCCTGGGCGTGCGCGCCTGGGTGGCCCATCAGGGCAATCTCGCGGTCTCGGCCTCCAATGAATACGAACAGCTCCAGCTCGAGTCGCGGGCCGGTAATGTCGATGCGGTGCTCACGCGCGGCGGCTATATCATCGACACCTATCCGCGCACCCCGTATGCGGCGCTCTCGGCCTTCATCCTGGCGCGGGAATACGTCGACAAGGGCGATCTGCCCGCGGCGCGCACGCGCCTGGAATGGGTCATCGAGCACGCGAAACAGCCTGAGTTCGTGCATATCGCCCGGCTGCGCCTCGGCAAGCTGATGCTCGCCATGGGCGAGGGCGCCCAGGCGCTCGCCCTGCTCGAACCGGTGCAGGGAGACGCCTACGCCGCGGAGTACGAGGAGCTGAAGGGCGATATCTACGCCGAGACCGGGCAGACGGCCAAGGCGCGCCAGGCCTACGAACTGGCGCTGGACAAGCTCGCCGCGGGCGCCGACGGCCGCATGCTCCGCATCAAGCTCGATAACCTCGATGCCGGATGAGATCGTGATGGCGGCCGGGCACAGGCGCCCGCGGGTCCGCGCCGCCACGGCGCTGTGCGGCGTCTTCTGCGTCGTCCTGCTGGCCGGCTGCAGCGGGGCCAAGCCGCGCGTCGAACCGCCCGAGCTGGAGCCGGTCGCGGGGGACATGAGCCTGCACGGCCTGTGGTACCGCCAGCCCCAGATCCGCCACGCGCCCGACGAGACGCCCCTGACGCCATTCGTGGAGGGCAGGCGTTTCTTCTATTCGGACCGCCCCGACCGCGTGGTCGCGCTCGATGCGCGCAACGGCAGGCGCGTGTGGAGTACCGTGCTGTCGCCGCCGACGGAGGAGGGTCCGGTCCGCCTGTCCGGCGGCATCGGCGCGGGCGAGGGGCTGCTCTATGTCGGTACCGACGAGGGCGAGATCATCGCGCTGGACCCCGACGACGGCGCCGTACGCTGGCGCACGCAGCTCAGCGGCGAGGTGCTGGCCATTCCGCTGGCGCGCGACGGCACGCTGGTGGTGCGTACCAACGATGGCCATCTCAGCGCGCTCGACCCCGTCAGCGGCAATCCGCTCTGGTCCTATTCGAGCACGGTCCCCGCGCTGAGCCTGCGCGGCGCGAGCCGGCCGCTGATCGACCAGGGGCGCGTGTTCGCCGGTTTCGCCAACGGGAAACTGGCGGCGCTGGCGCTCGACAGCGGCGAGGTGCTGTGGGAGGTCACGGTCGGCGTCCCCGAAGGGAGGTCGGAGCTGGAACGCATGGTCGACATCGACGCCGATCCGGTGCTGGTCGACGGCGTGATCTACGCCGCTGCCTATCAGGCGCGGCTGGTCGCGCTGACCTCGGTGGCGGGCAGCGTGCTGTGGTCGCGCGAGCTCTCCACCGCTCAGGACATGGCGTCCGATGCGGACACGCTGTATCTCGCCCAGGACGACGGGCGGATATTCGCCATCAGCCGCCGCAGCGGCGCCATCCTGTGGCAGCAGGACCAACTCGCCGGGCGCATGATCACCGCGCCGGTCCTGTATCGCGATACCCTCTACGTCGCCGACCAGCAGGGGTATCTGCACGGACTGTCCTTGCGGGACGGCCATTTCGTCGCGCGCTTCCACGTCAGCGAGGATGCGATAGCGCTCACGCCCGTGGTGTCCGGCGACGTCATGTACCTTCAGACCGTCGGCGGCGCGCTGCACGCCCTGACGATCGACCCCTGAAATGGGGACAGATTTATTTTCTGGCCAGAAGAGAAATGGGGACAGATTTAATTTTTGTCAGAGACCCTGGTTCTTGATGACCGGGCGGTCAAAAATAAAACCTGTCCCCATTTCTCTAAAAAATAAATCTGTCCCCATTTCTCTATGAAACCCGTCATCGCCCTGGTGGGGCGCCCCAACGTCGGTAAGTCGACCCTGTTCAACCGGCTCACGCGCAGTCGCGCCGCGCTGGTGTCGGACTATCCGGGGCTGACGCGCGACCGTAATTACGGCACCGGCCGCGTCGGAGACCGACCGTACATCGTCGTCGATACCGGCGGGCTGAGTGAGGCGGCGGACGCCGTCGACCGGCTCATGGCCGCCCAGGCGCAGAAGGCGGTGGAAGAGGCCGATGCCGTGCTGTTCCTGGTCGATGCGCGCGACGGACTGACGGCGGTCGACGAGAAGATCGCCGCGCGGCTGCGCGTCTCCGGCAAGCCGCTGGTGCTGGTGATCAACAAGGCCGAAGGCCTCACGCCCGCGCTGACCGAGGGGGAATTCGCGCCCCTCGGCATCCGGGCGGTGCACTGTGTCTCCTCGGCGCACGGCGACGGCGTCGGGGACCTGATAGAAGAGGTACTCGCGCGATTCGCGCCCGCCCCGCCGGAAGAGACGGAGGCCGAAGACGAGCGCGGCATCCAGATCGCCATCGTCGGACGCCCGAACGTCGGCAAGTCCACGCTGCTCAACCGCATGCTGGGCGAGGAGCGCGTGCTCGCCTTCGATCAGCCAGGCACGACGCGCGACAGCATCTATGTCCCGTTCGAACGCGATGGACAACGCTACACCCTGGTCGATACCGCCGGCGTGCGGCGCCGCGGCCGCATCCACGAGACCGTCGAGAAGTTCAGCGTCGTCAAGACGCTGCAGGCGATCGCCGAGGCCCACGTGGTGCTGCTGGTGCTGGATGCGCAACAGGGCGTGGCGGAACAGGACGCCAAGCTGCTCGGTCACATCATCGAGAGCGGCAAGGCCCTCCTCATCGCCGTCAACAAATGGGACGGCATGAGTCCCGAGGACCGTCTCGCCGTGAAGGCGGCGTTGGAGCGCAGGCTCGCCTTCATCGATTACGCCAGCGTGCATTTCATCTCCGCCCTGCACGGCAGCGGGGTCGGCAATCTGTTCGAGTCGATCACGGCGGCGTATCATGCCAGTAACAGCAAGCTGTCGACCCCGATGCTGTCCCGGATCCTGGAACGGGCCGTCGAGCGCCATGCGCCGCCGCTGGTGCGCGGCCGGCGCATCAAGCTGCGCTACGCCCATCAGGGCGGGCACAATCCGCCCCTGATCGTGATCCACGGTACGCAGACGCAGGCCGTGCCCGACAGCTACCGGCGCTACCTGGAGGGGGTATACCGGGAGGCGCTCGAACTCGAGGGGACGCCGGTGCGTATCGAATTCCGCACCGGCGTCAATCCCTACCGGGACCGGCCCTCGCCACCGACCCCGCGGCAACAACGCCGCGGGCGGGCGAGGACCCGTCAGACGGGGAAGCGCACACGCCACTGAGGACGCAGCGATGGCCGAGGCAGGAAAGCACGACGCGTATTTCACCGCCGCCATCTCGCGCCACATCTGGAACAGCAAATACCGCCACCGCGAGGCCGACGGTGACCGCGACGCCGATATCGAGGCGAGCTGGCGCCGCGTCGCGCGCGCCCTGGCCGCGGTCGAGCCCGCCGACCGCGCCGGCTGGGAGCAGCGCTTCTTCGACATCCTGAAGGATTTCCGTTTCCTGCCCGGCGGCCGCATCCAGGCCGGCGCCGGCACCGGTCATCGTGTGACCCTGTTCAACTGCTTCGTCATGGGGACGATCGAGGACTCCATGGACGGCATCTTCGACGGCCTCAAGGAGGGCGCGATCACGCTGCAACAGGGCGGCGGCGTCGGTTACGATTTCTCCACCCTGCGCCCGGCCGGCACGCCGGCGCGCCGCGTGGGCAGCGTCGCCTCCGGCCCGGTGTCCTTCATGCGCATCTGGGACAGCATGTGCGCCACGCTGCTCTCCACCGGCGCGCGCCGCGGGGCGATGATGGCGACGCTGCGCTGCGACCACCCCGACATCGAGGCCTTCATCGAGGCCAAGCGCGACGCCCATGCGCTGCGCCATTTCAACCTGTCGGTGCTGGTCAGCGACGCCTTCATGGAGGCCCTGCGCGCCGATGCCGACTGGCCGCTGGTGTTCCCCGAGCGCGACCTGGACCAGGCCCCCGCCGGGGCCGTGGGCGAGACGGTCATGCGCGTCTGGTCGGGCGAGACGCGGCCGGTGAGCTGCCGCGTCATCCGCACGGTGCGCGCGCGCGAGCTGTGGGATCGCATCATGCGCGCCACCTACGACTACGCCGAGCCCGGCGTACTGTTCATCGACCGCATCAACCGGCTCAATAATCTGTATTACCGCGAACACATCAGCGCGACCAATCCCTGCGGCGAAATTCCATTGCCGCCCTACGGCGCCTGCGACCTCGGCTCGATCAACCTGACGCGCTTCGTGCGGCGGCCGTTCGCTGCCGACGCCGAGTTCGACTTCGACGGTATCGAGCGGGTGACACGGGTCGCCGCGCGGATGCTGGACAACGTCATCGATGCCTCGCGCTTCCCGCTCGAGGCGCAGGCCGCGCAGGCGCGTGGCTCGCGCCGCGTCGGCCTCGGCGTCACTGGCCTCGCCGACGCGCTGATCCTGCTCGGCATCCCCTACGGCGATCCGGCCGCGCCCGCCTTCGCGGCGCGCGTGATGAGCGCGATCTGCCACGCCGCCTACCGCGCCTCGATCGAGCTGGCGAGCGAGAAGGGCAGCTTCCCGTTCTTCGAGCGCGATGCCTTCCTCGCGGCGCCGTTCGTCGCCGCGCTGCCGGAGGACATCCGCGCCGGCATCCGCGCGCACGGCATCCGCAACAGCCACCTGACCGCGATCGCGCCGACCGGGACCATCAGCCTGCTCGCCAACAACGTCTCCAGCGGCATCGAGCCGGTGTTCGATTTCGACTACAAGCGCCGCGTGCTGGAGCTCGACGGCAGCTACACCGAGTACAGCCTGCGCGACCACGCCTACGCGCTGTGGTCGGAGCGGCATCCGCGCGCAGCGCCGCCGCCGGATACCTTCGTCGACGCCCGCCGCCTGCCGCCGCGCGCCCACATCGACATGCAGGCCGCGATCCAGCCTTACGTCGACAACGCGATCTCCAAGACCGTGAACATCCCGCAGGACTACGACTTTGCCGCCTTCCGCGAGGTCTATCGATACGCCTACGACCGGGGCTTGAAGGGCTGCACCACCTTCCGCCCCAATCCGGTGACCGGCGCGATCCTGAGTGCGGAAGGGGAGGGCTTCGACAAGGGCTCGCACTGCTGCGACCTGGAGCGGGAGGCGGATTGA